>NZ_JBINJY010000010.1:0-125730 GCF_043951805.1 Companilactobacillus sp. FL22-1
AGTAGTCTTTCCGGGAATACTTTGACCTATACATTAAGTAAATCGCTATCTAGTTCACTAAATAGCGCAACCATAACGATTAACGGTGTGGCTAATGGTGTCAGTGCTTCAACTAAAGTTCCTTCCGTGCGTTCACATTTTACAAGTGATGATTTAATCAAAGATGTTGATACCGTACCATTCGTTATCAATAAAGCTAAGCCAATTAATTTGAGTTTGGATCAAACTCAGATTACTGTCAAAAATGATGAAGCTGCTAATGTAACTGGTCAAGTTACGTATACCGACGGAAGTACAGTCACCAATTCAAAGGTTAACGTGTATGGAATTCTCAATGGAACCAAACTGACCACGGTGTCATTGGGAAGCAGTGGAACTGATGGTAAATTAAATTATTCAGTTCCTTATTCACAACTTACTCAAGAAAAGAATACCCTTCAGATATATGTCAAAGACAGTGATGGTAATGTTTCTAATACGGGAACGGTAATAATTTCTAAACAAGGGACATTATCTTTGAACGTTGGCAATTATAGCTTTAAGACGATCAATACTGGTTTTGTTAACGGTTTAATTCCACGAACTGGTGCCTGGAATGTTTCAGTTAGCGATGCTAGAGCGCAAGGATCGCAATGGAAATTAACAGCCACAAATGATGGCTTGTATCAAAATAGCCTTAAATTTGCTGGAAACTTGATTTTTAGAAAATCTGATAATACAGAACAAGACTTCAGTTCCACAATCCCAGTTCAGATTGCTCAAGGAGCTAAGACTACTAGTGGTATTCAAGTTACACAAATTAGTGATAATTGGAATAGTGCCACAGGTATTTTATTGAAATCAACTGGTAAATCAGTGAAAGGCGCTTATACTGGAAAAGTTAATTGGGTTTTAAATGATTCAGTCTAGAAAAATACGTTAAATTGAATTTTTATTTGTTCAATTTAACGTATTTTTTTGGTTTATAAATTTGTTATGAAAAACCTTTCAGAGCTATATAATCTATCAAGAGTTAGTGATACTATGAGCAATAGATAGGCCGATTCTTGACCAGATTGGGGTGATATGATGAAACAGTATAAAGTTATCGTTTGGGGCCTTGGTAATGTTGGCCGGGCCGCAATTAGAATGATTCAGGAGAAACAGTCATTGCAGTTAGTAGCAGCAGTGGACATTGATCCGAAGAAAGTTGGCAAAGATGCTGGTGAGATTTTTGGCTTTGCTAAAACTGGCGTTACAGTAACTGATGATATCGATGAAGCATTGAAGTTAGATGCTGATGTAGTTTTGGATTATACGCCATTGGTTAGAGATGAAAAAGGCGGCTTTACACCTAGCGCTGTAGATGTTTGCCGATTATTAAAAGCTAAGAAAAATGTGATCACGACTTTGCCAATCTATTATTCACAGGCAACTACACCTGATTTATTCAAAATGATCAATGATACTGCTAAAGAAAATGGAGTTTCTTACTTACCAACTGGTTTGTTACCAGGAGCTTATGCTTCGTATATTCCAACTGTCTTAGCGGGACTTATGGGTCATGTGGATAAATTACAGTTCAATCAGGTGAAGACGATCAACATAATTATTCGAGTTGGGTCAAAGTTTTTGGATATGGTATGGATCCAAAGCAATTTCCACAGGATAAGTTGAAGTTAGGAATTGCTTCGTATTATATTTCTGGAGTCTATGAAATGGGTGATCGGCTTGGATTCAAGTTTGATGATATGAAGATTGAACATGAGTGGTACACCGCCCCAGAAGATTTACATCCAACATTTGGGACGGTAAAGAAAGGTACCCTTTGCGGACACAAGTTCACAATGAGCGGCATGGTTAATGGTGAAGCCAAAGTCAGTTTGATCTACGTTCATAAAATTTGTGATGATGTAGTTAAGACTCCTGCAATTGACAACAAGATTCACATTGAGGGGATGCCTAAAGCACTCGATATTAGTATCGATGGTATGATGCCTCTTGATGAAAGTTATGTAACTAGTGCGGCACCAAGCGTCAATGTCATTCCAATGGTAGTTGACGGCACGAGTGGTTTTATTCAGGCACTAGACTTAAAAGTCGTCACACCACTTAAATAGGAAAATATCTAAATAATGAGTGAGAGCGGCGCAAAACACTTTAAGCTTTCGAGCATTAATGTAAAAAGGCGGTAACTCGATTTTGAGTTGCCGCCTTTTGGATAAAAAAAAGACATGGCTCTGAGATAAGAGCACGTGTCTTAAAAGTGTTTAATTTGATGCAGCTTTTGTAGATTGACGACCTTAATAGCGGTCATTGTGGTTATTTCTTTGTTGATATCTCAATAGGTCACGGATTTGTTGTAAGTATTCGGTTTGTGGATCTGGGATTGCTTCACCGTTTCGATCAAACTTACTACGTGAACCATCACGGCGCATTTTATTCATCATTTTAACGATCATGAAGACGACGAACATAATGATCAAGAAATTGATTAAGGCGTTGATGAAATCACCGATCAAGAAAGTTGCTCCTAAGATTTGAAATTTCATGTCTGACAAGTCAATTTGTCCGATGATGAGTCCAATCAGTGGATTCAAAAGGTAAGTAGTAATCGCTGATACCAAGCTATTAAAAGCAGCACCAACGATAACACCGACAGCTAAGTCAACAACAGTACCACGGGAAATAAATTCTTGGAATTCCTTCAGCATTCTCGCAAATCTCCTTCATTATTATTACCTTTTTCAAAGTACAAGATTCACTTTACTATAATTTGAGAAAAATTAAAGTGCCGTGGAGATATTTATTCAAATTTTAATTTTGGAGTAAAAAAAGTCCAATCACCGGGATGATTGGACTTGCGACAATATTTAATTATTTTGAGCGTATTCGGTGTATTTTGCCTTAACATCATGAAGGTCAGTCAGGGCAAGCTTTTGATCGACTTCGGCGGTCATATCGGCGCTTGTCTCGTCGGACCAGTCATAATACTTAGCCATGTAGTCGATAACTCCAGTTTTGACTGATTTCATGTGTTCAATATCAAATAACATTTGACTACTACGACGAAGTAAGTAATCGATAGGATGTTCAACCATCTCAAACTCTAGGCCATAATTCAACATAGCCCAGTCGATTCTTGGCAAATTGTCCTTAGTTTGAGTGTCTGGTAATAATTGATAAACATCGAAGACATTTGAACCATAACGCTGAACTAACTTTTCAGCCTCATCGCGTTCTAGATCATAGTTGATAATCCCTTCATGAACAGCTTGGTCAAAGTAATCCATCCAGCCTTCATCACCACCAACTTCACCGCCGGATAAGGTTAAGTCTTCAGTGACTGTTTTCTTGAAGTCATAATCAGTTTCAACAGCTAGTTGTTCGGCCACACGGTTGACGATTTTTTCGGCCATCTTTCGATAACCAGTTAGCTTACCGCCAGCAATGGAGAGCAGGTCAGATTTGGATTGGAAAATCTCATCTTTTCGAGATATTTCTGATGGTGATTTGCCTTCTTCTTGAATCAGCGGACGAACGCCAGACCAACCACTTTCAACATCATCAGGAGTAAGATATTGTGGTAAGTCAAACATTTGATTAGCTGCCGCTAGAATATAAGTTACATCTTCCGTGGTAATATTTGGTTCTTTAGGATCTGCTGTCCAAGTCGTGTCGGTCGTTCCAATATAAGTCTTGTTTTCTCTAGGAATGGCAAACATCATTCGGCCATCGTGGAATGGGGTATCAAAGTAAACTGAATTAGTGATCGGGAATTTATCATGATCGATAACTAGGTGAACCCCTTTTGTAAGATGCAAGTGTTTACCAGTATCTGAGCCATCCAGTTGTCTGATTTCGTCTACCCAAGGACCGCAGGCGTTAATTACCTTTTTAGCATGGATTTCACCGGTCGAGCCATCGATCAAGTTTCTAAAGATCACTCCACAGACTTTGTCGTGTTGATCATACAATAGGCCGGTTGCTTGGATGTAATTGGCAATCAAGGCGCCAGATTCATTAGCTTTTTTCAATACCTCTAAAGTTAAACGGGCATCGTCAGTTCGATATTCAACGTAAACACCAGAACCTTTCAAGCCTTCGCCTTTAATGTATGGCTCACGTTCTAAGGTGTCATGTGCTTTTAACATGAACTTTCTTTCGGATTTCTTTACTTGCGCTAAGCGGTCATAAACGTCCAGTGCAATTGAAGTAGTGAATGGTCCGAAAGTCCCGTCGTCGTAGAAAGGCAACATCATTTTTAATGGTGTCGTTACGTGAGGGGCATTATTGTAGACAATTGCCCGTTCGCTACCAACCTCGTGAACTTCCTTGACGGCCGCTTGTTTCAAATAACGCAGCCCCCCGTGAACTAATTTAGTTGAGCGACTGGAAGTTCCAGAAGCAAAGTCACGCATTTCAATCAAACCGGTTTGGATATTTCTAGTTTGAGCATCAAGCGCAATCCCACTACCAGTGATCCCACCACCGATTACTAATAAATCTAATACTTGATCTTGCATTTTTTGCAAGTTGTCCGTTCTGGTTTTATTAGAAAATTCTGTCATGATAACCTCCTGTTTTTCACATTCTAGGCAAAGCAAGCATAACCTCATCATCTGAGAAATGCACAGACTTTAAATCAAAATAGGTTAGCTTCATTTTAATAAATAAATGTGAAAGTTGAAAGCGATTTACTGAACAATTTTATCGTTGTGAATATGTTTTTTGAATTTAGCATAGTCGCCACTGAAAATATCGTCTGTAGGCTCTAGTAACATTGACTTTGGGAAATAAAAGCGTTCGTCGCCTAAAACTTTACCAGTCAATGCGTTAACTAAACGGCTGATGGTCGACAGCTCTAATAAAGAGCCATCGTCTTGCATGATTTCAATCTGAGTGCGATTCTTATTCGAATTCGGGTCATAAATATCGTAAGGTAAGTCGTAGCTTGTATTAGTTGCTGTGTAGTAATCCTTGTCAAAGCCGACATTTTCAACTATTTCAGCTAAATTAGGCAAGATTTTTGCGGTGTTTTGGTCATATTCAGCTGATTTGAAAGGTCTACGAGCTAGAAAACGATAGGATAGATCTTTTAAAATTTCATCTGGGTAACTTTGCCACAAAGTGAAGTAGGTATTGAGGATGCCATCGTCGAGTAGTAAATAATCATCGATTGAGACTTTGTTTTCAAAGAAAGGAATCAAGAGGCTTGGCATCTCGAAACCATTCATATGATTATGTTCATAGAGATCCTTAGCTCGTTGTAGGAGCTTAGTTAAGACAACTTCCATACCTCGAGATACAGGATGAAAATAAACTTGTTGATACATTTGGAAACGGCTGAGAATATAGTCTTCAACTGCATGCATCCCATTTTTATCAAAGGCGATACCACCTTTATAAGGTTTCATCACTCGCAGGATTCTGGTTAAATCAAACATTCCATATTTAGTTCCTGTGAAGTAAGCATCGCGCAAGAGGTAATCCATGCGATCAGCATCAACTTGGCTAGAGATCATTTGAACTACTTGAGGATTAGGATAGGTATGGGCAATCACACTGGCAACTTTGTCTGGGAAGTCAGGAGCAACTTGTCTCAAAACACCATTGATTTCTGTTTCTGGTGAAGTGATGATCTTTTGAGTCCACATCTCATGATCGGTATTGAAAATATGTTCAAAGGTGTGAGAATAAGCACCATGACCCACGTCGTGAAGCAATGCCGCACAGAGAGCAACGAGGCGTTCGTTATCATCCCAAAGACCGTCACCGCTTTGTTTGGTGGGATAATTGCGTTGAAAATTATCACAGATTTGTCGTGTTATTTCATAAACACCCATACAGTGAGTGAATCGGGAATGTTCGGCTCCTTGAAAAGTAAATGAAGAAGTCCCTAGTTGTTTGATACGGCGTAGACGCTGAAATTCCTTGGTATTGATTAAATCGAGGATGACTTTGTGCTGAATATGAATGTAATTGTGAATTGGGTCGCGAAAGACTTTCTCTCTTGGTAACATTTCGATGTTGTCTGACATTTATTTGCCCTCCAGTAGAATCTTATTTCTTTTAATTAAATCGTTTAGCGTGTTATTATAGGCCTCTTGGTAAGGGAGTGAATTTTGAATTATATAAAATGTTTCTTGATCGACGTGGTAGTCTTGACTGATGACTTGTAAGATTTTTTCTTTGGCTGTAGTAATCGATAATTCTTGGTTTAACAGCTGGTCCAAGTTTTCCATAGCTTGAAGGTTGATCTCTGGGTAGGCAAAGCTTTGACTTTTGGGGAAGTTGCTGATTTCATAAAAGTTTTTCATGAGGCGGCTGCGTTGCTTTTGATTACCATTGATACTTATATAAGCCATGACAGCCACAGCATTGCCTGCTCTTCTCTGCGATATTCCAGCAAACTTTTTCCCGTCAATACTGAGGTCATAAGTTCCTGGGCAATATGAATTGACGATCTCACCGGCAGTTATGCGTGGCGAAAAGGCTTGTTTTAATAAGGAATACATTTTTTCGTAAGCATCGTCGATCAAAAGGTTGTCTTTGTCAGGTAAAAAGATCGTACAGTTAAGAATGCCTGAATCAGTGACGACACCTAGTCCTCCAGAATTACGGAGATAAAATAAGTAGTCTTTTTCTGACAACATATCTAGGCCCGCAGAGAGATTATTTAATCTTTTATCTTGCATGCCTAAGATGACAGTTGGCTGCGTAACCCAAAAATGGACTACTGGCTGGTTATTTTCGGAAACGAATTTTAAAATGGCACCAGTGTCTGAAAATGGAACAAGCATATCTTTATTAGAGCTAATTTGTTGGTCGTATAATATAATAGTATTGTTCACTTAATCACTTCTTTGAATTAATAATATAATTTTATCATGTAGAGGCTGTAGGGTATTGGAAAATAATAGTTTTGATATAAATGTTGAGTTAAATATTGATACATTACAATCTGGGGAGTTAACTCATACCAAAATTTCTGAACCGGGAAAATTCACTCAGATTGGTAATTCGATTTATTTGAGATTTCATGAGAGTTTGGAAAATGATGATAAAGCATCTATTCTAGTTAAAATTACGGAAAGTGGCGAGATTCACGTTAAACGAGTGGCCAAAGCTAATAATTTGGCTTCATTACTTTATTTTACCCATCAAGAACACAATAGTGGCCACTTGGAAACTGAATATGGAATTATGCCTTTAGACACGTATACCAAAGATTCTAAGGTCGAAATTGTAACTAATCCACTTTCTGGTAAAATAAACATTGATTATGATCTGATTTACGATAATAATGTAATAGGAAATTATAAGTTTAGATTGATTTTTAGTGCTTAAGTCTATATCATTATAAATAAGACGCTGCGAAAGGACGTGTACACGTTTGAAGTTTGACAAATTCAAGGGTCAAAACAAAGACGAGCTTTCATTGATTGAGGTCGCCTACGAGATCCTAAACAACAATAATAAAGAAGTAATGAATTTCTCAGATATCGTGAATGAAATACAAGATTATTTGGGTAAATCTGATGACGATATTAAGGAATCACTTCCTCAATTCTATACAGATTTGAATAATGATGGTAGTTTTCTTTCACTTGGCGAAAATGTTTGGGGTTTGCGCAAGTGGTATCCATATGATTCTGTCGATGAAGAAGTAAATCATCCTGAAGACAATGGTACTGAGAATACTCACAAGGCTGCCCAAAAGGTTAATGCCTTCTTGAGTGATGACGATGAAGATGATGACGTGGTCGACTACGATGATGATTCAGATCTAAGCGTCACAGATATGGATGACGATGATGACAGTGATGGCTCATCTGAAGGTGGTCCAGACTTGTCTAAGTTCACTAACTCTGATTTAACATCTGTTGATGACGATGACGACGATGAACATGATGAGGGTCTAGACGACGGTATCGAAGGTCAATTGACAGAATTCGATGCCGACGACGATGACGAAGATATCGATCTTTCTGATGATGATGACGAAGATGATGATGATATCGACGATGACGACGACGATGACAATAAATAAGTTTGATTTTTTTGATTAAAAGTTTGACGACTCGAACATATCACGGTATTATATAGTTCGGGCTCTATTTAGATAGACTAATTTAAGTTCCCTGTTCATGTTGAATGGGGGACTTTTTTATTTTTGCAAGTAAGAAATCCCTAGAATTAATATGTGGAGGAAAATATGACTAAATACATTTTTATTACAGGTGGAGTCGTTTCATCATTAGGTAAGGGAATTGTTGCCGCATCCCTTGGTAGACTGTTAAAGAATCGCGGCCTTAAGGTGACAATGCAAAAATTTGATCCTTATATTAATGTGGACCCAGGTACAATGAGCCCATATCAACACGGTGAAGTTTATGTTACAAATGATGGTACAGAAACTGACCTTGATTTAGGACACTACGAAAGATTTATCGATAACGATTTGAACAAGTATTCAAACGTTACAACAGGTAAGATTTATTCTGAAGTTATCCGTCGTGAACGTCACGGTGATTACAACGGAGCAACTGTTCAAGTAATTCCACATATTACAGATATGATCAAGCAAAAGATTATGCGTGCTGCTACAACAACTGATTCAGACGTAATCATTACTGAAGTTGGAGGTACTGTTGGTGATATCGAATCACAACCATACCTTGAAGCTTTGCGTCAAATGAAAGCAGAGGTTGGTTCAGAAAACGTTGTTTATATTCATACTTCACTCGTACCATACTTAAAGGCTGCTGGTGAAATGAAGACGAAGCCAACTCAACACAGTGTTAAAGAATTGCGTGGAATCGGTATTCAACCAAACATCTTAGTTGTCAGAACTGAAATGCCAATGCCACAAAATATGAAAGATAAGATTGCTTCCTTCTGTGATGTTGACTCAGAGGCTGTGATCGAATCTCGTGATGCTAGTTCACTTTATGACATTCCTTTGAATCTACAAGCACAAAATTTCGATGATATCGTTTGCCGTTACTTGCATTTAGATACAAAAGAAGCCGATATGGCAAATTGGCAAAAGCTAGTTGACCGTGTCCACAACTTGAAACACAAGACAAAGATTACTTTAGTTGGTAAATATACTAAGTTACAAGATGCTTACATTTCCGTAACAGAAGCCCTACGTGCTGCAGGTTATGCTTATAATACAGAAATAGAACTAGAAAAGATTTCAGCTGATCTTATTACGGAAGACAATGTGGCTGATTATCTAAAAGATTCTGATGGTATCCTAGTTCCTGGTGGTTTTGGTAGCCGTGGACTTGAAGGTATGATCACAACTATCAAGTATGCTCGTGAACATGATGTACCATATCTTGGAATTTGCTTGGGTATGCAGATGGCAAGTATTGAGTTTGCCCGTGATGTTGCTGGTATCAAGGATGCAACAACTGGTGAAGTTGATCCAAATGCTCAAAATAAGATCATTGACATTATGGCTGATAAAAAAGATGTCGAAGATCGTGGCGGTACTTTACGTTTAGGTGCATATCCATGTAAACTAAAAGAAGGCTCTAAAGCAGCAGCTGCTTATGACAATCAATCAGTTATCCAAGAGAGACATCGTCACAGATATGAATTTAACAATGAATATCGTAAACAATTCGAAGATCTTGGCTTAGTATTCTCAGGTGTTTCACCAGATAACCACTTAGTTGAAGTTATCGAAATCCCTGAAAACAAGTTCTTCGTTGCAGCTCAATACCATCCTGAATTCTTGTCCAGACCAACTAAACCAGAAGGTTT
Source organism: Companilactobacillus sp. FL22-1 (assembly GCF_043951805.1). Taxonomy (NCBI): domain Bacteria; kingdom Bacillati; phylum Bacillota; class Bacilli; order Lactobacillales; family Lactobacillaceae; genus Companilactobacillus; species Companilactobacillus sp. FL22-1. Next base: position 9,760 of record NZ_JBINJY010000010.1, read on the forward strand.
GTTCAAAGGATTTATCGGTGCAGCTTCAGGCCTTGAAGAAGATCAAATGTAATCTTCTTTTGAAGTAGTTAAAAATAGTTAGGAAAAAACTTATGCAAAAACTTGTAATCAACGGTGGAAAGAAATTATCGGGTGAAGTGACTATTGGTGGTGCTAAAAACAGTACCGTAGCGTTGATTCCTGCAGCAATTTTATCTGACACACCTGTAGTGTTAGATTCTGTTCCCCAAATTAGAGATGTAAAAAATTTACGTTCTATTTTGAAAGATATGAACGTTACTTCAGAAATGAATAATGATGTATTGCGAATTGATCCGACAAAGATCCAATTTGCTGAACTACCTAGTGGCAAAGTAAGCAGTTTGCGAGCTTCCTACTATTTTATGGGTGCGATGCTAGGTCGTTTCGGTAAAGCAGTCGTCGGTTTTCCAGGCGGCGATGATATTGGACCACGTCCTATTGACCAACATATCAAGGGATTCGAAGCATTAGGTGCACGCGTTGAGAACAAACATGGGCAAATCATTATTACAACTCCTGAAGAAGGCCTCAAGGGAGCTAAAATCTTTTTAGATATGGTTTCAGTTGGTGCAACGATCAATGTTATCCTGGCAGCTGTTAAAGCTAAAGGAACGACGGTGATCGAAAATGCCGCTAAAGAACCAGAGATTATTGATTTAGCAACATTCTTGAACAATATGGGAGCTGTTATCCGTGGTGTGGGTACAGAAACCATCCGTATCGAAGGCGTCGATGAATTACGTTCAAATAATGCTCATACGATTATTCCTGATCGAATCGAAGCTGGGACTTATTTAAGTTTGGCAGCTGCTAACGGCGGAGATATTTTAGTTAAAAACATCATTAGTGAACATTTGGATGCTTTCTTGGCTAAACTTGATGAGATGGGCGTTAATTTAGAGGTTGGCGAAGATAGTATTTACGTTAAACCATCGCCTAATTTGAAAGCCGTCAATATTAAGACAATGCCATATCCTGGTTTTGCTACTGACTTGCAACAACCGATCACACCGCTTTTGATGAAAGCTAGTGGAGAAGCGATGATCATCGATACCATCTATCCGAAACGAGTAAAACACATTTCTCAGTTAACGAAGATGGGAGCTAATATTACCAGTGAAAATGATTTGATTTTTGTTCATGGCGGAGCCCAATTAAAGGGTGCGAATGTCACAGCTGATGAGATCAGAGCTGGAGCTTGTTTGATGATTGCGGGACTATTAGCTGATGGTCAAACTGTCATCGATCACGCTGAAAATATTTTGCGTGGATATGATCAAGTGGTTTGGAAGCTTCATTGTTTAGGCGCTGACGTTAAGTTAGTTGGCGAAGATGAAATGATTGAATCTTGACATCAGCCTAGTAACCTGATAAATTAATTTATAATTAAGACACAGAGAGGAAGTGCGCCGTTGAGAAATTAAGTTCAAATTCAAGATTATACAAATATGTTAAATATTGTGTGTAGTTTGATTTGGCTTATTTTCTTGACCCGCTTCCTTAAAACCAATTAAGGATGCTGTTTAGCGTCCTTTTTTTGTACGAAAATTTTTAGTCAGATTGCACTACACCTGAATGAAGGTGTTATTAAATGGGTACAATTCAAGTCGAAAATGTTAGTTTTAAATATGACCAAATGTTGAACAACCTATTTGATTCATTAAATTTAAAGATTGATGAATCATGGAAATTAGGTTTGATAGGGCGTAATGGTCGTGGCAAAACTACCCTATTGAAACTTTTACAAGGAAAACTTGATTATCAAGGTCAGATTATTTCTAATCTCAATTTTTATTATTTTCCACAGACGGTTGTTGATAAAAACGTGCCAACAGTCGAAGTGGTACAAAAATTAGCTCGAATAGAGAAATACGATCTTTGGAAAATTGAGATCGAGTTGGATAAATTACAAGTCAGTCTAGATGTCTTGCAGCAAACTTTTTCCACGCTTAGTCCTGGTGAGCAGACGAAAGTCTTATTAGCAATCTTATTTATTGATGAATCAGGTTTTCAATTAATTGATGAACCGACGAATCACCTAGATATCGAGGGACGTCAGATCGTTTCAGAATATCTCAAGGCCAAAAAAGGCTTTATCATAATTAGTCATGATAAAACCTTCTTAAATCCAGTGATCGATCATGTTATCTCCATCAATCGGGCAGATGTGACAGTCTTTAAGGGCAATTTTGATACTTGGCAAGATAATAAAGCACGTCAGGATCAATATGAACAGAATCAAAAGGAACAATTACAAAAAGATATTCGTCGGTTACATGAAACAATGGTTAAGCGAGAAAATTGGTCCAATCAAACGGAGTCACAAAAGAACAAAAAGCATTACACTGAAAAAGTTCACTTGGATAAAGGGTTCATTGGACGTAAGTCAGCTAAGATGATGAAAAAGGCCAAGACGGCCCAAAAGCGAGTCGAAAGCGCTATTGATCAAAAACAAAATTTATTGAAGAATTTTGAAGATGAAGAACCAATCGCTTTGAATTACCAGCCGGTTAATTATCCACAAGTAATGGTGGAAGTTAAGGACTTGTCTTTGCAACATAACGAAATAGTCACGCCAACTGTTAATTTCAAAGTTGAAAATCGCCAAGTTGTGGCCTTAGTCGGTCCCAATGGGATAGGTAAAACGACTATCTTTAAACACATTTTGGGACTGCCACAGCCATTTGAGCATCAGGGGGATGTCAGAGTAGCCAATAACCTCAAAATCTCGTATTTGGCGCAAAATGATGAATTACAAGGCGATATTCAACAACTAGCTGTGGATAAAAAAATCAAATTGGAATTAATTTATTCTAATTTACGAAAATTAGGCTTTGAAAGGTCCTTGTTTGAGCAGCCTGTGGAAAAAATGAGTCAAGGCCAACAAAGAAAAGTTGCCTTAGCCTTGAGTTTGTCCCAGGAAGCTAATTTGTACTTTTGGGATGAACCATTGAATTACTTAGACGTTATTACACGTCAACAGATTATCGATGTCATCAAAAAACAACGTCCAACCATGCTTTTGATTGACCATGATTTGGATCTGATCGATCAAGTGGCTGTGCAAAAAGTCAGCTTACATTATTAGAATTATATTGAAAATTAGCTTTAGTCATGATAATATTAGACACTGTTAGTTATTATAATCTATATTTCCGTTAAGGATTTATGGCAAAGGAGCGACATAGAATGAAACAAGGAATTCATCCAGAGTACCGCCAAGTTGTATTTATGGATTCATCAACAGGTAAGAAATTCTTAGCTGGTTCAACAATGAACTCAAAAGAAACAACTGATTATGAAGGTACAGAATACCCATTGATTCGTGTTGAAATTTCATCAGATTCACATCCTTTCTACACAGGTAAGCAAAAGTTTGCTCAAGCAGATGGACGTATCGATCGTTTCAACAAAAAATATGGTTTGCAAAACAAATAAAAAAAGTCATCCAATCGGATGGCTTATTTTTTTGCTTTCGTATTCTTTGGCTTCAGATGTGAAAAGACCCAAACGAAGTTGATCATTGCTAAAATACTAGTACTTAAGAAGACAGCTGAATAGCTGAAAATACCAGAGATCGATGAACCAAGTAATGGTCCACAGACATTACCAACTGATTGGAAGGACTGGTTATAACCGAAGATCCGACCAGTATATTTGGGATCAGTATATTTGGCGAGAATTGTTTGTACTTGTGGAACTAAGCAAGCATCAGAGATACCAACTAAGAACCGCAGACCTGCTAATTGCCAGACATTAGTAACGAAGGCTTGGGGGATATAGACCAAAACGGCAAAAATTAAACCGCCGACTAAAATTTTCCCTGTACCGATTTTATCGCCCAAGGCACCGAAACGTGGAGCCGCGATGATGTTAGCAATTCCTGGCATTGCAGCAATGACACCCGCCACCAACGTTACTTGACTCGAGTTATGCATCAGCTGTTTAACGTACAAACTGATGATAGGATTGATCGAGTTGTTAGAAGTCTGGATGATCATGGTTGTGACAAACATGGCCAAGATTAAATTGGGATTTTTCAACTTGTGGAAAATTTCTTTGGTTGATTCTTCTTGCCCCTTAGGAACAGGTTTGAAATCTTCCTTAATAAAAATCGTAACGAGAATAAAAGCTATGAAAAGTAATGACCCAGTTATCATAAAAGGAATCCGATAACCGAAGTATTGAGCGATAACACCGCCGACCAAAGGTCCCAGAAGCGTTCCGGAAATAACACCGGTGTTCAAGGTTCCTAAAGCTTTTCCACTTTCCGATCTAGGTGCCGTTGAGGCAATTAAAGTGTTGGAGTTGCTGACGAATCCTGAAAAGACACCTTGCAAGAGTCGTAAAACAACCAACTGCCAAGGAGCAGTGACGAAAGCCTGTAGGAAAATAACAATCGCCATCCCAAGCGATGCCCGAATCAGCATCAACTTACGACCGCGACGGTCAGCAATCTTGCCCCAAATAGGAGAGATAATCGCCATAACTAGGAATGTCGATGAAAATGCGATACCATTCCAAATGACGAGCTGACTTTTTGTGAAATTACCTAACTGGTTAATGTATAATGGCATAAAGGGTGTTATCATACTGAAGCCAATACCGGATACAAAAGTACTGAACCAAAGAACTATTAGGTTACGTTTCCAATAATTGTTCGGCTCGACAGTATCATCTGTATTAGATGTCATATACATCAAATCCTTTCTAAGTATCTTAGTATACTCTTTTTTTGTTTATACCAGACAAATTAAATTATTTATAATTGAGGAAGTTTTTTCATGAAGATGAAGTTAAGGGAAGTTTACTCAGCGTTAAAAATCCAAAGTGATGCGATTGCAGACGTTGAGATTACTGGAGTTTGTTTCGATAGTCGCAAGGCTCAAAAGGGTGATTTATTTTTTCCACTGCAAGGAGATCGCGATGGACATGAATTTATCAATAGTGCGATTGAAAACGGCGTAAGTGCTACGATCTGGCAAAGTGATCATGAAATTGTCAATGCCAAGATACCTTATGTTGTCGTAAAGAATGTTGCCAGTGCCTTTGAAACTTTAGCTAAGTATTATTTGAATAAGGTAAATCCTAAGGTCATTGCTGTGACTGGTAGTAACGGGAAGACTACCACCAAGGATATGATCGCCAAGGTTTTGAGTACCAGCAATAATGTTGCCAAAACACCTAAGAATTTTAATAACGAAATTGGTGTGCCTTACACGATTTTGAACATGCCGACTAATACCGAAGTCTTAGTAGTAGAAATGGGGATGGACCGTCCTGGCCAGATCGATCATTTAAGCAGTATTGCTAATCCTGATATTTCTGTCATCACAATGATCGGTGAAGCGCATATTGAATTTTTTGGAACCCGTGATAAGATTGCTGATGCCAAAATGGAAATAACAAATCACTTGCAAGAAGATGGTCGTTTTGTTTATAACGGTGACGAACCATTATTGTTAGAACGTGCTAAAAAAATTGAACAGAGACAATTAACTTTTGGTCGAAAAGATACCAATGATTTGTATGCGACAAAGATCAAACCTGGCAAGACTACGACGAGTTTTACAACTAATCAATGGCCAGAGCTCGAATTCACGATTCCGATGATGGGCGAATATAACGTCAACAACGCTTTGGCTGCCTTATTGGTCGGACAAGCTTCACATATTAAACCCGAAGCGATGCAAAAAGCTTTAAGCGAGTTATTTGTGACCGAGAATCGGACGGAATGGCTCAAAGCTAGTAACGGAGCCGATATTTTGAGTGATGTGTATAACTCCAATCCGACGGCCGCAATTGAAGTTTTGCACAGTTTAAGTGCAATTAAAACCTCTGGTCGTAAACTGATCGTTTTAGGTGATATGCTGGAATTGGGTGATGCGTCTGCCAAGCTTCATGAGTCATTAGCCGATCATATAAATGCAACTGACTTCAATAAAGTTTATTTAGTGGGCGACGATATGAAATTCTTGAGAGATAAATTGGCTACTAAATATGATGATCAAGATTTACTTTGGTATGGCAAAGATCAGCTAGCTGATTTAACGGCAGAATTGAAAAAAGAATTAAAACCAAATGATACTATTTTGCTCAAGGCCAGCCATGGAATACATTTAGAAAACGTTTTACATGAATTATTGTAGAAGCTGTCATTTGAGTTTGTGTATGAAACGTGGTACAGTAGTCAAATTGTTATTTATCGTGTTTTAAAAAATGGAGGACATTTGTGAAATTTAAAGAATTAGATTTAGATCCCAGATTATTGAGTGCCATAGACGAAGCTGGTTTTGAAGAAACTACACCTATCCAAGCTCAAACTATTCCACTAGTTATGACTGGCGACGACGTCATTGGACAAGCTCAAACTGGTACAGGTAAGACGGCAGCCTTTGGTTTACCATTACTAAATGCCGTTGATACTCAATCAAGTGACATACAAGCATTGATTATCTCACCAACTAGAGAATTAGCTATTCAAACTCAAGAAGAGTTGTATCGCTTAGGAAGTAAGAAGAAAGTTAAGGTTCAGAGTGTTTATGGTGGTTCTGATATCAGACGCCAAATTCGTGCCTTGAAGAGTCATCCACAAATTATTGTCGGAACTCCTGGTAGAATGCTTGACCATATCAATCGTCACACATTGAAACTACACAACGTCAAAACCGTTGTCCTTGATGAAGCTGACGAAATGCTCGATATGGGATTCGTTGAAGATATTGAAAGTATCTTGTCAAACGTACCTAACAAGCATCAAACATTATTGTTCTCAGCTACAATGCCTAAGCCAATCATGAAGATTGCTGATAAGTTTATGACTGATCCTAAGATCGTTAAGATCAAGTCAAAGGAATTGACAGCTGATAAGATTGAACAATACTTTGTTAAAGCTAAAGAGTTTGAAAAATTTGATTTGATGACGCGTATCTTTGATGTTCAAGCTCCTGAGTTGGCCTTGATTTTTGGTCGTACGAAACGTCGTGTTGATGAATTGACACGTGGTTTACAAGCTCGTGGCTACAACGCTGAAGGTATTCACGGTGATTTGTCACAAGACAAACGTACTAGTGTTTTAAGAAAGTTCAAAGCTGGTAAGTTGGACTTCTTAGTCGCAACTGATGTTGCTGCCCGTGGTTTGGATATTTCTGGAGTATCACATGTTTATAACTACGATATTCCTCAAGATCCTGACAGTTATGTTCACCGTATCGGCCGTACTGGTCGTGCCGGACATTCTGGTGTGTCAGTAACTTTTGTTACACCAAACGAAATGGGTTACTTACGTACCATTGAAAACTTGACTAAGAAACGTATGGAACCTTTAGCTCCACCAACTGATAAGGAAGTTCTTAAAGGTCAACTTGAATCTGTTAAAGAAGATATCAAGGATACTTTGGAACATGACAAACATTTGGATCGTTTTGATTCAGCTGTTCAAGAATTGTTATCAGAATATTCAGCTGAAGATATTGCCAGAATCTTCTTGAGCGAATCAATCAAGGATGCTGAAAGTGTTCCGGTTAAGATTGCTCCTGAAAGACCACTTCCATCAAGAAAAGTTAGTCATAGCCGTTCAGGTCATGGACGTCGTGGTAAATTCAACGGACATCGCGGTTCTTCAGATCGTCGTAATGGTGGTCGCCGTCGTAATGATCGTCGTGGTGGCCATGATGACAATGGTGGCAAGCGTCGCGAACATGACAACAAGCATAATAGTCGTGCTAAAAAGTCATTCAAGATCAGAACTAATCTGGAAAAATAATAATTAATTTTATAAGGCAAGGTAAAACATTTTACTTTGCCTTTTTTGATACAGTAAAATAATCAAAGAAGGACAATATGACTATTAGCATCGATTCTGATCAAGACTTGTAAATTAGTCTGAGAATGCTATCATTTAGGCTTGAGCAATGAGTTAATCATTTTGTTTTTTTAATTATTTAGTTACGGAGTTTAACAAAATTCTTATAAAAACGGAGAGAATCATATGATCAAAGGTTTAGGTATCGATATTGCAGAAATCGACCGTGTTCGTAAGATTTATGGTCGTCATCCAAGATTTTTGGAGAAAATTTTGAATCCTGATGAAATTGAAGTTTTCAACGCTTTGAATACCGAAAAAGCTAAAATGACTTATCTAACAGGACGTTTTTCAGTCAAAGAGGCTTTCACAAAAGCTATGGGAACTGGCCTAGTTGGGATTGGTTTTCATGATTTGAGTGTTTTGAATCATGACTCGGGTCAGCCATACATCAAAACCGAAATATTTCAAGGCAATATTCACGTATCCATTTCCGATACAGATGAACTAGTTATAACTGAAGTTATACTAGAGGAGGAAAATTAAATGTTACCATCAATACATCGTCCAGCATACTTAGAGATAGACTTGGGCAAACTCAAGGAAAACCTGCAAAATGAGTTGGCAGCCGTACCCAAGGGAACCAAAGTCTTTGCAGTTGTTAAGGCTAATGCCTATGGACATGGTTTGGTTCAAGTAGCTCAAGCAGAAATTGAGTACGGAGCAGCTGGATTATGTGTAGCTACCTTAGATGAGGCCCTAGAGATACGTAATAGCGGCGTAGAGGCACCAATTTTAGTTTTAGGTATAATTCCTGTCGAGTATGCTAAAGTGGCCGCACGGGCCAATATTTCAGTGACTGTGGGTGATTTAGATTGGTTGAAGGTAGCCGTACAGTTGCGAACGACTAATTTGAAGGTACATTTAGCAGTTGACAGTGGTATGGGTCGCATTGGCTTTCAGAAAAAAGCCGACTTGGTTGAAGCTTGCGAATTTTTGAACGCTCATAAGAACGCCTTTATTCCTGAAGGATTGTTCACTCATTTTGCCACAGCTGACAGTCCGGATGAAAATTATTTTGAAAAACAGGTTCAACGTTTCAAAGAAATGTCGAGCGATTTGCCAACTGAATTTACTTACGTTCACTGTGCCAATTCAGCTACAGCTTTGTGGCACAAAGATTTAGCTATCAACATGGTTAGATATGGAATCGCCTTGTATGGTTTGAATCCCTCACAAACTGATATCACCAAGTTACCATTTAAACTAGAACCAGCTTTGAGTTTCTTCTCGGAATTGGTTTTTGTTAAAAAAGTTAAGGCTGGCGATAGTATCGGTTACGGTGCCACTTATACTTGCGAAAAAGATGAATGGATTGGAACTATTCCGGTCGGCTATGCTGATGGCTGGTTAAGAAGAATGCAAGGCTTCGATGTTTTAATCAATGGACAACGTTGTCAAATCGTCGGACGTGTCTGCATGGATCAATTCATGGTACGTTTACCAAAAGAATTGCCAGTCGGAACAAAAGTTACATTGATCGGTCAAGATGGTGACGAAGAAATAACGGCTACTGATGTCGCACAATATTCTCAAACCATCAATTACGAAGTTCTTTGTGCCTTGAATGAACGTCTTCCACGTGTTTACAAAAACTAAAAAAAAATTCTTACTGACTGTCGCTTTGACAATTAGTAAGAATTTTTTTGGTTTTGTTTTAGCAAAATGGTTGAAAGATTATAATGTATTCTTGTCGAGAATCTTACCCGACTTCAAGTCATCGATTTCTGAAACGATAAAGCTCTTCTTTTCAAGACGTTTGATAATTTCCTTCAAAGTTTCAATATCAGTTCCAGAAGGTAAGGTAAAGAGTGTCCGACGAACGACTTCATTTGATTTAGCATCCAAAGTCATACAGGCAGCCACTGAAACGTATTTAGCAAAGATCTTGGACATTTTCTCAAGATCACCACGGTCACCTGAAGAACTAACTGTTAGGACATAGCTACTGATATCCAAGTTCCAAGCGTCTGACAACATGCTGAGAAGTCTGGAGTGAGTTAAGATACCATAGAACAAATTGTTTTCATCCAAAACAGCGATGTAAGGAAGATCCTTAATGTTGAAGAAAACTTTGAAGAATGGTGAGTCAACATTGATAGTCTTAGTAGCGTTTTTCATCAAAGTTGTTACAGGTAGACTCATATCGCCACCACGTGATTTATGGCGGTAGATGTGCATCTTATAAATGTTACCCCTAAATATTTGACCACTTTCATCAAGAATAGGAACACAACGGTAACCTGAATCCTCAAGGACTTTAAGAGCCTCTTCAAGCGTTACAGTTTCTTTAACTGTAGTAAGTTTGTCTTTCTTTAAAACAAGTGATTTAACTAACATATATATTCACATCCAATCAAGTATGATTGAACTAATAATACAGTACTTCGGCACAAAAAAAAAGCTGAAACAAATTATTAATTTGCTTCGGCTTTTAATATTACAGTGATTAAGGATTATTGACGACCCTTGATACCTGTAGCTTCGAAACCATCTTTAAGAATTTTTTCAAGTTCTGCAGCTGATTTCTTCATTTGTGCTGATTCTTCATCATTCAATGGGACTTCAACGATTTGTTTTAGACCTTTACGGTTGATGATAGCAGGTGAACCGATATAAATATCAGAAACGCCATATTGACCAGTCATCATGTTTGATAATGGAAGAACTGTGTTTTCATCGCTTAGCAATGCTTTACAGATTCTTGCAAGAGCAGTACCGATACCATAGAATGTAGCACCCTTAGTATTGATAATGTCGTAAGCAGCGTTAACTGTCTTCTTGTAGATAGCGTCAAGAGTATCAGCAGTGATGTCTGAGTTTTGTTTCATCCATTCTGCCATTGTAACGCCACCAACAGTTAAGTGTGACCATGCAGCGAATTCTGAATCACCGTGTTCACCCATGATGTAACCGTTAACTGAACGAGGGTCTACGCCTAGTTCTTCACCAACGAATTTTTGTAGTCTAGCTGTATCAAGTGATGTACCTGAACCGATAACACGTTCCTTAGGGAAGCCTGAAAGTTTCCAAGTAGCGTATGTCAAGATATCAACTGGGTTAGCAGCAACTAAGAAGATACCATTGAATCCTGATTCAACAATTGGGTCAACAATTGTCTTCAAGATGTTCAAGTTCTTGTTTACAAGGTCAAGTCTTGTTTCACCTGGTTTTTGTGGAGCGCCGGCTGTGATAACAACGATATCAGCATCCTTAGCATCTGAATATTCACCAGCGTGAATGTTCTTAGGGTATGAGAATGGAATTGCATCAGCAAGGTCCATTGCGTCACCCTTAATCTTGTCTTTAGCGATATCGCAGATAACTAGTTCTTGTGCAATACCTTGAAGTGTCATAGCATATGCAAAAGTTGAACCTACGGCACCGTCACCAACTAGAAGTACTTTTTGGTGGTTCTTTTCGTTTGTTGGAGTTGTCATTATAAAATATCATCCCTTCGAAAATAATATGTTCCGTCGTTCATTAAACAAATAATTAAGGGTAATTAACAAGTTGATTGTGAAAAAAGTAAAAAAATAGTGAATTTAACATGATATAATGTAAATTCGAAATGAGGTATAAATATGAAACTAATTGTTGGCTTAGGAAATCCAGGTAAGAAATACGATCGTACCAAACATAACATGGGTTTTATGACGATTGACAAGTTGATGGATGAATACGGTCAAACACAAATGAAAAAAGACTTCGAGGCCGAGTACTGTAAGTTCAAAATTGATGGCGAAACAGTCTTCTTAGTGAAACCGTTAACATTCATGAACGAGTCAGGCAGAGCGGTTAATTTTTTGATGGGTTACTATCAGATTCGTCCGGAAGAATTGATGGTTATTCAAGATGACTTAGATATGCCGATCGGTAAAATAAGATTACGAACTAAGGGTTCAGCTGGTGGTCATAATGGAATTAAGAGTATAATTTCATCTATAGGTACTAAAGAATTTAGCCGTATCAAAATTGGAATTCAACATCCGGCTAAACAAAGTGTCGTCAACTGGGTATTAACACCTTTTTCTAAAGATGAAGAACCAGTGGCACTAGGCGGAATCGACCAAGCAGCAGCTTTGGTCAAAGATTGGATCAGTGGTGATTCGATCGATCAATTAATGAATAAATATAATTAACGCAAGGGGGCAGAAAGTGAATTTAATAAATTTCATTACGAATAAGCTCGACCTTGGGGAATTTATTAATCAAGTTAAGCCAGATACCAAGAACTTATTAACTGGCCTGACGGGATCAACGATTTCCCTTTTTGCATTGGAAACTTTAAAACGCACCGATAAAAAAATTCTCATCGTTGAAAACACCAATTTTCATGCCAATAAAATATATGATGACCTCAATTTGTTAGATAGCGATAAGGTACATCTCTTTCCAGTTGAAGAATCGATCTCTACGGAATTGGCTACCAGTTCACCCGATGAATTGAGTCAGCGCCTAGATTCATTAAGTTTCTTAACTAGTGATGATGCTGGGATCTTGGTTACTTCCATTGCTGGTATGGAGTATGAATTATCGGCTAAAGAATTGTTTAAATCAGCTCAATTGGATATCAAAGTTGATGAAGAGTATGATCTCGAAGATTTGAACCGTGAGTTCGTGCAGATGGGCTATGTTAAAGATAAATTAGTTGCTAAACCCGGGGATTTCGCAATCCGTGGGGATATTGTCGATATTTATCCTTTGAATGTCGATAACCCTGTGCGAATTGATTTCTTTGGTAATCAAGTTGAAAAAATCAAGTTCTTTGATACTGAAACGCAACGGAGTATGGATGAATTGCCAGATATTACGATTCTTCCAGCTCAAGACCGTCTGATGACTGATGAACAAGTTCAGACTGGTTTGAAGAAATTGCAAAAAAGTTATCAAAGACAATTGGCAGCAACTGAAGATAAAGATATTAAAAATAATTTGGAAGTTAACTTTTCCCAGATGATTGCCGAGTTGTCCGAGGGGATTCGCCCCGATAATATGGGCCGGATTGCAGATTACGTCCTGGATCATCCCAGTAATATGTTTGATTATTTAGATTCCGAAGATATTGTGATTTTTGACGAATATAATCGTCTGATCGAACAATCTAATGACAGTGCGGCCGAAAATCAATCTTGGTTAGCCAGTCAATTGGAATTTGGAAAGGCTTTGCCAGAACAAAAGATCAGACAGAGCTTCATTGAAATAGTTAAGGGCGATAAACATCCGCAAATTTTTCTATCGGCCTTTCAACAAGGGATGGGCCATATTCGTCTGAATCAATTACAAAATGTTCCTGTCCGCTCAATGCAACAGTTCTTCAGTCAGATGCCATTATTGAAATCAGAAGTGGAACGGTGGCAAAAACAAAATTACACGATCTTGTTAGTGATCGGCAATGACAAACGAATTTCAGCTATCAATAATACTTTGGCTGACTTTGGAATTAAAGCGACCTTGACTACTAAAGATAAGGTCATCGATATGCAGACGCAGATTTTAAATGCTAATTTGAGTTCTGGTTTTGAAATGCCAGACCAAAAAGTGGCCGTAATTACTGAAAAAGAACTGTTCAACAAGCAGCCTAAAAAGCGCCGCCATCAAACTTTAGCTAATGCCGAGCGATTGAAGAGTTACAACGAATTAAAGCCTGGGGACTATGTAGTTCACGTCAATCATGGTATTGGTAAGTTCATCGGTATGCAGACGATGGAAGTCGATGGCAAACATCAAGATTACATTACGATTGAATATCGTGATGATGGCCGACTATTTATTCCCGTGACACAGTTGGATATGGTCCAAAAATACGTTTCAGCCGAAGGTAAGTCACCTAAGATCAACAAATTAGGTGGTAATGAGTGGCAAAAGACCAAGCGCAAAGTTCAGTCAAATATTGAAGATATCGCTGATGATCTGATTGACCTTTATGCCAAACGTGAAGCCGAGAAAGGCTTTGCTTTTCCTAAAGATGATCAAATGCAGCATGATTTCGATAATGCCTTTCCTTATCCAGAAACGCCGGATCAATTACGTTCAACGGATGAAATCAAACGTGATATGGAAAAGGCTCACCCAATGGATCGTCTACTCGTTGGGGATGTGGGCTTTGGTAAGACTGAAGTCGCTTTACGGGCTGCGTTTAAAGCTGTTGAAGCTGGTAAACAGGTGATTTTCTTAGCACCTACGACTTTACTAGTACAACAGCACTATGAGACGATGAAGGACCGTTTCGAAGGCTTTCCAGTCAATATCGGTATCCTGTCACGTTTTCAAACCCGTAAGCAAAGTAAGGAAACGATTGAAAAATTGGCTGATGGTTCTTTGGATATTATCGTTGGAACTCATCGTTTACTGTCAAAGGATGTTAAGTTTCATGATATCGGTCTTTTGATCATCGATGAGGAACAACGTTTTGGCGTAAAGCATAAGGAAAAAATCAAGCAATTAAAGGCTAATGTCGATGTCTTGACGCTTACTGCAACACCGATTCCTCGGACTTTGAACATGTCTATGCTTGGAGTCAGAGACCTTTCTTTGATTGAAACGGCTCCTAATAATCGTTATCCAGTTCAAACTTATGTCATGGAACAAAATTATGAAGTAATTGCTGGTGCCATCAAGCGTGAAATGGCTCGTGGAGGACAAGTCTTTTATTTGCATAATCGAGTGGAAGATATGGATCAAGTTGCTAATCAACTCCAAGCTTTAGTTCCAGAAGCTCGAATTGCCACTGCCCACGGTCGAATGACGGAAACACAGATGGAAGGGGTAATTTCTGACTACCTCAATGGCGAATATGATGTTTTGGTGACGACTACTATCATTGAAACAGGAGTCGATATGCCTAATACCAATACTTTGATCGTTGAAAATGCTGATCGTTATGGATTGTCACAGTTGTATCAAATCAGAGGTCGGGTAGGACGTTCCAATCGAGTGGCCTATGCTTACTTGATGTACAAACCTAATAAAGTTTTGACAGAAGTCGGTGAACAACGATTGGAAGCAATCAAAAACTTTACCGAATTAGGTTCTGGTTTCAAAATTGCTATGCGTGACCTTTCAATTCGAGGTGCTGGTAATTTGTTAGGTAAACAGCAACACGGCTTCATCGATTCAGTTGGTTTCGACCTTTATACACAGATGTTAAATGATGCCGTAGCTAAAAAACGTGGTCATACTAAGGCTGAAAAGACTAACTCCGAAGTTAACTTGGCTTTAGAAGCTTATTTGCCAGAAGATTATATTACTGACCAAAGACAAAAAGTTGAGCTCTATAAACGGATCAGGCAGATCGATTCTTTGGAAAGTTATCAAGAAGTTAAGTCAGAACTCTTGGATCGATTTGGCGATTATCCTAAAGAAGTTGGCAACTTGTTAGACATCAGTCTGTTGAAGAACTCATTCGATGAATCATTAGTTAAGAACGTGATCATGCGTAATGGGATGATTGCTATTAAGTTTTCACCCAAAGCAAACGATTATTTAACGGGCGATTTAGTTTTCAAGTTTTTAGCTAATACGACCATGAAAGCTAAAGTCAGCGATAAGAATAATGAATTTACCATCACCTTAGATACTGGTAGCGTCAAGAAAGATGAATGGTTCAGTCAATTACAGACTTTTGCAGAGAAGATGGCAGAGATTTTTGACAATTTAAAGAAAGAAAAAGTAAAAAAATAATATGCAAAAAGAAGTTTCAAGGGCGATTAAGGGGACCTGGATCTTAACGATAGCCTCATTTTTCTCGGAACTTTTGAGTGCAATTTATCGCATCCCTTTGCAAAATATCGTTGGGGATCGAGGCTATTTTATTTATCAGCAAGTTTATCCAATCTATGGGATTTTTTCTGTCTTAGCATTGTCAGGCTTGCCAGTGGTGATTTCTAAAACTTTTGCCCAACAAGCGACTCTGGATACCAAGCATAATTTGTTGAAAAAGACATTTTTGATACTGTTGGCTTCTAGTTTAGTGATTACGAGTTTACTTTGGATGTCGTCGAGGTACCTAGCTTTTTTGATGGGAGACCCACGGTTATACGTCGAAGTAAGAGTTGTTGCCTTAGCTTTTCTGTTAGTGCCATTTGAGGCCAGTTTGCGAGGCTTTTTCCAGAGTGATCTGTATATGCAACCGAGCGCAATTTCGCAAGTATCCGAACAGTTCTTTCGAATCGTGATCATTATTATTAGTGCTTTGTTATTCAGTCATGGCATCCTTGATGTTTATCAAATGGGTAATTTAGCCAATGCTGGAGCTTTCTTAGGTGGCTTGTCGGCTGTAGCCATTTTGTTGTATACGTTTTGGAAAAATAAACCGCAAGTTGAACCTAAGGCTGACGCAAGGATTCGTTTGGAACATGGATTAGCTTTAGAAATATTGCTAATAATCATCTTTACCGGGATCACGATTTTTTATCAATTCATTGATTCATTTTCTACGGTCAGACTCTTGTTGCATGCTGGACTCTCGTTAGATCAAGCGGAAATTCAAAAAGGAATCTTTGATCGTGGACAACCTTTATTGCAACTAGGAATTGTGATCTCCTTGTCATTTGTCTCAACTATCATGCCCCAATTAAAAGAGACAAATCGACTGCGTCAAAATAAAGATACGATTCAAAAGATGGTTCGGGTCTGTCTCTGGTTGTCGGTGGCGGAAACTGCTGGTTTGATAGCCTTGATGCCTGAAATCAATACGATGTTGTTCACCAATACGAGTGGTTCAACAACTCTGAGTATTTATATGCTCTCGATCATGATCGTGTCCTTTATCAATCTATTAGTGGCCGTGACTAGTGGCGACGATGAAAAGAATTATCACAAATTGATTTTGTTCGGGACGTCTTTAGTAGCTAAAGCAGCTTTGAACATCATCTTAGTACCAAGATTTGGAATCGCTGGCAGTGCAATGGCGACGATTCTAAGTGAATGTGTGATTTTATTTGGAATTTTGACAATTTATAACTTTGACCGTAACTTTTTATCTTTAGACAAGGGGTTTACTAAGAAACTCTTGGCCTTAGGATTGTTGATGGCCGTGGTAGTTAGAATTATTGTCAGGATTTTAGAAACAAGTTTGACTTTGACCCGCTTTAATAGCATCGTGATCAACTTGATTGCGATTCCTTTAGGGGCGTTATTTTATTTAAGAATTTCTAAACGGTGGAAAATGTTGACAAAAGCCGAGTGGGAAATTTTACCGCTGGGAAGATACATCACTAAGTTTATGAAAATAGAGGAGTAATTATGAGATTAGATAAGTATTTAAAAGTAAGTCGAATCATTAAGAGAAGAACTGTTGCCAAAGAATTTGCGGACAATGGACGTGCCTTGATCAATGACCGAGTAGCCAAATCGTCTAGTGAAGTTGCCGTCGGTGATGTCTTGGAATTGCATTTTGGTGAAAAGACAATGAAGATTCGCGTGCTTAATATTAAAGAAACCACAAAAAAAGATGAATCTGCTGACATGTACGAAGAAGTCTAGTTAGAATTAGAAATAGATTAAAATTAGCAAATTAATCATTCAAATACGTAGATAAACTTGTTATACTCAAGTTAATCATTTCTAGGGGAGTAGTAGCATGGAAATACGTAAACTAAATTCTAATGTCTCTGTCTTACAACCTAAAAAACAGCCCGCTCCTGATCATGATCGGCAAAATTACGTCAAGAAAGTTCACAAACGACGTATTATCATGATTGGCGTTGTTTTCGCTGTGATTTTAGTAGTATTTGGCGTTCAAATTTTTAATGCCCATCGCACCTATGCCAATACTGTTTCTCAAATCGAGGTAAGTAAGGAGAAGCTGGTCAAGCAAAAGACGACTCAAAGTGACTTAAAGCTTGAGGTCAGTCAGCTTCATGACACGAATTATATTGAGAAATATATTCGAGAAAAGTATATGTATAGTAAACCAGGCGAACAAGTTTATAACTTACCAGCCAACGTGCCAACTACTACGAATCAAAAATAGGGAAAGGAATTATTTTTAATTAGATGACAGTTGAAGTAGGAACTAAAACAGAAGGTAAAGTAACAGGAATTACAAATTTTGGGGCTTTTGTAGACCTTGGAGAAGGACAAAGCGGAATGGTGCACATCAGTGAAATTGCTGACGGCTATGTCAAAGATATTCACGATGTGCTAAGCGTTGGCGACACTGTTAAAGTTTTAGTTCTTAGCGAGAAGGATCATAAAATTGCACTTTCAATTAAACAAGCTTCTGATAAGCCAAAACCAAAGTATCATGAACATCGTTCCCATGAACGTAGTGAAAGAAAACCACAACCAAAACGTGAGAGCTTTGACGATATGATGTCCGGTTTCATGAAGGAAAGTGAAGAAAGACTAAGTATCCTGAAGAAAAATACCGAAGGTAAACGTGGTGGCCGTGGCGGTCGACGCAGTTAATAACTTTTTCCTAAAATATCCCTAGTAGTCGGAATTGATTACTAGGGATATTTAGATGAGACGTTTTGAGGAGGATCAATGGAACTAGATAATCGAATTATTGGAACAGTTAGAAGATTACTGCAACGTTATCAAGCCAAACGGGTCTTGATTGCCGTTTCTGGTGGAGTGGATTCGATGACTTTGTTGAATGTCGTTGCTCAAATCTTGTCGAAAGAGAATTTTGCCGTCGTCAACGTTGATCACAATTTAAGACCAGAGAGTAGTTCTGAAGTAGCTTTTGTCAAAGAGTATTGTCAAAAGAATGGTTATCGTTTTTTCACTACCAAGTGGCTTGACCAACCTGATGGAGAAATTGGGATGGAAGCCGCGGCTCGTAAGTTTCGTTATCATTTTTTTCAACAGGTGATGTTAAAAGAACATTTTGATACCTTGCTGACTGCACACCATGGTAACGATTTAGCCGAAAATATTTTGATGAAGATGATTCGTTCTGGCAATGCTTATGAGGTTGTTAGTTTGAAAGAACAACGCCCGTTTGGTCAAAAGCAGATAGTTCGTCCATTATTGAATTTTTCGAAACAAGAACTCTCAGAATATGCTGATATCCATGATTTAAAACATGTTCAAGACGAAACTAACTTTGCTAATATAACTATGCGCAATCGTTTGAGAAATAATATTTTTCCTGAGCTGCAAAAAGAAAACGGCCAATTATTAAATCATTTCCGCTTTTTCGATCGGCAGTTGACTGCTTTGATCGACTTGGCTAAAGAGACTTTTCAAGAAGTTGAGCAGAAGATGGAATTGACCGAAGCAACTTTTCAAATCAGTGGAAAATTAAAGCCGGTCTTAAAGTTAGACCATGATCAACAAACTTTATTCTGGGGCAATTTCTTTACCAAGCGAGCCTTGGAAATATCTATCAGCAATCGTCAAATTGAACAAATCATCGAAATTATTTGCTCGGATGACGCGAATGCTTCAATCGACTTGGAAGATTCATGGCGGTTCATTCATAGTTACGATCAATTTTTGTTGAAAAAAGGTCACTCTGCTGATGTAGGTGAACATCAAATTGTTCTCGGTCAAAAGACTGTGATTGGCCAAAAAGAAATTTTAATCAAATCAACTGACAAAGATTTCGATTTAACTTATGATAAAGTTCCTGAGACAATTACGATCCGAACCCGTCGTCCTGGAGACAAAGTCTTGTTATCCAACGGCCTTCATCAAAAATTGAATAAACGTTTCATCAATAAAAAAATACCCGAATATGAACGTGATAATTATTTGGTTTTATTATTTGATAATCGGATAGTTTGGGTTGAAAAAATTTATAATATGAGTGATTATTTAAAAAAGGGTAATGAGCATTACCAAATTAACTTTACTGAGGTAAGAAAATGAATTCTGATATTGAAAAGGTTTTGGTTTCAGAGGAAGAGATCAAACAAACTAATCAACGCCTAGGAAAGCAACTCTCACAAGAGTATCGTGGCAAAAACCCTTTGTTCGTCTGTATCTTAAGAGGTGCAGCGATGTTTATGATGGATTTAGTCAAGAATATCGATATAGAAATGGAATATGATTTTATGGACGTTTCTAGTTATGGTGGCGAGAACACCATTACAACTGGGGATGTTCGGATCATCAAAGATTTAGATACATCTTTGCAAGGTCGTGATGTCGTTATCGTCGAAGACATTATCGATACAGGTTATACTTTAGATCGTCTCAAAGAGCTATTCGATGTCCGTCAAGCTAATTCTATCAAGATCGTATCTTTCTTAGACAAACCTGCTCGTAGAATTAAACACGTTAAGGTCGATTATGTCGGAGTTCAAATTCCAGATGAATTCGTTGTGGGTTACGGAATGGATTATAATGAGCATTATCGTAATTTACCTTACGTCGGAGTTCTAAAACCAGAGGTTTATTCCACAAAATAATTTAGATAGAGTTACAATTATTATTGTGTTACGGTTCACCAATGTTACAATATGTAACGTCTAAGTAATTTAGGAGGAAATGTATGAAAAATAATCGAAATAGGTTAATTAATAATAGCCTGTTTTACATCTTGCTCTTTGTTGTTTTGGTTCTTGCGGCAAGTTGGTTTGCTGGTGGTCAATCCTCAGACCAATCAAAAACGTTGAGCCAAGACCAATTCATTACACAATTGAAGCAAGGCAAAGTGAAGAGTTTCAAACTAGAACCCATTGGGGGAGCTTATCAAGTAACTGGTGAATACAAGAAAGCTCAAAAGGCTGAAACGACACGCTCCGTGTCACTCTTCAGTCGTAACCAAGCTACGACTTCTAGTGAAGTAACTTCATTCAGTTCAACGGTTTTACCAAATAACGATACGCTAAAAATGATTAACAGTGCCGCTATGTCTAAAGGAGTTAAGACTACAGCTGCTCCTAAGTCACAGTCCGGTCAGTGGATTTCATTAATCTTAACGGTCGTTGTGCCGTTTGCATTATTCTTCTTTATAATCTTTGCGATGATGGGCCGAGGAGGCCAAGGTGGTGGCGCCAACCGTGTCATGAACTTTGGCAAGTCCAAGGTTAAGCCAGAAGATCCTAAGAAAAATAAAGTTAGATTTTCTGATGTTGCCGGTGCAGAAGAAGAAAAACAAGAACTTGTTGAAGTTGTTGAATTTCTAAAAGATCCAAGAAAATTCGTCTCCTTAGGTGCCCGAATACCATCTGGTGTTCTTCTAGAGGGCCCTCCCGGGACTGGTAAAACTTTACTAGCTAAGGCTGTTGCCGGTGAAGCTAAAGTCCCATTCTATTCAATCTCTGGTTCAGACTTCGTTGAAATGTTCGTTGGTGTTGGTGCATCACGTGTTCGTGACTTGTTTGAAAACGCCAAAAAAGACGCTCCATCAATCATCTTCATTGATGAAATTGATGCTGTCGGTCGTCAACGTGGTTCTGGTACCGGTGGTGGTAATGATGAACGTGAACAAACACTTAACCAATTATTGATCGAAATGGATGGATTTACAGGTAACGAAGGTGTCATCGTTATGGCTGCTACTAACCGTTCTGATGTCCTTGATCCTGCCTTGTTACGTCCAGGCCGTTTTGATCGTAAGATCTTGGTTGGACGTCCTGATGTTAAGGGACGTGAAGCTATTCTTAAAGTTCATGCTAAGAATAAGCCATTTACAGATGATGTTGATTTAAAGGCAATTGCTCAACAAACTCCAGGTTTTGCTGGTGCTGACCTTGAAAACTTACTTAACGAAGCTGCTTTAGTTGCTGCAAGACGTGGTAAGCAAAAGATTGACCCAACAGACCTTGATGAAGCCGAAGACCGTGTTATTGCTGGTCCTGCTAAGAGAAACCGTGTGGTTCCAGAACAAGAACGTCACACTGTGGCTTATCACGAAGCTGGACACGCTTTGATCGGTTTAGTATTGAGTGATTCTCGAGTTGTTAGAAAGGTTACGATCGTTCCTCGTGGACGTGCTGGCGGTTACGCTATCATGCTTCCTAAAGATGATCAGAACTTAGCAACTAAGAAGGAATTAAATGAACAAATCACTGGATTACTTGGTGGTCGTACAGCCGAAGAAATCATCGTCGGCCAGCCTTCATCAGGTGCTTCTAATGACTTTGAACAAGCAACTCAAATTGCTCGGACCATGGTTACTGAATATGGTATGACTGATCGTTTAGGTACAGTTCAACTTGAAAAGAATGGTCAACCATTTAGTGGTGGTAACTATCGTCAATTGCCTTCATACTCTGAAGACACTGCCAAAGCTATTGATCAAGAAGTTAAACGTATTATCGATGAAGATCACGAACGTGCTCGAGAAATTCTTGAAACACATCGTGAACAACATAAGATTATTGCCGAAGCACTCTTGAAGTACGAAACACTTGATGAAAAGGAAATCTTGAGCTTGTATAACACAGGTAAGATGCCTGCTAATGATGCTAACCAAGAATTCCCAAGTGAAAGTGCTGCAACCTTTGAAGAAGCTAAGAAAGCTGCTGAAGCTAAGGATGCTGCTAAGCAAAAGTCAGAAGAATCAAGTAAGAGTGAATCAACTAAGTCAGATGATGATTTGGATGAAACAACTTACCCTTCAGAAAATGAGTCTAAACCAACTGATGAAACTAAGTCTGAGACTGAAAAGCCAACTGATGAAAAGCCTGACGATGGAACTCATGATTCATCTGATAACAATAACAATAATGATAATCAATAATGATAATCAATTAGAAAAAGCGACTCGTGAGAGTCGCTTTTTTGAACGGAGGAAGTAAAAATGACTGACACACTAACAAAAGCCGTTTCCACAAACGGTAAGTTTAGAGCCTATGTCGTCAACGCAACTGAGACGATTCAAGAAGCTCAAAAAAGACATGATACTTGGAGAAATTCAAGTGCTGCACTAGGTCGGACGATGATTGGATCAATCTTAGTAGCAACTTCAACTTTAAAAGAGGATGAAGTTTTAACCACTCGAGTTCAAGGCGATGGACCAGTCGGTGCTATCGTGGTTGACGCTAATGCCCAAGGTGATGTTAAAGGCTATATCGCTAACCCTCATGTTGCCTTAAAAGCTCGTGAAGATGGACATATCGATGTCAAAGCAGCAGTCGGAACTAATGGAACCTTGAGTATTACTAAAGACTTGCATTTGAAGGAGCCTTTCACAGGGTCAGTATCACTGGTATCTGGTGAAATTGGAATGGATTTTGCCTATTATATGGCTAAGTCAGAACAGATCCCTTCAGCAATTGGTGTATCAGTTTTCGTTAATCCCAATGAGACTGTGGGTGCTGCTGGTGGTTTTTTGGTACAAACATTACCTGGTGCCACAGATGAAGATATCAACAAGATTGAAGCTAATTTAAAAGTTATTCCTAACCTTTCGACTTTGTTGAAGGAAGGTTTGAGCAATCAAGAAGTGATGGAAAAAGTCATGAATGGCATTGACATGAAATATCTCGAAGATATGTCCGTTCAATTCAAGTGTGATTGTTCAAAGGAAAGATTTTCCAAGGCGCTAGCAACCTTATCTAAAAAAGAACTCGAAGCTATGATCGAAGAAAATCATGGAGCTGAGGCTGTCTGCAAGTTCTGTGGCAATAAATATGAATTTGATGAAGCAGAATTAAAAACAATTATCTCTGAAAAGGATTAATCAAATTTGCTATCTGAATAGAAAATTTGTTATTATTACGAGTTGTAATTGAAATAATTCAGAGGTAAAAAGTATGGAGTGGAAAATAGGCAACGTCACAATTCCTAATCAAATTGTCGTTGCGCCTATGGCAGGTATCACCAATTCATCTTTCCGAGTTACTGCTAAAGAATTCGGTGCAGGTTTAGTAGTTTGTGAAATGATTAGTGACCAAGGTATTAAATATCGAAATTTAAAGACGTTGGGCATGATGTTCGTCGATCCCAAAGAGCATCCGGTCAGTATTCAAATTTTCGGTGGTACTAAGGATTCATTAGTTAATGCAGCAACTTATGTGGCTAATAATACTGGTGCTGATATTATTGATATCAACATGGGCTGTCCAGTCAAGAAAGTTACTAAGATTGGGGCTGGTTCTAGCTGGCTACGTGATCCTGATAAGCTTTATGAGATGGTTAAAGCTGTCAGCAAAGCCGTTGAGAAACCAGTCACAGTGAAAATGCGAACTGGATGGGACAACGACAGTATTTTGGCAATCGAAAATGCCCTGGCGGCTCAAGAAGCTGGTGCCAAGGCAGTTGCAATGCACGGACGAACTAAAGCTCAGATGTATAGTGGCCATTCCGACTGGGAACTTTTACATGAAGTGGCTGATCAATTAACGATTCCATTCATCGGTAACGGTGATGTTAAAACACCACAGGACGCAAAAACAATGCTGGAGGACGTAGGAGCCGATGCAGTTATGGTCGGTCGAGCGGTTCTTGGCAACCTCTGGCGTTTGAATGAAATGAATCATTATTTGAACACAGGCGAGATCTTACCGGAACCAAGTGTTAGAGAAAAAATTAATATAGCTAAACTTCAACTCCAACGTCTGGTAGACTTAAAAGGTGAGCATGTTGGTGTTCCAGAATTTCGTCAACAAGCAGCATATTATCTAAAGGGGATTCCCCATGCAGTCAGAACTCGTGCTAAAGTTATGAATGAAGATTCGATGCAAGAAGTTTTTGATACATTAGATGATTTTGTTGAAAGTTATGAAAAAAGAGAAGCGAGATCTTCAGAAATTTCGTAGACAGGGGGAAAAATTTTGAGTAACGAAAATAACAACCAAAAGAAGCAACCAACTAAAGAAGAAATTAAGAAAACAAGAGTCATGAACGACCAACTACGGGTCAGACGTGAAAAACTTCAAGAACTTTATGATGAAGGCATTGATCCATTCGGCTCAAGATTTGAAAGAACTGCTTTAGCCCAAGAAATCCACGATAAGTATGGCGATGAAGACAAGGAAACCCTTGAAGAACAAGACCTACCTGTAGTCATTGCTGGACGTATGATGACAAAACGTGGTAAAGGTAAAGTTGGTTTTGCCGATATCCGTGATCGCAGCGGCAAGATTCAAATTTATGTCCGTAAAGATGTCGTTGGTGAAGAGAATTATCACATTTTCAAGCGTTCAGATATCGGTGATCACTTGGGAATCCACGGTGAAATTATGAAGACTGATATGGGTGAATTGACTGTTAAAGCTACACATATCACAATGCTTTCTAAGTCACTTCGTCCTTTACCAGATAAATTCCATGGTTTGACTAATGTGGAACAAATTTATCGTCAAAGATACTTGGATCTAATTGCTAACCAAGATAGTTTTGAACGCTTTAAGAAGCGTACTAAGATCATCTCAGCCGTTCGTGAATATTTGGATGGCGAAGGCTTTATGTCAGTTGAAACTCCTGTATTGAACACTCAAGCTGGTGGTGCTAGTGCTAGACCATTCATCACCCATCACAATGCTTTGGATATGTCCATGTATCTACGAATTGCTTTGGAATTGCCATTGAAACGTTTGATCGTTGGTGGATTTGAACGAGTATATGAAATTGGTCGTGCTTTCCGTAATGAAGGTTTGGACACACAACATAATCCTGAATTTACTTCTTTGGAAACATATGCCGCATATTGGGATATGACTGATGTTATGAAAGAAGTCGAAGGAATCTTCAGACATGCAGCGCAAAAGGCCAATGGTACTCAAAAGGTCACTTATCAAGGTGAAGAAATTGATTTGAGCAAGCCATTCAGACGTTTGAAGATGGTTGATGCAATCAAGGAACAAACTGGTATTGATTTCAGTCAAGATATGGATCTTGAACAAGCTCGTAAGTTGGCTGATGAAAAAGGTGTACACTACGAAGATTTCTGGGGCGTTGGTCATATTATCGCTGAGTTCTTTGAAACTTTCGTTGAAGATACTTTGAAAGAACCTACATTTATTTATGAGTATCCACTAGAAGTTTCACCTTTGGCTAAGAAGAGTAAAGATAATCCTAACTTCACTGATCGTTTCGAAGTTTATATTCTAGGACATGAATTCGGTAATGCCTTTACTGAATTAAATGATCCAATCGACCAAAAAGAACGTTTTGAAGCACAAGCTGCTGAACGTGAAAAGGGTAACGATGAAGCTGAACCAATCGATAACGATTACGTGGAAGCTATGGAATATGGTATGCCACCAACTGGTGGACTTGGAATCGGAATCGATCGTTTAGTAATGTTGCTAACTGATGCACCATCTATTCGTGACGTGATCTTATTCCCAACAATGAGACCAGAAGACAACACAAATAATCCTGAATAAGCTAAATTAAGATACCTCTCTGATTCTAAATAAGGAATCAGAGGGGTATTTTTGCGTTAGGGCGAAATATGATATTGCTCAGTCAAAAATAAGCGCTAAAAACTTTAAAAATTGTTGTTGACATGATTTATAGTCAAAAGGTATACTAATATAGTTGTTTGAAACGAGTAACACATGGAGGATTAGCTCAGCTGGGAGAGCATCTGCCTTACAAGCAGGAGGTCACAGGTTCGATCCCTGTATCCTCCATTAAGCAAAACGCTTAATGGATTCATTAGTTTTTTGCGGGTGTGGCGGAATTGGCAGACGCGCTAGATTTAGGTTCTAGTGTCCTTTGGACATGAAGGTTCAAGTCCTTTCACCCGTATTAATAATTAGTCTTGCAAATTGATTAATTATTTTGTATTATGTTAATTGTTGTTGACATAATGCCGACTTAGCTCAGTTGGCAGAGCACCTGTCTTGTAAACAGGGGGTCGGAGGTTCGAATCCTCTAGTCGGCATATAGCCAAAATGCGGAAGTAGTTCAGTGGTAGAACATCACCTTGCCATGGTGGGGGTCGCGGGTTCGAATCCCGTCTTCCGCTTTAGATAAAGCGATAATTTAAAAAGGGTAATTAATTCTAATTAGAATTGATTGCCTTTTTTCGTTATCTAATTGTCTATCTTAATAAAGTATATAAATATGCGGAATGTGTTAGGATTCATATGAGGGGAATTGAGAGATTGATTTCCTAGTGAGGTAAATTAATTGCTTTTTTTTCAAACACAATTATACTTTCTAAACAGACACTTAAAAAGTAGAGGTAACATTTATGGACAAAGTATTTACCGAAAGCGCCAAAAATGCACTTGTTCTAGCGCAAGAACAAGCTAAGACATTTCATCACAATGCTGTAGGAACGGAACATATCCTATTAGGACTAGTGATGGAGAATGATGGTATTGCCGGTATTACTTTGAGAGATCTAGCTGTAAGTGAACAAGATGTTGAAGAGGAGATCGAACATCTAACAGGTTATGGCGATGTCTCATCTAATACCGCCAAGGGGATTTATTTACCATATTCTCCTAAAGGACAATTGATTTTAAGCGATGCGGAAGAAACATCTGATACATACAAGGCTAACCGCATCGGAACAGAACACATTTTATTGGCAATTCTAGATGATGCTGACAATTTGGCTAACCGTATCTTGGTCAACCTAGGACTTAGCTTAGCGAAAACTAAGTCATTGCTCTTGAGCAAGATGGGGATTTCGAATAAAGCAGCTCGTCGAGGTTTTGCTTCTAATTTATCTAATAAACAAAAGAAACAACAATCACAAAATGGTACACCAACACTTGATTCTCTAGCTCGTGATTTGACTAAGATGGCTGCTGACAATCAGATTGATCCAGTCATTGGTCGTCAATCCGAAGTTGAAAGAACCATTCAGATCCTCAGCCGTCGGACCAAGAATAATCCAGTCCTCGTTGGGGAACCTGGTGTTGGTAAAACTGCAATTGCTGAAGGTTTAGCAATTGCTATCGTCAAAAAAGAAGTTCCAATCGATATGCAAAATAAACGAATCATGATGCTTGATATGGGCTCATTAGTAGCTGGAACTAAGTATCGTGGTGAGTTTGAAGATCGTTTGAAGAAAGTTATCGAAGAAATTTATCAAGATAAACATGTCATTCTCTTTATTGATGAATTGCACACCTTGATTGGTGCCGGTGGTGCCGAAGGTGCAATTGATGCTTCAAATATCTTGAAACCAGCTTTAGCTCGTGGTGAATTGCAATTGATCGGTGCCACAACTTCAAATGAATATCAAAAGTACATTGAAAAAGACACTGCTTTGGAACGTCGCTTTGCGAAAGTTCATGTTGAAGAACCTAGTGCCGAAGATTCAATCAAGATTTTGGAAGGCCTACGTCCAAGATATGAACAACATCATGGTTTGACCATTTCTGATGAAGCTGTTGAAGCAGCAGTTCGTTTTTCAACCCGTTATCTAACTAACCGTTTCTTGCCTGACAAGGCTATCGATTTGATGGATGAAGCTTCTGCTAAAGTCAGAATTCACAATGTTTCCAAGAGCAACAAGTTGGAAGAATTGACTAATAAGTCAATGAAATTGTTGAGTGACAAGAATAATGCCATTCTTGATCAAGACTTTGAAAAAGCTGCGAAGATCCGTGAAGAAGAGCAAGATGTTCAAGAACAATTGAGCAAGATTCAAGATAAAAAAACTGTTGAGACTAAAAAGCCAGTTGTTACCGCTGATGATATTGCTGAAGTGATTGCACAGTGGACAGGCGTACCTGTGAAGCAAATTACTCGTAAAGAGAGTGAAAAGCTACTCAACCTTGAAAAAGAGCTTCACAAGCGAGTTATTGGACAAGAGGACGCAATCAATGCCGTTTCTCGTGCCATCAGACGTGCTAGAAGTGGAATGAAAGATCCTAACCGCCCAATCGGTTCATTTATGTTCTTAGGACCAACTGGTGTTGGTAAGACTGAACTAGCTAAGTCGATTGCTGAAGTAATGTTTGGTTCAGAAGATAACTTGATCCGAGTTGACATGTCTGAATACATGGAACAATACAGTACTTCGAAGCTGATCGGTTCTGCCCCAGGTTATGTTGGCTTTGATGATGGTGGTCAGCTGACTGAAAAAGTTAGAAATGAACCTTATTCAGTTGTCTTGCTAGATGAGGTTGAAAAGGCTCATCCTGATGTCTTTAATATCTTGTTACAAGTCTTAGACGATGGTATTTTAACTGATGCCAAGGGACGTAAGGTTGACTTTAGAAACACCATTATCATCATGACTTCCAACTTGGGAGCTCGTGCTTTGGAAGATGACAAGTCAGTCGGCTTCGGTGCGCGTGATGTTCATGACGACTACAAAGAGATGCAAGAACGAATCAATACTGAATTGAAGAAATTCTTCCGTCCTGAGTTCTTGAACCGAATCGATGAAACAATTGTCTTCAAGTCACTCAATAAAGAGCAACTCAAGGCTATTGCTAAGATCATGAGTAATAACTTGAGAAAACGTCTGGACGAAAGAGAAATCAAGCTAGTAATTTCTCCATCAGCTTACAATGATCTGGTCAAAGATGGCTACAATCCAGAGTATGGTGCTCGACCAATGAGAAGAACTATTCAAAGAGAAATCGAAGATCCAGCCAGTGAACAACTTTTAATGGGACACGTTAAAGCTGGTGACTCTATTAAAGTTGGTTCCAAAAAAGGGAAGTTGACAATTACAGTTGATCACCCTGAAGAAAATAAAACATTGACTCACTAAAAAAAGTAAAATCACTACTATTGACAAAGAAAATAGTTGAGAGTATTATCTTTTTTGAGATTCAAAGTTCAAATTGCGTATCACGATCTATTGTCCGTGGTTATGCTAAATAAAAAACACAAAAATAGAAAAGAGATTCTATTTTTGGTTTTTTTTTGCCTAAAATTAGGATAAAAAAACGTTTTCATGCAATTGTAATCAAAATGTAATATTTCGATACGGCAATTTGAACAAATTAAATGTTGAGGTGAAAAATTTGACTTATCATAACGTTAATTATGGTGCACACCGTGTTCGTCGTAGTTATGCAAAGATCAAGGAAGTACTTCCACTGCCAAATTTGATTGACATTCAAACAAATTCTTACAACTGGTTCTTGGATGAAGGACTAAAAGATATGTTTGATGACATTATGCCAATTGATGATTTCGCAGGAAATCTTTCTTTGGAATACGTCGATTACAAGTTACTAGAACCAAAATATACTGTTGAAGAAGCTAGAGCTCATGACGCTAACTATTCAGCACCACTCCATGTAACTTTGAAGTTGACTAACCATGAAACTGGTGAAATCAAGACTCAAGATGTTTTCTTCGGTGATTTCCCTATCATGACTGATGAAGGAACTTTCATCATCAACGGTGCTGAACGTGTAATTGTTTCTCAATTAGTTCGTTCACCTGGTATCTACTACAATGAAGATACTGATAAAAATGGCCGTGTAAACTATGGTACAACCGTTATCCCTAACCGTGGTGCTTGGTTGGAATATGAAACAGATGCTAAAGGTTTAGGTTACGTAAGAATCGATAGAACTAGAAAGTTAGCTATTTCTGAACTTGTCAGAGCCCTAGGTTTTGGTGAAGACTCAGAAATTCTTGATATTTTTGGTGAAAACGATACTTTGAACCTTACTCTTGAAAAAGATGTTCATAAGGATACAAGTGATTCACGTGTTGAAGAAGCTTTGAAAGATATCTATGAAAGACTTCGTCCTGGTGAACCAAAGACAGCAGATAGTTCTCGTTCATTGCTATATGCTCGTTTCTTTGACCCACGTCGTTATGATCTAGCCCCTGTTGGTCGTTACAAGATCAATAAGAAGTTAAATCTTAAGACAAGACTTCTCAACAAGACTTTAGCTGAAACATTAGCTGACCCAGATACTGGTGAAGTTGTACTCGCTAAGGATACTTTGATTGACCGCGATGCCATGAATAAATTGGCTCCATATCTTGAAAGAGACGATTTCAAGACTGTCACATTGACTCCTTCAGATGAGGGTGTTCTAACTGACCCAATCACTATTCAAACTATCAAGGTTTATTCAGAAGTCGATAACGAAAAAGTTGTTAACATGATTGGTAACGGTCATATTCCTGAAGAAAACCGGACAATTACACCAGCTGATATCTTAGCTGGAATCAACTACTTCTTGAACTTAAAAGAAGGTATCGGTACAACTGATGATATCGATCACTTGGGTAACCGTCGTATTCGTTCAGTCGGTGAATTGCTACAAAACCAATTTAGAATTGGTCTATCACGTATGGAACGTGTTGTTCGTGAAAGAATGTCAATTCAAGACTCATCAACTGTTACACCTCAACAATTGATCAATATCAGACCTGTTGTTGCTTCAATCAAGGAATTCTTTGGTTCATCACAATTGTCACAATTCATGGATCAAACTAATCCACTTGGAGAACTAGAACACAAACGTCGTTTATCAGCCCTTGGACCTGGTGGTTTGACTCGTGACCGTGCCGGATATGAAGTTCGTGACGTTCACTATACTCACTATGGCCGTATGTGTCCTATCGAAACTCCTGAAGGTCCTAATATCGGACTTATCAATAACTTGGCTTCATATGCCATCATCAACAAGTATGGCTTCATTGAAACACCATATCGTCGTGTTTCATGGGATACTCACAAAGTAACCGATAAAATCGATTACTTGACTGCTGACGAAGAAGATAACTACGTTGTTGCCCAAGCTAATACACCATTGAACGATGATGGTTCATTCGTTGACAACACGATCTTGGCTCGTAGCAAGGATGATAACATCGAAACAACTCCTGAAAAAGTCGATTACATGGACGTTTCTCCTAAACAAGTAGTTTCTGTAGCTACTGCATGTATTCCTTTCTTGGAAAACGATGACTCCAACCGTGCTTTGATGGGTGCCAACATGCAACGTCAAGCTGTTCCTTTGATCAATCCACATGCACCATTAGTTGGTACTGGTATGGAATATATTGCTGCTCATGATTCTGGTGCTGCATTGTTAGCTGAACACGCTGGTACAGTTGAATATGTTGATGCTAAGAAAGTTACGGTCAAACGTGACGAAGATGGCACAATTGATGATTACAAGATCACTAAGTTCCGTCGTTCAAATAATGGTAAGAGTTACAACCAAAAACCTATCGTTCGTAAGGATGAAAAGGTTAAGAAGGGTGATATTATCGCCGATGGTCCTGCTATGGAAAACGGTGAATTAGCTCTTGGTCAAAACCCATTGATTGCCTTTATGACATGGAACATGTACAACTACGAAGATGCGATCGTACTTTCAGAAAAATTAGTGCGTGAAGATGCTTATACTTCAGTTCATATTGAAGAATACGAATCAGAAGCACGTGATACAAAACTTGGACCTGAAGAAATCACACGTGAAATTCCTAACGTTGGTGAAGATTCATTGAAGGATCTTGACGAATTCGGAATTATCAGAATTGGTGCTGAAGTCCGTGATGGCGATATCTTAGTTGGTAAAGTTACTCCTAAAGGTGTGACTGAATTATCAGCCGAAGAAAGATTGCTTCATGCTATCTTTGGTGAAAAAGCTCGTGAAGTTCGTGATACTTCACTTCGTGTACCACATGGTGGTGGCGGTATTATCCAAGATGTTAAGGTCTTCACTCGTGAAGCCGGTGACGAACTTGATCCTGGTGTTAACATGTTAGTTCGTGTTTACATTGCTCAAAAGCGTAAGATTCAAGTTGGTGACAAGATGTCTGGTCGTCACGGTAACAAGGGTACTGTTTCAATCGTTGTTCCTGAGGAAGATATGCCTTACATGCCAGATGGTACTCCAGTAGATATCCTCTTGAACCCAATGGGTGTTCCATCACGTATGAATATCGGACAAGTTCTTGATCTTCACTTAGGTATGGCTGCTAGAAAACTTGGCATCCATGTTGCTACACCTGTTTTCGACGGTGTAAGTGATGACGAACTTTGGGACATCGTTAAAGAAGCTGATATGGATTCTGATGGTAAGTCGATCCTTTATGATGGACGTACTGGTGAACCATTCAAGAACCGTGTTGCCGTTGGTGTCATGTACTACTTGAAACTAGCCCACATGGTTGATGATAAGATTCATGCTCGTTCAATCGGACCTTACTCACTAGTTACTCAACAACCACTTGGTGGTAAAGCACAATTTGGTGGTCAGAGATTTGGTGAAATGGAAGTTTGGGCCCTTGAAGCTTACGGTGCTGCTTATACACTTCAAGAAATCTTGACTTACAAGTCTGATGATGTTGTTGGACGTGTTAAGACATACGAAGCTATCGTTAAGGGTGAAAGTATTCCTAAGCCTGGTGTTCCTGAATCATTCCGTGTTCTTGTCAAAGAACTACAAGCTCTAGGACTAGACATGAAAGTCTTAGATTCACATAAGAAAGAAATCGAACTTAGAGATATGGATGACGATGAAGACACTGTTTCAATCGACGCCTTATCTAAGTTTGCTAAACAACAAGAACAAAAACGTGCTGAAGAGGAAGCTAAGAAGCTTGAAGACTCAAAAGATTCAGCTGAATCAACTAGTACAAAATCAGAAAACTAGTCAAAACTTTAGGGAGGTTACCTTTTGATAGACGTTAATAAATTCGAAAGTATGCAAATTGGTTTAGCATCTCCGGACAAGATTCGTAGTTGGTCTTATGGAGAAGTTAAAAAACCAGAAACTATCAACTACCGTACTTTGAAACCAGAAAAAGATGGTCTATTCGATGAAAGAATTTTCGGACCAACTAAAGACTGGGAATGTGCCTGTGGTAAATACAAACGTATCCGTTATAAGGGTATTGTCTGTGACCGCTGTGGTGTTGAAGTTACTCGTTCAAAGGTTCGTCGTGAACGTATGGCTCACATCGAATTAGCTGCCCCAGTATCACACATCTGGTACTTCAAGGGTATCCCATCACGTATGGGACTTGTTTTGGACATGAGTCCAAGAAACTTGGAAGAAGTAATCTACTTTGCATCATATGTAGTTATCGACCCAGGTGAAACAGATCTAGAAAAGAAACAACTTTTAACTGAAACAGAATATCGTAAGAAACGTGAAGAATTTGGCAACAAGTTCGTTGCTAAGATGGGTGCTGAAGGTATCCGTGATTTACTTAGCCAAGTTGATATGGATTCTGAAGTTAAAGAACTTCGTGATGAATTAAAGAGTGCTCAAGGTCAAAAACGTACTCGTGCTATCAGACGTTTGGACATTTTAAGTGCTTTCCAAAAATCAGGCAATAAACCAGAATGGATGGTAATGGAAGCAATTCCTGTTATCCCACCTGATTTACGTCCTATGGTTCAACTAGAAGGTGGCCGTTTCGCTACTTCTGACTTGAACGATTTGTACCGTCGTGTTATTAACAGAAATAACCGTTTGAAGAGATTGTTGGATCTTCATGCTCCTAACATCATCGTTCAAAACGAAAAACGTATGTTGCAAGAAGCCGTTGATGCTTTGATCGATAATGGTCGTCGTGGCCGTCCCGTTACTGGACCTGGTAACCGTCCATTGAAGTCACTTTCACATATGTTGAAAGGTAAGCAAGGACGTTTCCGTCAAAACTTACTTGGTAAACGTGTTGATTATTCAGGACGTTCAGTTATTGATGTTGGTCCTACATTGAAGTTCTATCAATGTGGTCTTCCACGTGAAATGGCTTTGGAATTATTCAAACCATTCGTTATGCATGAACTTGTTAAGCGTGAAATTGCTTCTAACGTTAAAAATGCTAGAAGAAAGATCGATCGTCAAGATGATGACATTTGGGATGTACTAGAAGACGTTAT
This sequence comes from Companilactobacillus sp. FL22-1, assembly GCF_043951805.1. Lineage (NCBI taxonomy): Bacteria > Bacillati > Bacillota > Bacilli > Lactobacillales > Lactobacillaceae > Companilactobacillus > Companilactobacillus sp. FL22-1. Next base: position 44,286 of record NZ_JBINJY010000010.1, read on the forward strand.
CAAAGAACGTCCAGTATTACTTAACCGTGCCCCTACACTTCACAGACTTGGTATTCAAGCTTTTGAACCTGTCTTGGTTGAAGGTAAGTCAATGCGTTTGCACCCACTTGCTTGTGAAGCTTACAATGCCGATTTCGATGGGGATCAGATGGCTATCCACGTTCCTCTATCAGATGAAGCTCAAGCCGAAGCTCGTATGTTGATGCTTGCTGCTCACCATATTCTTGCTCCTAAAGATGGTAAGCCTATCGTTACACCTTCACAGGATGTCGTTTTAGGTAACTACTATCTAACAATTGAAACAAGACATATGACTGGTGAAGGTAAGATCTTCAAGGATTCAAACGAAGTTCAAACTGCTTTATTGAATGGTGATGTTCACTATCACACAAGAATTGGTATCGCAGTTAACTCAATGCCAAACAAGCCATTCAAGGATGATCAAAGAGATAAGGTTATGATTACTTCAGTTGGTAAAGTAATCTTTAACGAAATTCTTCCTGAAGATTTCCCATATTTGAATGAACCAACTGATGAAAACTTGATGCATGGCGTTCCAGACAAATACTTCCTTGGCAAAGGTGAAGATATTAAGGCTCGTCTCGATGAAATGGATCTAATCGACCCATTGAAGAGTGGCTACTTATCAGATATCATTGCTCAAGTATTCAAGATCTACCGTGTTCAAAGAACTTCATCACTACTTGATGATATGAAGGAATTAGGTTATACAATTTGTACATTGTCTGGTTTGACAGTCGGTGTGACAGATGTTCCTAACTTGACTCAAAAACCTGAAATCATCGAAAAAGCCCACAAACAAGTTGCTTCAATTTCTAAGCAATTCCGTCGTGGACTTATCACCGATTCAGAACGTCATGACCGTGTTATCAGTGTTTGGAATGATACAAAGGATGAGATCCAACAATTGTTGATCGACTCATTTGATCCTACTAACCCTATTTCAATGATGTCTGACTCCGGTGCCCGTGGTAACATCTCAAACTTTACTCAGCTAGCAGGTATGCGTGGACTTATGGCTGCCCCTAACGGTGGTATGATGGAAATCCCTGTTATTTCTAACTTCCGTGAAGGACTATCAGTTATGGAAATGTTCATGTCAACCCACGGTGCCCGTAAAGGTATGACTGATACGGCTTTGAAGACAGCTAACTCTGGTTACTTGACTCGTCGTTTGGTTGATGTTGCGCAAGATGTTATTGTTCGTGAAGAAGATTGTGGTACTGATCGTGGACTTGTTGTAAGTTCAATCATGGAAGGTACCGATATGATCGAACCATTGTATGATCGACTAGTTGGTCGTTATACACAAAAGACAGTTAAAGATCCAAAGACTGGCGAAGTTATCGTACCTCGTGGTGTCTTGATGGATGAAACAATTGCTCAAAAGGTTGTTGACGCTGGTGTTACTCACGTGACAATTCGTTCAGCATTCACATGTGATACTAAGCATGGTGTATGTAAGAAGTGTTACGGTCGTAACCTTGCTACTGGTGAAGAAGTTGAAATTGGTGAAGCAGTTGGTACTGTTGCTGCTCAATCAATCGGTGAACCAGGTACACAATTGACAATGAGAAACTTCCATACCGGTGGTGTTGCTGGTGGTGACGATATTACTCAAGGACTTCCTCGTGTTCAAGAAATCGTTGAAGCTAGAAATCCTAAAGGTCTTGCCGTTATTTCAGAAGTTGATGGTACAGTTACATCAATCGATGAAAACCCAGCAGAACACACTAAGGAAATTACAGTTGAAGGTGACATTGATACTAGATCTTACAATGTTCCTTACACATCAAGTGTTGCGGTTGCCGAAGGTGATCACGTTAAACGTGGTGGTAAGTTAACACAAGGTTCAATCGATCCTAAGGAATTGATCAAAGTTACAAACGTTCTACATACAGAAAACTACTTGCTTGCTGAAGTTCAAAAAGTTTACCGTATGCAGGGTGTTGATATCTCTGATAAGCACTTTGAGGTTATGATCAGACAAATGCTTAGAAAGATCCGTATTCTTGATCCTGGTGATACAGATGTCTTGCCTGGTCAATTGATGGATATTTCTCAATTTACTGACCATAACCGTGAAACATTGTTCAATGGTGATGTACCAGCAACTGGTCGTCCAGTTCTACTTGGTATCACTAAGGCTTCTCTTGAAACTAACAGTTTCTTGTCAGCCGCTTCCTTCCAGGAAACAACTCGAGTTCTTACTGACGCTTCAATTCGTGGTAAGAATGATCCACTTCTTGGACTTAAGGAAAATGTTATTATTGGTAAACTTATCCCTGCTGGTACTGGTATGGCTAAGTACAACCACATGGAACCAAAGAAAGTTGGTCCTATGGCAGATAACTCCTTGAACGGTGCCTACACAATTTCTGACATTGAAGCTCAAATGAAAGCTGAAGATGCAGCTAAAGAAGAAAAACACTAATTGTTATTAAAAAGACAGCCTTTGGGCTGTCTTTTTTTGTATACTAGTAGTGATAGAATCTAGAAAAACTTTTTGGAGGTTAAAATTTTGCAGAAACAAGAATTAGCTTATCAAAATACGAAGTTTAATTTAGATACGTATTGGGTCGATCCTGTAGCTGACTTTGGGACACCAGCTAAGCGTCCTTTAGCAATTATTTGTCCTGGAGGGGCTTTTAAATTCATTACTGATCGTGAAGCACAGCCAATTGCCTTTAAATTCAATTCGATAGGTATGCACGCCTTAGTTTTGAACTATCAACTTGCCGACGATGAACACAGCGTTTATCCCTTGGCCTTGCAAGAATTAGCAACGACTTTAAACTGGTTGAAGACACAAGATGAAGCCCATCACATTGATTTTGAGAAAGTCATTTTGATAGGATTTTCAGCTGGTAGTCATATCGTGGCTAACTTCAATTCACTAATGATGGATCCAGATCAGAGTCCAAAGATTTACCCTGAGGGTTTAAAGGTAACGCCAGCAGCAAATGTGCTCTGTTATCCTGTGATCGATATGACCCTGGGTTGGCCAACCGATGAGGAATGGTCCATGAAAGTTGCACCAGATATTTATTACTGGCAAGCTCAAGAGCATCTAAGCAAGAACAGCAAACCAACTTTCATTTGGCAAACAGTCACTGATACTACAGTTCCCGTGATGAATTCGATCGTATATGCGCAAAAACTAGATTTGTTGAACGTTCCATTTGAATTACACTTATTTGGTTCTGGTGCGCATGGTTTATCATTGGCAAATTATGTTACTCAAAATCCTGGTAATGAGGCAAATCTCAACCAATTCGATACAAAGTGGTGGGAATTGTGCGTAAATTGGCTTAAATTACAAAATATTATTCCTAAGCAATAAATAAAGAGATCAGATAGACGATACCTGTTGAATAACTGAGATAGGGGATGAATCTAAATGATCTTTTTTTATGCACTAAATAGGCGGTTAAACAGATCAAGCAAGCTAAAGTGATGATCCAAAGTGTTGAAAACCAGCCTAAGATCAAGCCTAATAGAGCGATAACTTCAATGTCACCTAAACCAAATTCGTACTTGCGACTGAATAGTAGTAGAGATAAGTAAAATATCAGTCCAATCAGTGGATGGAATTGGTGCCAGAATAAGGTAGGAATGACGATTACATAAGTCATCGGATAGACATAGCCAAAAAAGGCATCGCAAAATCCTAAGAGAATCAACAATAAAAACAACGGTATTAGGGCAAAGTCGTTGCAGTTAATCAAAGTTAAGAATATTGATCCACCAATAAATTCATTAACCGGATTTAAAAAACTAATTTGATTTTTGCAGTGGGAGCATTTACCATAAACAATGAAATAACCTATTATAGGTATAATTTCAAACCATCGTAAAATCCTATCACAATAGTCGCAATGTGAGCGTCTAGTCAGGCTCAAATGCGGGTAATCATGAGCAACAACTTTTAGAAAGGAGATAATGCAAGCTCCTAACATGAAAATAATTAAGTATAAAAAGTATTTCATTTTTTTCACCTCGTTTAAAATTACGAAGTCTTGTGGATAACTTTTTAGAAATGTTGCATTGACATGGCTTTTTTTAGATGGTATTCTATTAGACGTGCTTTTATTGGCAGCAATATTAGTTTGTTTATTAAATATAAAGCTCATAACGTACGCCACTCATGTGGTTTATTATTTTACAAAATTATGAACCACCTGGATGTGTGTACTTAAATTTTTAGGAGGAACTTTGAATGCCTACAATTAATCAATTAGTTCGCAAAGGCCGTAAGTCACAAACTTCTAAGTCCGATGCTCCTGCATTGAACTACGGCTACAATAGTATGAAGAAAGTTGCCACAAAGAACCCAGCTCCACAAAAACGTGGTGTTGCAACTCGTGTCGGTACAATGACACCTAAGAAACCTAACTCTGCCCTACGTAAGTATGCCCGTGTTAGATTATCAAACCTTATTGAAGTAACAGCATATATCCCTGGTATTGGCCACAACTTGCAAGAGCATAGTGTTGTTCTCGTCCGTGGTGGACGTGTAAAGGATCTACCTGGTGTTCGTTATCACGTTGTTCGTGGTGCCTTAGATACAGCCGGTGTTGATGGACGTATGCAAAGTCGTTCAAAATATGGTGCTAAGAGACCTAAGAAATAACAACCAATTATTAATATCTTAAAGAAATAATGTAATAACGGAGGAATTTAATATGCGTAAAGGTAGAGCTCCAAAACGTGATGTTTTGCCAGACCCAATGTACAACTCAAAGCTAGTAACTCGCTTGATCAACCACTTAATGTATGATGGTAAAAGAGGTACTGCTTCAACAATTCTATATCGTGCATTCGATATTATTAAGGATAAGACAGGTAACGAACCATTGGACGTGTTTGAAGAAGCAATGAACAATGTTATGCCTGTACTTGAAGTTAAGGCTCGCCGTATCGGTGGTTCTAACTATCAAATTCCTATCGAAGTACGTCCAGATCGTCGTACTACTTTAGGTCTTCGTTGGATCACAAGCTATGCTCGTCTACGTGGTGAACATACAATGGACCAACGTCTTGCAAATGAAATTATGGATGCAGCTAACAATACTGGTGCTGCTGTTAAGAAACGTGAAGATACACATAAGATGGCCGATGCTAACCGTGCATTCGCTCACTATCGTTGGTAGGATCTAGTTGTTAAACTAGTTAATTTGAGAGGAGAAACAATTTTTCATGGCTAATAAACGTGAATTTCCACTAGAAGAAACCAGAAATATTGGTATCATGGCCCATATCGATGCCGGTAAAACTACAACTACTGAACGTATTTTGTACTATACTGGTAAGATCCACAAAATTGGTGAAACACATGATGGTGCTTCACAAATGGACTGGATGGCCCAAGAACAAGAACGTGGTATTACTATTACATCAGCTGCTACAACTGCTGAATGGAAAGGTAACCGTATCAACATCATCGATACTCCAGGACACGTTGACTTCACAATCGAAGTTGAACGTTCACTACGTGTGCTAGATGGTGCTATTACAGTTCTTGATGCTCAATCAGGTGTTGAACCACAAACTGAAAATGTTTGGCGTCAAGCTTCAACATATGGTGTTCCACGTATTGTTTTTGTTAACAAAATGGATAAAATCGGTGCTAACTTCGACTACTCAGTTGACACACTTCACGAAAGACTTCAAGCTAATGCGCATGCTGTTCAAATGCCTATTGGTGCTGAAGACCAATTCGAAGGTGTTATCGACTTGATCGAAATGAAAGCCGACCTTTATGATGAAGATGAATTAGGTACAAAGTGGGATACAGTTGATGTTCCTGAAGAATACCGTGCTGAAGCAGAAAAGAAACGTTCTGAATTGATCGAAGCTGTTGCTGATGTTGATGACGACATCATGGAAAAATATCTTGGCGGAGAAGAAATCAGCAATGATGAAATCCGTGCAGCTATTCGTAAAGCAACAATCAATTTGAAATTCTTCCCAGTTCTTGCTGGTTCTGCTTTCAAGAACAAAGGTGTTCAAATGTTGATGGATGCGGTTGTTGATTACCTACCATCACCACTTGACGTACGTCCTTATAAAGCTACAGATCCTAAGGATGACTCAGAAGTTGAACTTATGGCTGATGATAGCAAACCATTTGCTGGTCTAGCATTTAAGATCGCTACTGACCCATTCGTTGGACGTCTAACATACATTCGTGTATATAGAGGTTCACTAGAATCAGGTTCTTATGTCTTGAACTCAACAAAAGACAAACGTGAACGTGTTGGTCGTTTGCTACAAATGCATTCTAACCACCGTAAGGAAATCCCAGAAGTATTCTCAGGTGATATCGCTGCTGTTATCGGTTTGAAGAACACTACAACTGGTGATTCTCTAACAGATCCTTCAGATCCATTGATTCTTGAATCATTGGATATTCCAGATCCAGTTATCCAAGTTTCTATCGAACCTAACTCAAAGGAAGATAGAGATAAGATGGATATTGCTATCCAAAAACTATCTGAAGAAGATCCTACTTTCCAAGCTGAAACAAATCCTGAAACTGGTGAAACTCTTATCGCCGGAATGGGTGAATTGCACTTGGATATCATGGTTGACCGTATGAAACGTGAATTCAACGTTGCATGTAAGGTTGGTGAACCTCAAGTTGCTTACCGTGAAACATTTACACAACAAACAAGTGCTCAAGGTAAGTTCGTTCGTCAATCAGGTGGTAAAGGTCAATATGGTGATGTTTGGGTTGAATTTACACCTAATGAAGAAGGTAAAGGCTTCGAATTCGAAGACGCTATCGTCGGTGGTGTTGTTCCTCGTGAATACATTCCATCAGTTGAACAAGGTTTGAAGGAAGCTATGGAAAACGGTGTTCTTGCCGGTTATCCATTGATCGATGTTAAGGCTAAGTTGTATGATGGTTCATACCACGAAGTCGATTCATCTGAAGCAGCCTTCAAGATTGCCGCTTCAATGGCTCTACGTAATGCTGCTAAGACTGCTGGTGCTGTAATTCTTGAACCTATTATGAAGGTTGAAATTGTTACACCAGAAGATTACTTAGGTGATGTTATGGGACAAGTTACTGCTCGTCGTGGACGTGTTGAAGGTATGGAAGCACGTGGTAATGCACAACTTATCAATGCTTTCGTTCCACTTGCAGAAATGTTTGGTTACGCTACAACACTTCGTTCAGCAACACAAGGTCGTGGTACATTTACAATGACAATGGATCACTACGAAAAGGTTCCTAAGTCAATTCAAGCTGACATTATTAAGAAAAACGGTGGTAACCCTGAAGAATAGATCTTTAGAGTGAAACTAAAAAAGAGTTAGGGACATAACTCCTAATTCAAAGTAAAAAGCAATTGATAAATTCCTATATTTGGAATTTTCAATTGCTTTTTTTAGTTTCATTCAAACAACCAAACAATTTGGCAATCTTTGCCATGGTATTTTAATACCAATCCTATTATATTTTCACTTAATGTTACCGATGTAAATGCTGCACCGTACTATCTATATGGTAGTAATTTGAAAAATTCTAATGGTATTACGTATCAAAAATTTTGGTTAACAGATAATATCACCGCACGACAAAGACAAAATATTAACAATGCGATGTATAGATTGAATACTTCAGAAGGATGTAATACTGTAACACCGATGAACGTAAATTATACGACAAATAAGAATTAAAGTATTATGGATTTTTCATATTCTAAATTCTGGTATGATAGGAGTATGTCAAGAACCAGAGAAGCAACTTTTGTACATGAAATTGGACACGCCGTTAGATTAGCACATAATAATTTAACATCTGAAATGATCATGAAATCAAATATTCTGGAAGTTAAAAAAGCGGGACCATATCTTGGAGATTTGCAAGGAGTAAATGCTCTTTATTAGGATTTTGAGAATGGGAGAATTTTAAAATGAAAAGGCGAATGCTATTGTATCCATTGCAGTTATCTTTGGTTTTATTAGTATCTTGTGGAAAATTAGATCAGTCATATGGTGTAAGTCTAAAAGATAACAAGGCTGTACATTTACAAAAGATTTCTTTTATTGAAAATGAGAAGGCAAATAAAAATATTTGGGAGAATAAGATTAAAATTATAATCCGTGGAGTAACTGTTACCGTAAAAGATTTGTATGCGGGAATAGAAGAAAGAACCATAGCTGGTGAAAAGGTATTAGTTGATAAATTGAATTTAATGACAAGTGAGATTAATTATGAAATATAAAAAAATTAATAGCGTAGTAACATACTTAATAATGACTCTTTGCCTGATGTCTATTAGTGCGTGTTCAACTCAATCTCAGAAATTGTCAAATACGAAAGAACAATCTTCTTTTGAAACTGAAATTAAGACTAATAAAAAGAAATGGAATAATAAGATTAAAAATATACCAGTAGTAAAATATCCTAAAATAAGTTCAACCACTGAAACAATAGAAGACGATCATGAGAACTTTAGCTTACAATTAGTTGAAGGCTTGAAAGATAGTAAACTGAATGAGGCTTCATTTTTTAAAGAGAATACAGTGATTAATGCTACGATTGTTAACTATAAAGAAATGAAAGATAAGGTTATAGGTCCGACTACTGAAGTAACTATATTTGTGAACAAAGTTCTCAGTGGAAGTAAATCATTGAAAGGGCGTACAATAAAAACCGAATTTGGTGGTGGACTGACAAAAGTGCAGTATTTATATACTGATGTTGAAGGAAATTATTATGGCAAGGATTATGGCTATAATAATCCAGACACAAAAGTTTTCGTTAACGATCCCGGTTTCCCTATGCCAAAAATTGGAAGTAAAATAGTAACACAAGTTGAAAATTTTTCGAATGTTAGTAGGGGAAAACGGCAGGATTATGAGACTAAATATAAATTAACTTCTAAAAATTTTTATCCTATTAAAGATCCCTATATTCTGTTTTGGATTAAGAAAGGAAATAAATATCAATTAAATAATCCAGGCTTTGTGAATATTCAAAATGATGAAATAGAGAAAATTACAAGTAAAATCAATAAACTGCTTCACAGTTAATAGGGGAAGATACACAGATTTTTTATTATTTAATCTTTAAATATTAAGAAGTACCAATTCAAAACCAGCGCAAACCCCAAATAGCAACTGAAGACGACAAACTAAACCAACCATCCTTAAAAAACGCGAACCAAGAAATCGATAAAAATAAATAAGAGTTAGGGACATAACTCCCAATTCGAAGTAAAAAAAGCAATTGAAAATTCCAAATAGTGGAATTTATCAATTGCTTTTTGTTAAATTTTGTCCCAAAACCTTTTTTACCCAAAATTGAATCGATTTCTTCTATTATAAACAGATATTAATAATCCAATAGCAATTAAGATGAATAATATTGTTTCAACAATTGTAAAGATACTGTCTATTACCGTTACTTTACCAGTCATCGTTACTCCGGAAACACTGAATACCAAGGTATCTAATAAGGTGTGAAAAATTACTATTATATAGAAGAGTTTAGTGTATAAGTAGATGCCACACATTAACAATCCCATTCCAAAAGCAAAGATTACTTGATTGAGAGTGTTAGCCAGGTTTTGACCTGCAGCCAGATTGGTCAAATGCAATAGGCCGAAGCAGAGACTGCTAATACCTGCCGCATAGAAAATTTGGTAACGGTGATTACGAAAGGCTCTCAATAAGATCGTTAGGAAGACATATCGGAAAAGTAATTCCTCAGCTATACCTGCTTCAAGCCCTGTTAAAATATTTTGAGGCTTAAAGGTGACATGTGAGAAATTAAAGGTGAAAAATGACTTTAAGAAAGAGCCGCTACCACCAAAAGCGTTCCATATTACGAACCAAATGCAAAAGATCAACAATAGCAAGAGGATTTTCCAATTGGCTTCTTTAGTGAGTCTCATCGAAGGTCCGGGATAACTCCAATGCTTCATGATGACTAAAGTTAACAGTAGGAAAATTATTGCACCCATGAAAGCTGAGTCGTTCAATAAGATGACAAAATGGTTCAATGAAAGAATCGTTCCATCGATCACCCCGTCAGTCGTACCCATGGCAACAACTTCAAAGATGAATAACATGCTCAATAGTTGTAGCCAAGTGTTTTGTATCCGACCGAAGAAAACAATCGTGTAAGGAATGTACATCACTAGCAAAGAGACTAGGAATAGTGCAATCGAACTGGGTAAGTTCCAATTATATAAACGCATCGTCACGCCAATGAGATAATAGTATGATTGAGCGATGATATACACTTGGAAGAATAATTGAAAAAGAAAATTCGTGCGGTCAATGATTCGTTGAGGATTCGGTTTAAGATAAAGTGCTAATAAATTCAAACCGATCGGTAAGAATAATAACAGGTTCTTAGTAACCGCACTGTAGCTGAAAATAATCAGAGCATTTAAAATCACTTGAACTTTAAATAGACGAAAATAAATTTTGTCTTTATTATTTTGAGCAAACCTGTTATTATAACTAAATTCGAGATTATTCAAATTACACCTCCATAGACTCTTTTTAGAGTATAGATGAAAATTCTTTTTTAAGAAAGCGACTTACATTTAAAAAAATGCTTGATTTCACCTTGAAAATGTGGAGTTCATCGTGTAATATTATAAGAGTGCTTATTTCGGTTAGAAGTATGTACCAAAGAGGTATTGAAAAAATATCGACGGCTTAGAAGTGAGAGGTTGCGACACACCCGGCCGCTTTGCCACGGCAGGGCTGGCGGATATTTTCACGGAGCCGGTCATCTTGAAAGAGACAAAAAGGAGGTAACCCCATGGCAAGTCAAAAAATTCGCATTCGTTTGAAGGCTTATGAACATCGTATTCTAGATCAATCAGCTGACAAAATTGTGGAAACAGCAAAGAGAACTGGAGCTCAAATTTCAGGTCCAATTCCATTGCCTACAGAACGTTCACTATATACAGTGTTAGCTTCACCACATAAGCATAAGGATTCTAGAGAGCAATTCGAAATGCGTACACATAAAAGACTTATCGACGTTGTTAACCCAACAAAGAAGACGGTTGATTCACTTATGAAGTTGGATCTACCATCAGGTGTTGACATTGAAATTAAATTATAATTATTAAAAAAATAAATTATTGGAGGTGCAAACATGGCCAGAAAAGGAATTCTTGGTAAAAAAGTCGGAATGACTCAAATTTTCACTGACAACGGTGAACTTGTTCCCGTAACAGTTGTTGAAGCAACACCAAACGTTGTTATGCAACTTAAGACAGTTGAAAATGATGGTTATGAGGCCGTTCAACTAGGTTTTGAAGACAGACGTGAAGTTCTATCAAACAAACCTGCCAAAGGTCATGCAGAAAAGGCAAATACAACTCCTAAGCACTACATTCGCGAATTCCGCGATGTTGAAATGGGAGACTACGAATTAGGTGGCAACGTTACAGTTGATACATTTAATTCTGGTGATATTGTCGACGTTACAGGTACAACAAAGGGACACGGAATGCAAGGTAACATCAAGCGTTTTGGTCAAGCTAGAGGTCCAGAAACTCACGGTTCTAGATATCACCGTGTTGCTGGTTCAATGGGTGCCATCATCAACCGTGTATTCAAAGGTAAGATGCTTCCAGGTGTTATGGGTAACAACCGTGTTACTACACAAAACCTTGAAATCATCAAAGTTGATGCTGAACGTAATGCAATCATGATTAAGGGAAATGTTCCCGGTGCTAACAAATCATTAGTTAAAATTCAAACAGCTATTAAAGCTAATCAAAAATAGGAAGGAGGAAATGAGTTATGACAAAAATCACAGCTTACAAAGATAACGGTGCTGAGAACGGTGCTGTTGAAGTAAAAGATGCAATCTTTGGTATCGAACCAAACGATAGTGTTGTTACAGATGCAGTCATCATGCAACGTGCATCAATGAGACAAGGTACTCATGATGTTAAGAACCGTTCCGAAGTACGTGGTGGTGGTAGAAAACCATGGCGTCAAAAGGGTACAGGACGTGCTCGTCAAGGTTCAATTAGATCACCTCAATGGGTAGGTGGTGGTGTCGTATTCGGCCCTACACCAAGATCTTATGCATATCACCTTCCTAAGAAGGTTAGCCGTTTGGCATTGAAGTCTGTACTTTCACAAAAGGCTGCTGACAGTAACCTAATCGTTATTGACTCAATTTCATACGACAAGCCAAGTACAAAAGCTTTTGCACAATTACTAAATACAGTAGGTGCTGACAACAAAGCTCTTGTAGTTGTTGAAGATGGCAACGACAACGTTGCTTTATCAGCAAGAAACATTGATAAGGTTAAGGTTGTTGCACCAGAAGGTGTTAACGTTCTTGACGTTATTAACGCTAACAAGTTAGTTGTTACAAAAGCAGCACTTTCTAAAATTGAGGAGGTGCTTGGATAATGAATGCAAGAGACGTAATTATTCGCCCCGTTGTTACTGAAAGCTCAATGGATGCTATGAGCGACAAGAAATATACTTTTGATGTTGCCTTAGATGCTAACAAAGTTCTTGTTAGACAAGCTATTGAAGAAATTTTCGGTGTTAAAGTTAAACAAGTAAATATTATGAATGTTTCAGGTAAGAAGAAACGCCAAGGCCGTTATGTTGGTTTCACAGCAAAACGTCGTAAGGCTATCATCACTCTTACAGCAGATTCAGACGAAATTAAGATTTTCGACGAAGAATAAATAAGGAGGTCCAATAATGGCGATTATCAAGTATAAACCAACCACAAACGGTCGTCGTAATATGACAGGTTCTGACTTTTCTGAGATCACTAAGACAACTCCTGAAAAGACACTTCTAGAATCACAAAGCCATACTGCTGGTCGTAACTCATACGGTCATATTACAGTTCGTCACCGTGGTGGTGGACACAAACAAAAATACCGTGTTATTGATTTCAAACGTATCAAAGACGGTGTCAAAGCTACAGTTAAGGCAATCGAATACGATCCTAACCGTACAGCAAATATTGCACTTATTCACTATTCAGATGGTGTTAAATCATACATCTTAGCTCCTAAAGGTCTTGAAGTAGGGCAAGTTATTCAATCTGGTAAAGAAGCTGATATCAAACCAGGTAACGCACTTGTACTTGCTGACATTCCTGTTGGTACTACAATCCATAACGTTGAATTGAAACCTGGTAAGGGTGGTCAAATCGGCCGTTCAGCTGGTACATCAATCCAATTGCTAGGTAGAGATGGAAAGTACTCAATCTTACGTTTACCTTCTGGTGAAGTTCGCTTGGTTCTTTCAACTTGCCGTGCAACTGTTGGTTCAATCGGTAATGAACAACATGAACTTATTAAGATTGGTAAAGCTGGTCGTAAGCGCTGGTTAGGTATGAGACCTACAGTTCGTGGATCAGTTATGAACCCTAACGATCACCCACACGGTGGTGGTGAAGGTAAAGCTCCTATCGGTCATCCATCTCCTATGTCACCATGGGGTAAGAAGACTCTTGGTAAGAAAACTCGTTCAACTCATGCCAAATCTGAAAAGCTTATCGTTCGTCATAGAAAAGGTAAGTAGACTATTCATTAGAATAATATAAGGAGGACATAAGATGAGTCGCAGTTTAAAAAAAGGACCATTCGCAGATGCACACCTTCTAAAGAAGATCGATGCACAAGCAGATTCTGACAAAAAGTCAGTTATCAAGACATGGTCAAGACGTTCAACAATTTTTCCTAGTTTCGTAGGATATACAATCGCAGTTCATGATGGACGTAAGCATGTTCCAGTTTATATCCAAGAAGATATGGTTGGACACAAGTTAGGTGAATTCGTACCTACACGTACATTCCATGGTCACGCAACAGATGACAAGAAGACAAAGAAATAAGAAGGGAGACTTAAATGATGGCAGAACAAGAAATTACATCTGCAACAGCTAGAGTTACAAACGTGCGTATTGCACCTCGTAAGGCTCGCCTTGTTATTGATCTAATCAGAGGCAAGCAAGCTGCTGAGGCACTTGCAATTTTGCAATTCACACCTAGAGCAGGCTCTCCAATTATTGCTAAAGCTCTTAAGTCAGCAATTGCAAACGCAGAACACAACTTTGATTTAGATGCACAAAACCTCTTCGTTAGCGAAGCATTCGTAGACGAAGGACCAACTCTAAAACGTTTCCGTCCTAGAGCAAAGGGTTCAGCATCACCAATTAACAAGAGAACAAGTCACATTACAGTCGTTGTAAGTGAAAAAGAATAGTATAGGAGGTAACTTTTAGTGGGTCAAAAGATTAATCCAGTCGGATTCCGTGTCGGTGTTATCCGTGACTGGGATGCCAAATGGTATGCAAACAATAAAGACTTTTCAACATTTTTACATGAAGACCTTAAGATTCGTAAGTATATTGAAGACAAACTTTCAAATGCTTCTGTCTCAAGAATCGAAATCGAACGTACTGCTAAGAACGTTACTGTTTCAATTCACACTGCTAAACCAGGTATGGTTATCGGTAAAGGTGGTTCTGAAGTTGAAAAATTACGTAATGAACTAAATAACTTAACTAACAGAAACATTCACATCAACATCATCGAAATCAAGAAACCTGATTTAGATGCAAAACTTGTTGGTGAAAGCATCGCCCGTCAACTTGAAGCTCGTATTGCTTTCAGACGTGCACAACGTCAAGCAGTTCAACGCTCAAGACGTGCAGGTGCTAAGGGTATCAAGGTACAAATTTCTGGTCGTTTGAACGGTGCTGATATGGCTCGTCGTGAATGGCATACAGAAGGAACTGTTCCTTTGCACACATTACGTGCTGATATCGATTATGCTTGGGTTGAAGCAAAGACAACATACGGTAATTTAGGTGTTAAAACTTGGATCTATCGTGGTGAAGTTCTTCCTGCTAAACCACAACATAACGACGAAACAAAAAATGAAGGGAAAGGAGAATAATCTATGCTAGTACCAAAACGTGTAAAACACCGTCGTGAATTCCGTGGCAAGATGCGCGGAGAAGCTAAAGGTGGCAAAGAAGTTACATTTGGTGAATATGGTTTGAGAGCACTTGACTCAAGCTGGATCACAAATAGACAAATTGAAGCAGCCCGTGTTGCTATGACTCGTTACATGAAGCGTGGTGGTAAGGTTTGGATTAAAATCTTCCCTCATAAATCATACACTGCTAAGGGTGTAGGTGTTCGTATGGGTAATGGTAAAGGTGCTCCAGCTGGTTGGGTAGCTCCAGTTAAACGTCAAAAGATTTTGTTTGAAATCGGTGGTGTTTCTGAAGAAGTTGCTCGCGAAGCTTTGAGACTTGCATCACACAAACTACCTGTTAGAACTAAGTTTGTAAAACGTGAGGAAGTAGGTGGCGCTGATGAAGGCTAGTGAAATCAAAGAGCTAACTGCTGCTCAATTGCAAGACAAAGTTAAAGAATATAAAGAAGAACTATTCAACTTGCGTTTCCAACAAGCTACAGGCCAATTGGAAAACACAGCTCGTCTAAAGGCTGTAAGAAAGAACATTGCAAGATTAAGAACAGCTCAAAACCAAAAGAATAACGAAAAATAATAAACAGGAAGGGGACATCAAGTTGAGCGAAACACAAGAAACTCGTAACCGTCGTAAGGTATATCAAGGACGCGTTGTTTCAGACAAGATGGATCAAACAATCGTTGTAGTTGTTGAAACTACTAAACAACATCCAGTCTATGGAAAACGTGTAAGATATTCTAAGAAATATTACGTTCAAGATGATAACAACGAAGCAAAAGTTGGCGATATTGTACGTATCATGGAAACTCGACCTTTGTCAAAGACAAAGCGCTTCCGTTTATTAGAAATCGTCGAAAAAGCAGTCAAAATCTAGACCATAACTGATGAGAGGAGGGCCAAAACGTGATTCAACAAGAAAGTCGTCTAAAAGTTGCAGATAATTCTGGAGCTCGTGAAATTCTAACAATTAAAGTTCTTGGTGGTTCAAACCGTAAGACAGCTAATATCGGTGATATTATCGTAGCTACTGTCAAACAAGCAACACCAGGTGGCGTTGTTAAAAAGGGTGACGTCGTTAAAGCTGTTATCGTAAGAACTGTATCAGGTGCTCACCGTACAGATGGTTCTTACATCAGATTTGATGAAAACGCCGCAGTTATTATTAATGCTGATAAAACACCTAGAGGAACACGTATCTTCGGACCCGTTGCTCGTGAACTACGTGATAACGATTTTATGAAGATCGTATCCCTAGCACCAGAAGTGCTATAAAAAGAACAATTAAATTCAGGAGGTGCTGAATAGTGTTTGTAAAAACTGGAGACAATGTCAAAGTTATTGCCGGTGATGCTAAGGGCAAGACAGGCGTAGTTAAAAAAGCTATCCCTGCTGCTAACAAAGTTATCGTCGAAGGCGTTAACGTTGTAAAGAAACACTCTAAGCCAACCAACGCTCAACCCCAAGGTGGAATTGTTGACGTTGAAAGACCTATTAGCGCAACTAACGTTAAAGTTGTAAGTAAGACAACTGATAAAGAAGATAAATAAGAAAGGAGAAAACTAAATGGTTAACGCATTAAAAGAAAAGTACGTTAGCGAAATCACACCATCAATGATGAAGAAGTTCAACTATTCATCAGTCATGGAAACACCTAAAGTTGAAAAGATTGTTTTGAACATGGGTGTTGGTGATGCAATTGCTAACTCAAAGAATCTTGACGAAGCTGTTGAAGAACTAGGTTTGATTGCTGGTCAAAAACCTTTGATCACAAAAGCTAAGAAATCAATCGCTGGTTTCAGACTTCGTGAAGGTATGTCAATCGGTGCTAAGGTTACACTTCGTGGTGACCGTATGTATGACTTCCTTGACAAACTAATCAACATTGCTTTACCACGTGTTCGTGACTTCCGTGGTGTATCAACACGTTCATTCGATGGCCGTGGTAACTACACATTAGGTGTTAAAGAACAATTGGTTTTCCCAGAAATTGACTACGATAAGGTTAACAAAATCCGTGGATTGGACATCGTTATTGTTACAACAGCTAACACAGATGAAGAATCACGTGAATTGTTATCACAAATCGGTATGCCATTCACAAAATAAATTAGGAGGTAAATTCATTGGCTAAGAAATCTCAAATCGTACGTAATCATAGACCCGCAAAGTTCTCATCTCAAGCTTATACACGTTGCGAACGCTGTGGACGTCCACATTCTGTATATCGTAAATTCAAGCTTTGCCGACTTTGCCTTCGTCAATTGGCTCATGAAGGTCAAATCCCTGGTATGAAAAAAGCTAGCTGGTAAGATTTTAATAAAAAAAGGAGGCAAATCAAATGGTCATGACAGATCCTATTGCAGATTACTTAACACGTATTCGTAATGCAAACATGGTTAAACATGAATCTCTAGAAATTCCTGCTTCAAACATCAAGAAGAGCATGACAGAGATTCTTAAGAATGAAGGATTTATCAAGGATTACGAAGTTATCGAAGATAACAAACAAAACGTACTTCGTATTTTCTTAAAATATGGTAAAGATCAACAACGCGTCATTTCAGGCTTGAAACGTATTTCAAGACCAGGTCTACGTAGTTATGTTGATTCAGATAACGTGCCAAAGGTTCTTAATGGATTAGGTATCGCTATTCTTTCAACTTCAAAAGGTGTTATTACTGACAAAGAAGCCCGCGCTCAACACGTTGGTGGAGAAGTAATCGCTTATATTTGGTAATATACTTAAAAAGTAAGGAGGTGCACTAATTTGAGTCGTATCGGTTATAAAGTAATTGAAATTCCAGCCGGAGTTACAGTTACTCAAAAAGATGAAAACATCACTGTTAAAGGCCCTAAGGGTGAATTAACAAGAGAATTCAGTCCAAAGATCAAGTTAACAATCGAAGGTAATGAAGCTAAGTTCACACGTGAAAGTGAAAATGATAAAGCTCTTCACGGAACAATGCGTTCAAACCTTAACAACATGATCATTGGTGTTACAGAAGGTTACGAAAAGAAACTTGAACTACGAGGTGTTGGTTACCGTGCACAAGTTAAAGGTGACACATTGACACTTTCAGTTGGATATTCACATCCAGTTGTTATGGATGCACCAAAAGGTATCAAGATCGAATCTCCTTCAAATACAGAAATCAACGTTTTAGGTATTTCAAAGCAAAAGGTTGGTCAATTTGCTGCTGAAATCCGCGATGTACGTTCTCCAGAACCTTATAAAGGTAAAGGTATTCGTTATGTTGGCGAATATGTACGTCGTAAAGAAGGTAAAACTGGTAAATAGTAAATAAATCTATGAGGTGAAAATTGTGATTACAAAACCAGACAAGAACAAAGCACGTCAAAAACGTCAAAGACGTATCCGTGCCAAAATCTCTGGTACTGCTGAGCGCCCACGCTTAAACGTATTCCGTTCGAATAAAAACATTTACGCTCAAATTATTGATGACGTAAAGGGTGTAACGCTAGCAAGTGCCTCAACTCTTGATAAAGAAATTAAAGACGGTTCAAAAGTTGAACAAGCTGAAGCTGTTGGTGCATTGATTGCACAAAGAGCACAAGAAGCTAAAATTAGCAATGTTATCTTTGATCGTGGCGGTTACCTATATCACGGTCGTGTTCAAAGTCTTGCTGAAGCAGCTCGTGAAAATGGGCTAAAATTCTAGAAGGAGGAAACCAAATTTATGACATATATCGATCCATCTCAATTAGAATTAGAAGATCGCGTTGTCTCAATCAACCGTGTTACTAAGGTTGTTAAAGGTGGACGCCGTCTACGTTTTGCTGCTATCGTAATCGTTGGTGACAAGAATGGTCACGTAGGTTTCGGTACTGGTAAAGCTCAAGAAGTTCCAGAAGCTATTCGTAAAGCTGTTGAAGATGCTAAGAAGAACCTTATTAGTGTTCCTATGGTTGGTTCAACAATTCCTCATGAAGTTATCGGTACTTACGGTGCTGGTAGAATCATGTTGAAGCCTGCTGAAGAAGGTTCTGGTATTGCTGCTGGTGGTGCTGTTCGTGCCGTTATCGAATTATCAGGTGTTGGTGATGTTACAAGTAAGTCACTTGGAAGAAATACACCAATCAACGTAATTCGTGCAACAATCGATGGACTAAAACAACTTAAGACTGCCGAAAGCGTTTCTGAAATGCGCGGAATCTCAGCCCAAGAATTGCTTAACTAGAAGAAAGGTGTGTAATAATGGCTAAACTTAAAATTACTCTAATTAGAAGTGCAGCTCACCGCCTTCCTGCTCAACGTAAAACAGTCAAAGAACTAGGCCTCGGAAGAGTTTCAAGTTCTGTTGTTAAGCCGGATGATGCTGCAATTCGTGGTGCTGTACGTAAAATCGCTCACTTAGTAAGCGTTGAAGAAGTTAAAGATTAATAAATTTATAAGAGATTAGGAGGTGCAATAATGGAACTAAACGAACTTAAGCCAAGTGCAGGCTCAAGACATGCAAGAAAACGTCTAGGTCGTGGTACTTCAAGTGGTACAGGTAAAACTGCTGGTCGTGGTCAAAAAGGTCAATTGGCTAGATCAGGTGGTAAGACACGTATTGGTTTTGAAGGTGGACAAATGCCTTTGTTCCGTCGTATGCCAAAACGTGGATTCAATAACATTAACCGCAAGGAATATGCTATTGTAAACCTAAGTGATTTAAGTAAGTTTAATGATGGTGCTGAAGTTAATGCAGAAACATTAAAAGAAGCTGGTATCATTAAGAAACAATATAATGGTGTTAAGTTGCTTGCTAACGGTGAGGTTAGTGCTAAGTTAACTGTTAAAGTTGCTAAGAGTTCAGCCGCAGCTACTAAAGCAATTGAAGCCGCTGGTGGCACTGTCGAGGTGATCTAATGCTTGGAACTATCAGAGATGCTCTAAAGGTAAAAGAAATTCGTAAGAAGATCCTATTTACCTTGATGTTACTTGTAATATATCGTTTAGGATCACAAATTACCGTTCCCGGAGTTAACGCTGCGGCAATGGAAAAGGTTGGTTCCACTGGACTTGTTCCTCTGTTGGATACCGTTACCGGTGGTGGTCTTTCGAACTATTCCATTTTCTCAATGGGTGTTTCACCATTCATCACGGCTCAAATTGTTGTTCAACTTTTACAAATGGATATTGTTCCTAAGTTTGTTGAGTGGAGTAAACAAGGTGAAGTTGGCCGTAGAAAGTTAAATCAAGTAACGAGATATTTGACGATTGTTTTAGGTTTTGTTCAGTCGATCGGTATTACAGCCGGTTTTAACCAATTAAGTGGTTTGGGATTAGTCAAATCTCCAAATATGTGGGCTTTCGTTTCCATCGGTATCATTTTAACCGGTGGTACGATGCTTCTTACTTGGATCGGTGAGCAGATCACTGAAAATGGTCTCGGTAATGGAGTTTCCGTAATTATTTTTGCTGGTATCATTGCTCGTTTCCCTAATGGGATTCAACAAATTTACCGTGATTATATTACAAATTCCAGTTCAGCAGATCTTGCTAAGAATATTGGCTTCCTAGTTGCCCTTGTGGTAATCATTTTGATTGTTGTTCAGTTTGTAACTTACGTTCAACAAGCAAACAGACGAATTCCAATTCAATATACAAGACGTGCTGCTGGTAGTGGTAGTGAAAGTTTCCTACCATTAAAGGTTAACGTTGCTGGTGTTATTCCCGTTATCTTCGCTAGTTCATTTATTGTTACGCCTCAAACAATTTTGATGGCCTTTCAAGCAAATCACAGTGGAGATCAATGGTATCAAGTATTAACTGAAATATTCAGTATGCAGACTACAACAGGTTCGATTATTTATACATTGTTGATTGTATTATTTACATTCTTCTATGCATTTGTTCAAGTAAATCCTGAGAAGCTTGCAGAGAACCTACAAAAACAAGGGGCTTATATCCCTGGAGTTTGGCCTGGTAATGAAACAATCAAGTTTATGTCAGGCGTTTTGATGAGACTATCAACTGTCGGAGCTGCGTTCCTAGGTTTAGTTTCATTGCTTCCATTATTAGCTGCTAACTTGTTCAACTTACCTCAATCCATCGGATTAGGTGGTACGAGTTTGTTGATCATCGTTGGTGTTGCTTTGGAAATGGATCGTCAATTACGTGGTCTTTTGATGAAACGTGAATACGTTGGATTTATTAGATAATTGGAGATGTGACAATGAATATTGTATTGATGGGATTACCTGGTGCAGGTAAAGGTACTCAAGCAGAAAAGATTGTTGAAGATTTTAAAGTTGTTCATATTTCAACAGGTGACATGTTTAGAGCTGCTATGGCCAACAAGACAGAAGTTGGTTTGAAAGCAAAAGGGTTCATCGACAAAGGTGAACTTGTTCCAGATGATGTTACCGAAGCTATCGTTGAAGAACGTTTAGCTGAAGATGATGTCCAAAAAGATGGATATATGTTAGATGGATTTCCGAGAACTCTTGAACAGGCTAACGCTTTACAGACAATTGCAAAGAATGTAAACAAACCGATAGATGCTGTCATCTATATCGATGTAAAGCCTGAAACATTAGTTGATCGTTTATCTGGAAGATATATTTGTTCTAACTGTGGCGCAACTTATCATAAGATCTACAATCCTACTAAGGTTGAAGGAACATGTGATGTCTGTGGCGGACATGATTTTTATCAACGTGAAGATGATAAGCCTGAGACTGTTAAGAATAGATTGAAAGTTAACATTGAAATGAATACACCATTAATTGATTTTTACGACAAGTTGAACTTGTTGCACAAGATCAATGGTGAACAAGAAATAGATGAAGTTTATAACGAAGTCAAGAAAGTTTTACAAAACTTGTAAAACTTTTTGCTTTGAATGTTTACATGTACGGAAAATTATTGTATAATTCGCCAGTATATGCAGAATAATTTCATCCCGTATGGAGGTTAATATCTTTGGCAAAAGAAGATGTCATTGAAGTAGAAGGTACAATTTCAGAAACATTGCCTAATGCGATGTTTAAGGTAAAACTTGAAAATGGCGCTACAGTTCTAGCCCATGTATCAGGTAAAATCCGCATGCACTACATTAGAATTTTACCCGGTGACAAGGTTACCGTGGAATTATCCCCTTATGATTTAACCAAGGGAAGAATTACATATAGATATAGATAATAAGTTTTTTAATGGAATGGAGGTTCCACAATATGAAAGTAAGACCATCCGTTAAACCTATGTGCGAACACTGTAAAGTAATTAAGAGACGCGGCCGCGTCATGGTTATTTGCTCTGCAGATCCAAAGCACAAACAAAGACAAGGATAATAAAATAGGAGGTGCATTGATTAATGGCTCGTATAGCAGGTGTAGATTTACCTCGTGATAAGAGAATTGTTATTGCTTTAACATACATTTTTGGTATTGGCGAAACAACAGCTCAAAAAGTGCTTAAAGATGCAGGCGTATCAGAGGACGTTCGTACAAGAGACTTAACTCCTGATCAAGAAGATAAAATTCGTGCAGAAGTTGATAAAATTCGTGTCGAAGGTGACTTACGTCGTGAAGTAAGCATGAACATCAAGAGACTACAAGAAATTGGCTCATATCGTGGTATGAGACATCGTCGTGGTTTGCCAGTTCGTGGACAAAACACAAAGAATAATGCAAGAACTCGTAAGGGTAAGAAGATTACCATTGCTGGTAAGAAGAAGTAATAATAAGATAGGAGGTTAATCATGGCACAAAGTAAAGGTCGTAAGCGTCGTACTAAGAAGCATATTGAATCTGGTGTTGCACATATCCACTCCACATTCAACAATACACTTGTTATGATCACTGATGTTAACGGTAATGCCGTTTCATGGTCATCAGCTGGTGCACTAGGATTCAAGGGTAGTCGTAAATCAACACCATTTGCCGCACAAATGGCTGGAGAAGCAGCTGCTAAAGAATCAATGGAACATGGTATGAAAACAGTCGAAGTAGCTGTTAAGGGTCCAGGATCTGGTCGTGAGGCTGCAATCCGTTCACTACAAGCTACTGGTTTGGAAATTACTGCTATTCGTGATGTTACACCAGTTCCTCACAATGGTTCTCGTCCTCCAAAGCGTCGTCGTGTATAGAATGGTTGTATACCCATATGAACTAAGCTACACACATTTCGTTTTGAAAGGGGAACTAACCGAATGATCGAATTTGAAAAGCCATCTATTACTTCTGTTGAAGAAAGTAGTAGTTACGGTAAATATATTATCGAACCGCTTGAAAGAGGTTATGGTACAACTTTAGGTAATTCATTACGTAGAGTTTTATTAGCATCATTACCTGGTACTGCGGTATCTGATATTCAAATAGACGGTGTATTGCATGAATTTTCAGCTGTTGATGGCGTAATTGAAGACGTTACCCAAATCGTGCTTAACGTTAAGAAATTAAAGCTCAAGTCTTATGCTGAAGACAGTTTAAAAGCTGAAATCGACATTGTTGGTCCAGCTACTGTTACAGCTAACGATATCAAAGCTGATGATGACTTGGAAATCCTCGATCCAGAACAATTTATTTGTACTGTTGCTGAGGGTGGACACTTCCACATGCAAATGACAATTAAAAATGGTCGTGGATATACTCCTGCAGAACAAAATAAGACGGACGAAACACCTATTGGTGTTCTTCCAGTTGACTCGATTTTTACACCTGTAGAAAAAGTTAACTATCAAGTTGAAAACACTCGTGTGGGTAAGAGAAACGACTTCGACAAATTAACAATCGATATCTGGACAAATGGTTCAATTGGACCACGCGAAGCTATTAGTTTGTCAGCTAAGATCCTTACAGAACATCTAAACAGTTTTGTAAACCTTACTGAAGAAGCTAAGAGTGCTGACATGATGATCGAAAAAGAGGAAACTCAAAAAGAAAAGAAACTTGAAATGACTATTGAAGAACTTGACTTGTCAGTTCGTTCATATAATTGTTTGAAGCGTGCTGGTATTAATACTGTGCAAGAGCTTACTGAAAAATCCGAAGCTGATATGATGCGTGTTCGTAACTTAGGACGCAAGTCACTAGTTGAGGTTAAAGAAAAGCTTGCTGATCTTGGATTGTCATTGAAGCAAGAAGACTAATAATATCAAATTCAAACAGGAGGTATAGACATGGGCTACCGCAAATTAGGACGTACAAGTTCACAAAGAAAAGCAATGTTGCGCGATTTAACTACTGATTTAATCATTAATGAACACATTGTAACAACTGAAACTCGTGCTAAAGAGATCAGTCGTACAACAGAAAAGATGATAACCTTAGGTAAACGCGGAGATTTGCATGCTCGTCGCCAAGCTGCTGCTTATGTTAGAAACGAAGTTGCTAACATTACAGAAGATGATGACGCAGTTGTTGTTCAATCAGCTCTTCAAAAACTTTTCAGTGATATCGCACCTCGTTACAAAGAACGTAATGGTGGATACACACGTATTTTGAAGACAACTCCACGCCGTGGAGATGCTGCTCCAATGGTTATTATTGAATTAGTTTAATAATAATTGTTTATTAATTATTAAAAAATCAGTCATTCTGATGAATTAGTGAGTGTTAAGATGATGGTCATTTTTGACTAAGTCTATCTCTGAGATCTCCTTAATTGGAGACACTAATTTGTCGAATGATTTTTTTTTGCTCAAATTTGTTATGATAGACGTAAAACATTTCGAGGGAGATAACTTTTGGAAAATATTATTTCTATTAAAGACTTAAACTATACTTATCCAGAAGCTAAGCATCAGGCAATTCGTGATCTCACGCTTGATATTCATAAGAATGAATGGCTATCGATCGTAGGAAAGAATGGTAGTGGCAAATCAACGTTGACCAAATTGATCGATGGATTGATAGAAGCTGACTCAGGTACGATTGCAATCGATGGACAAGTGATTGATGATCAAAATATTTGGGAGGCAAGAACCAAAATTGGGATTATTTTCCAAAACCCTGATCACCAATTTGTTGGTGCTACGGTGGAAGATGATGTAGCATTTGGCCTAGAGAATCAAGGTATGCCTCGTGAGCAGATGGTAAAAGAAGTTGACCAGGCTCTAAAATTAGTCAAGATGGCTGATTTTAAGAAGCGTGATCCCCAATCGTTATCCGGAGGACAAAAACAGCGGGTAGCGATTGCGGGAGTCTTGGCAACTAGACCCCAGATCATAATCATGGACGAATCGACTAGTATGCTGGACCCAGACGGTCGTAAGACGGTCTTGAATTTAGTTCAACAATTACGCAGTCAACAAGACTTGACGATTATTTCAATTACCCACGATATTGAAGAGACAGAACTGTCCCAAAGAATCGTTGTTTTGAATGACGGTCAGATTGTTCGAGATGGGACTCCGGATACGATCTATGAATTAGGCTCGGATTTACAAAAATATGGGCTTGAGGAGCCATTTACAAGTCAATTAATGTCAACACTAGGGGATAAAGTTAACTTGCCTCAAAACTACTTAAATGAAGAGGAGCTAAAGGAAACCTTATGGAAATTGTCTTCGAACATGTAACACATTCATATAATCCAGACAGTCCCACCGCTAGTTTAGGTCTTGACGATGTCTCACTAACAATTCAAGATAAAAAATTTACGGCTATCGTTGGTCAAACAGGTAGTGGGAAGTCAACTCTAGTTCGACATATCAATGCCCTTTTGAAACCAACTTCTGGTACGATAAAAGTCGGAGATCGTTTGATTACGCCTACGACCAATAACAAGAATCTGAAACCACTGCGCAAACAAGTAGGTATGGTCTTTCAATTTCCCGAAAATCAGTTGTTTGAAGAAACTGTGGAAAAAGATATCATGTTTGGACCCATGAACTTTGGGGCTACGGAAGCAGAAGCTAAAGCAAGCGCTCATGCAATGATCCAAAAAGTTGGTTTGGATGAATCCTTGTTGAAACAGTCGCCCTTTGATCTATCTGGTGGACAGATGCGGCGTGTGGCAATCGCGGGGGTGTTGGCTAGTGATCCCGAGACAATCATCTTAGATGAACCGACAGCTGGCCTGGACCCAGTGGGACGGCAAGAAATCATGGACTTATTCAAGGGGTTGCAAGCTCAGGGGAAAACGATCATTTTGATCACGCACAATATGGACGATGTGGCTAATTACGCCGATGAAATGGCAGTTATCCACCGTGGAAAACTTGTGGCTCAAGGTAAACCACCAAAAGTTTTCAACAACCAGGCTTTAATTAAAGATGGACTCTTGACCTTACCAAAGAGTGCTGTCTTTGCTAAAGACTTAATGGAGAGAAACTTTCAATTCACTGAATTACCGATTACAATTGACGAACTAGGAACTAAGATCAAACAACAGATAAATGGTGATTAATTAATGAATAAAATAATATTGGGAAGATATTTACCGGGAGATTCGATTATCTATCGCTTGGACCCTCGTGGTAAATTTCTGGCAACTTTTTTCTTTGTGGGGATTGTATTTCTAGCAAATAATGTGGCTTCTTATGGCTTTATGTTAATTTTCGTATTGTTTGCTGTCTATTTATCAAAAATCAGCTTTAGCTTCTTTTTAAAAGGACTGAGACCAGTCTTTTGGCTGATTCTGTTTACCGTTGCTTTGCAGTTACTATTTACGCCTAGCAGCCATCCAATTTGGCACTGGGGGATCTTTACACTGTCAAAAGAAGGGGCAGTAATTGCTGGCTATATCTTTATTCGCTTTATTTTAATTATTTTTATTTCGACCTTATTAACATTGACCACGACACCGATCGAAATTTCCGATTCAATCGAGAGCATTCTTAAACCGCTGAAAAAAATCAACTTTCCAGTGACTCAAGTAGCTTTAATGCTGTCGATTGCATTGCGATTCGTGCCGCTATTGGTTGATGAAACAACTAAGATCATGGACGCTCAACGGGCTCGTGGAGTTGACTTTGGCGAAGGTGGATTGATCAAGCGGATCAAGTCCTTTGTGCCAATTCTGATTCCTCTGTTCGTCAGCAGTTTTTCAATTGCCTATGATTTAGCGATTGCGATGGAATCACGAGGCTATAAGGATGGAGAAGGCCGTAGTAAATATCGGGTTCTCAATTGGGGACGACAAGACAATCTGATGGTGCTTTCGATGGCAGCTTTAACAGTGATTTTACTTTTATTACGGAGTTATTAATTTATGACAAGATACAAACTAACCATCGCCTATGATGGGACTAAGTTTCATGGCTTTCAACGACAAAATGAGCTGCGGACAGTTCAGGGTGTTTTAGAAAAAGCCTTGACGAAGATGACAAAAGGGCAGCAGATCGACGTTTTCGGTTCTGGTCGGACTGATGCCGGAGTGCATGCTTTAGGACAAGTGATTCACTTTGATTATCCAGGGAAGATCCCGGCAGAGAGTATGTTAAAGGCAATCAATTCGTTAATGCCATTAGATGTCGTCGTAAAAGATGCTCAGATTGTCGATGAGAATTTTCATGCCCGCTTTGGGGTGAAACGAAAGACTTATCAATATCGTGTCGCTTTAGGACATTATACGGATCCCTTCAAACGTTTTTACACAGGTCATTATCCTTACAAGCTGTCTGTGGATAAAATCCAGTTAGCGTTACAAGATCTAATTGGGGAACATGATTTTACCAGTTTTGCGGCTTCAGGCGGTGTGATAGAAAATAAAGTTAGGACTATCTATTCTGCAACATGCGTGTATAATGAGAACAATGACGAATTAGTTTTCGAATTTACAGGCAATGGCTTCCTATATAATATGGTTAGAATTTTAGTTGCTACTCTGTTGGAGATTGGTAATGGGCGTCGGGATGTACATGATTTCTTGCGATTATTTGAAGTTAAAGATCGCCAAGAAGCACGTGGTACAGCACCAGCTAGCGGGCTATATTTAAAAGAAGTTTTTTATGAATAATCTGTGGATAAATATTGACTTAGGGTTAAAATCACAGTATTATTGTAACTGGTATTGTTTGCCCCACGATAAGCCCCGGAAACTTATTGAGTTGTCAAACAGACGTAGAAACTGGAGGAAATTAAAGTGCGTACAACACCATTAGCAAAAGCAAGTGAAGTTGAACGTAAATGGTATGTAATTGACGGTGAAGATGTTGTCTTAGGTAGACTTTCATCAGTTGTTGCTTCTATTCTTAGAGGTAAGAACAAACCAACTTACACACCTAACGTTGATACAGGTGACAATGTGATTGTCATCAATGCAGATAAAGTTAGATTAACAGGTAAGAAAGCTAAGAATAAGATTTATTATTCTCACTCAGATCACCCAGGTGGGTTGAAGAGTATCAGCGCCGGCGAAAAGCAAGCTACAAAGCCAGAACGCTTTGTTGAAGATTCAATTCGCGGTATGTTGCCTAAGAACACTCTTGGTCGTCAAGAAATTAAGAAGTTGCATGTATATGCAGGTTCAGAACATAACCACCAAGCCCAAAATCCAGAAATGTTGGATATCAACAAACTAATTTAAGGAGGAAAAGAATTTGGCACAAGTATCATACGCCGGAACAGGTCGTCGCAAGGACTCAGTTGCTCGTGTACGCCTAGTACCCGGAAACGGAAAGATTACTATCAACAAACGTGATGTCAAAGATTACATTCCTTTTGACAATTTGATTGCTGATATGAAACAACCTCTAGATATTACTGAAACAGCAGAAAGCTATGACGTTATTGCTAACGTTAATGGTGGAGGCTTCTCAGGACAAGCTGGAGCAATTAGACATGGTATCGCAAGAGCACTTCTTGATGTAGATCCTGATTTCAGACCTTCACTCAAGTCAGCTGGCTTCTTGACACGTGACCCTCGTATGAAGGAACGTAAGAAACCAGGTCTTAAGAAAGCCCGTAAGGCTTCACAATTCTCAAAACGTTAATATTTATATTTTCTGTTTTGGATCAAAAACATCTCTCAGTGTGAGGGATGTTTTTTTGTTAGCATTAGATTATGAAAAGAGGGAAAATTTATGCTTAATGTAGAAAACTTATCCACAAGTTATCAAGTACGTAAATTGACAGTTCAAGATGCCAATAAAGCTTTTGCATTAGTTCAAAGCAATCCAACTTATTTTTCTTATTGTCCACCACAGGCAACGCGTCACAGTATTTTGGAAGATATGAAAGTCGTACCAGCTAACAAAACCTTGGATGACAAGTATTACGTCGGTTTCTTTAAGGATAATGATCTAATAGCTATCCTTGATTTGGTTACTTCATATCCTGATGATAAGAGTGCTTGGATGGGATTTTTCATGGTCGACGCCAAATATCAAGGTAAGGGTATTGGAAGTTCCATTATGAGTGATGTATTAAGTGCTGTGGAAAATTCTGGGATAAGTCGAATAGAATTAGCCTATGCCAAAGGAAATGTTCAGAGCGAACAATTCTTGCTCAAGAATGGCTTCGTTAAAGACGGACGGGAAATTCCAGTTCCCGGTTATACAGTTGTTGTGATGGAGCAGAATTTAGCGGGCATGGTTTAACTATTTCATAGAGAGTTCCGAAAATTTTAATTCGAATGGAACATATTTTAAAGGAAATTATTAATATTATGTATCGACAACTGAATGATAAGGTTGCCGGTATTTTTTTGCCCAAATCAAAAAACGCCTAATCACCAGAGGTGACCAGACGTGAAAGTTTATTTTGCCATTATGTCGACGTAAATAGTTACGGCAACCATCAATAGAGTCATTACACCAATGAAGCCGATCACAATCAAGTGTCGCTTCTTGTTCATTAAGAGAATTGCCACAAACTCTCGGATCAAAGCATTTGGCAAAAAGTAAAATCTAGTGGGTGCACCGACGCCGTTAGCTGCTAAGTCGGCCATTTTGGCGAAGAGACCGGCCCGGAAGATATGATAATTATTACTGAAAAATTTGATATTGGCCTCATCATTGCCATAATCTTTGGTGATAATTGATTTAGAAAACTGCATATTCTGCAAAGTGTTACGCGACTTATCTTCGAGAATAACTAAATCTTTATCCCAGCCATGTTCAATAGCATAATCAGCCATGGCTCTGGCCTCGGAGAGTTTTTCATCAGGTCCTTGTCCGCCAGAGAAGACAATTTTAGGGGCAGGCCGGCCTTTTTTGATCTGTTTGTTAGCAAATTTAATCGCCGCATCGATACGGCTGCCGAGTAATCGTGAAACTTTGTCACCGTTGATCAAACCGGCCCCGAGAACGATTAAGTAATTGGCTTTGTACCCCCGAGGAACGAATTGATATAGGAAGACATTGGCTAAAAAGTTGTAAGAACAGACTAACAAGTACATACCGACGAAGGGCAAGCAGGAAATCAAAGTGTTGAACCAATCAGGTAAGAATTTAGAATGTTCAGCCATAAAGACATTGGCAAACCATAAAACAATCAAAAAGATTGCCAGAAGCAAGGTCAACATGTTTGATAGATTATGGCTTTCACGTTTCCAAACGACAATGGCGTTCCACAGTAACAAAGCCCACATGAATACCAATGTTAAAGCAATCACACCAAGTATTAGTAAAAATAACGTGCCCATAATGACGATGAACGGTAAATTACCCGTACTGAAAATCAAGATTGCTAACTCAGTCAAGAAAGCAATAAAGAAAATTGTGAAGGTGATACCGTTGAGCAACCTTCGTGGTTCCCGCAACCACAAAAATAGGAAAATTCCGAATAAGACGATAGTGGCTAATCCCCAATAAGCTGAGATCTTTTGTAGAGAGTCCATATACGGAGTAAGTTCGTTCATAAAATCACCTCTATAAGACAAATTATTACTTTCTCCGAAATAATCATATTAAGTTTATCATAGTCAGTTATCTCTATTGAATAATTACTTTTTTGAATTAATCTCGACAAATGATTAAATGGGTGAAATATGTTACGGTGATTTCAGGAGAAAATATAGGGGTGAAAAAGATGAATGAGATTAAATTAATTTTGAGTGACATTGATGGGACGATTTTAAATGACGAAAATGTGGTTGATAGCGATTTAAAAGCAACTGTAAATAAATTACGTAATAAGAATGTACCTTTCATTTTGGCCTCAGCTCGTTCACCTAAAGGGATGCTGCCAATCGCCAAAGAACTTGCAGTAATGGATAATCCGATTGCTTGTTATAACGGCGCTTTGGTAATCAAGAATCTTGATAAAAAGTCTTATACGACAATCTTGAGCCACGAATTAAATCCTGATGAAGTTAAGAAAATCATTACTAGCGTTCATCAAAAATATCCACAAGTTTCGATCAACTTGTATTCAGGGTCAGATTGGTATGTTGAAAAAATCGACAAATGGGTTGAAATTGAGTCAGACATTACGCAGTTAGAACCGATTGTAACTGATGTGGAAAAATTGATTTCGACGGCACCAATCCATAAGATTTTATTAATTAGCGAACCAGAAGAGATTGCTGAAGCTTTAAATAACTTCCAGGCTGAAAGCTTGGTTGACAGTTCGTTTTATCTATCAAAACCAAATTATCTTGAAATTACTAACAGTCATGTTTCCAAAGAGAAAGCTCTGCGTGAGTTAGCGAAAATGTACGATTTATCTCTTGATAAGACGATGACGCTTGGTGATAATTTCAATGATCTTCCCATGCTTGAGTTGGCCGGATTAGGTGTTGCTATGCAAAATGCACCTAGTGCCGTCAAGAAAAGTGCTAAGGTAGTGACAGAGAGCAACAACCAAAATGGTGTATCAAAAGCTATCCACAAATATGTGTTGAACGAAAAGAGGTAATATTTATGGAAAAAATTTCTATTGTTAAAGGCGATATTGCCTATTTACCATTTCATGTCGATGCAATCGTCAATGCAGCTAATAGTGCCCTAGTTCCGGGTGGTGGAGTCGATGGAGCTTTGAATAGAAAGGCTGGTCCAAAACTTGGTCAAGCAATGCTTGAAATAGGTGGTACGCCTACGGGCAGTGCTGTCTATACCAAGGCTTTCGAGCTTAATGCAGACTATGTTATTCATGCTGTCGGACCGCGTTATAACGATGGCGAACATGGGGAAAAGGACTTGCTGATCAAGGCATACGATTCCGCAATGAAGTTAGCTCAAAAATTGGCGGTCAATTCGATTGCCTTTCCATTTTTGAGTGCTGGAATTTACAATTATCCATTAGGGGATGCCATTGCTATTGCAATCGAAACGGTTAAAAATTTTGATTTCGACGGCTTAGTTTATTTCATTGCCTATGATGATACGATTGAAAGTTTAGCTAAGAAATATTTGTATATGTAGAATTTGGTCATCCAAAACTGATCATTGTGACACTAAAAAGCCTCTGATATGAATCAGAGGCTTTTTATATACCATTAAAGTTTTCTAGCTCAATTGATTTTTATAGTCGTTCAAATATGTCTGCATGTCTCTAGGTGCGTGGTCTAAAACTTGAGAGCATTCGTCAGTCACTTCTTTAGCATTGCCCATTTGGGTAATCAGATAAAGCATGACCATTACATTGACATAATCTTTCTTGAGCCCACGTTTAATCATCGTGTGACGGAATCTTAATAAACTAGGTTTGCTGTAAGTAACCGTATGACCAAAAGTTTTAGTCATTAAATCAGCGATTTCAAAGTAAGTCAGTGCTTGTGGTCCGGTGATATTAACTTTTTTATTAAGATACTTATCATCTAAAAGGGTTACTCCAGCGACTTCGCCGATATCTCGTGTATCGATAAAACTAGTTTTAGCATGGCCAGCAGGGATGAAGAGGTCGTGATTCTTTTGAATATCGAAACGGTGGGTCGTATTGAGGTTTTGCATAAAGAAGCTGGGGCGAATGAAGGTATGAGGAATATTTAACTCTTCGATCATCTTTTCAATCTTATGATGTGGTGTCATTGGGTTGTGTTCGACTCCCATTAATGAAACAAAGACTAAACGTTGAACTTTTTTAGCTTGAACAAACTTTAAGAAGGGTAACATTTCCACTTTCGGATTAGCTAATTGGGGTGGACGAATAAAGAAAATCTTTTCTACGTCAGCCATTGCTGGTTTGAAGGATTCAGAGTCCAGAAAATCGAAATATCTTAGTTCCACTTCTGGATACTTGGCAAGAGTCCGGCGGTCTTTTTCCAAATCATGGGCACCAGCTACGATTGAAACATTGTCTTGTTTTGAGAGGTAATCCACTAGTGGTAAACCAATATTACCAGTGGCTCCGATTACTAAAATTTTTGTCATGATTTAATTTCTCCATTTAATTTAATTAAGAGCTCTTGAAGCTTTTTTTGTTCATCAGGGGTGAGGACAGTTAAGTATTGGTTCAAAAGTTGATCGCTAGTTTGTTCACCAGCTGTTAAAGCTGTTTCACCAATAGCAGTCAGCCCTAAAAGTTGCGATCGTTGGTCGTTAGGGTTGGGTTCTTTGTAGATCAGCTTTTTTTTGACCAAGCGTTGAATGATTCCGGACATTGTTGGTTTATCCATATCTAAAATCTGACACAAAGCATTCGCTGTTGGACCAGTCTGATGAATCGTTATCCAGAGATTTATCTGTTGAATCACTGACCATTGTTGAATGGTGATATCTTGCGATTGCAGCTTTTGATTCAATTCATAGCGCAATTGCTTGGTGATTTTAATTAATAAATAACCAATGTTGTTCACGGGCACACCTTCTTTTTATTTATAGTTAGTATACTAACTACTTTCTAATAGATTGTCAATTCTTTATATAAAAAAAATCATATAACTTCGATTAAAGGTTGAAGTTATATGATTTCTGAAATTAATTGACAATTTGTTCTTTTACATATTCTGCGTATAAAGCATGTGTTGACAGAAGTTCTTTATGCGTACCATGACCACTGATCTGGCCTTGCTCAACGAAATAAATTTGGTCAGCATCGACAATTGTTGACAAACGGTGGGCAATCACTAAAGTAGTACGACCAACCATCAATTGGTTCAAAGCTCGTTGAACTTTTTCCTCGGATTCAGAGTCAAGACTAGCGGTTGCTTCATCTAACATTAGAATCTTAGGGTCGCGGAGGAAGGCTCGAGCAATTGCGATTCGTTGTTTTTGACCACCAGATAATTTAACCCCTCGTTCGCCAATTTGAGTATCGAGTTGATCAGGAAACTTCTTGACGAACTCTTCGGCATAGGCTAATTTTAGACCTTGCCAGAGATCTTCATCGGTTAAATGCTTGTTCAAACCGTATTGCAGATTATCACGAATACTGCCAGCAAAAACAGCACTATCTTGAGAAACATAACCGATCTGAGCTCGCCAATTAGCTAGGTCAATTTGGTTGATATTCTGTTTGTCAATCATAATAGAACCTGAATTAGGCTGATAGAATCGCTCAAGCAGGGCAAAAATAGTAGATTTTCCACCACCAGATGGTCCCGCAAAAGCAATTACAGTATTAGGTTTGGCTTCAAAAGAAATATCTTTTAGGATTGGTTCATCTGCTTGATAACTAAAGTTTACATGTGAAGCAGTTATGGTCTTACCTTCAACCGTAATCTTTTGTAAATCAGAACTAGGTTCTGGTTTAGCTTGGAGAATTTCTTGAATCCTTTCCGTTGAACCCATAGCCTTTTGAACTTGAGAGAAAAACGTTGCAAAGCTGGCTACTGGAGTGATGATGTTGAATAAATATAGTAGGAAAGCAACAAGTGAACCACTGGAAAGAGTACCTTGTTGAATTCTGACAGCACCATAACCTAAGATACCGACGAAGATTCCCAACATGGCAGTTGTCATGATTGGTTGTAAAACAGCTTCCACACGGGCGTCTTTAATACCGACTTGGAAAATCCGGTTGATTAAATTGCCACCAGTTGTTTTTTCAAAAGTTTCCCCGTTACTGGATTTGATCAGACGAATCTCGGATAACTTTTCGCTCGCATCTGCATTGAAATCAGCAGTGGCAGCTTGTAATTTACGACCCAGACGTGACATTATGCGGCCAATTGGTAGCAAAATCAAAACGAAAACAGGGATGATTGCAAACATCAACGAGGCCATTTTCCAATCCATAAAGAAGAGAATGATCATTGAACCAACTAATTGAATCGCTCCAGTAACAAAGTTAGGAAATTGTGAAGTGATTAGATCTTTAATAACACTCGTATCGTTAACTAACCGTGAACTGGTTTCACCAGATTTGTGATCATCAAAATATCCAACTGGTAATTTTAGGAGATGTTCCCAGAGCTTTTCCCGAAGCGTTTTAACTGATCCTTCACCAACATATCGTAAGATATAACCACCAATCGTTCCAAAGCCTAGCTGGATCAAAAAGGCTAAGACTAAGATAATTAACATATGGCTGTTGATTTTCGATAGGTCACTCGAGTCAACTAAACTTTTAGTCAATTGGGGGACTATCAAACTGGCACCACTTGTTATTAGACTCAAGAGCATTCCAATAAGGAAAAGTCCCTTTTTAGGATTCACGCTGTTGATTAAATGCATGAAATCCCGAAATTTAAATTGAGTTCTAGACCTGGAAATATCTGGTCTAATTGTTGCTTCATTACGCATCGATTTATCCTCATTTAGTAAAATTAAAATTCATCATGTCGCCAAAAATCGCGTCTAAAGTTGGGATGACGACGGTTATCAAAGCCATGCCCTGATTCGTGATCGAGAAAATCTCGATGTGGTCGGCAAGGATTTTCAAATGGCATCTGGTGCATTCGTTCACGCATTTCATGACGCATTTGTTCAAACTCATCAGGGGTCAAGTCACCATGCATTTGCATCATTTTGTCACGCATATTGAGCATCGCTTTAAATTTATCGGTCGGGTCAACGAATTTCGAAGAATTCTGCTTGAAATCGTCGTCCCAGCCGTCGGAAATTTTTTGGAGATAGTCACTGAACTGAACTTTTTCCTGATCATTTAAGCCGTTAAAGAAATCTTCGCTGTAATCATCGTTCTTGAAAGCAGCGTATTCGTCAGCTTTTTTTTGCCCAGCGGCGGTTAAATGAACATGTTTAGTTCGCTTGTCATTTTCGTCTTCCGTCCGAGTGATATCGCCGTTATTTTCCAATTTTTTCAGAAGTTCAGCGACTGAACTTGGACGTAAGTCTAAAACTTCGGCTAAGTAGTTTTGAGTTAGACCATCTTCTAACTTCAAAATGGCGAGAACTCGTTGTTGACCAGTAAGTTTTTGTTTCTTTTGACTCATAAAGAAGTTGCCAGCTTCACTGACAAAATGTAATTGTTTCATTAAATCATCTGTGATTTTACTCATAATTAATATTCCTCATTTCTATGATTGTTAATATATTTCGGTACCGAACTTAATTGCAAAGAGAATTATAGTTCGGTACCGAAACATTTGTCAACCAGTTTATTTATATTTTTAATCAAGAGTTACTGTAAGCCTTTACAAATCCCTGCTATAATGGTTTTGTGAAGAAAATCATCAAAGGGGATGAATAATAATTATGGCGGAGAAAAAGAAAAAACGAGGTTTTCCCTCGGCTTATACGGTTATCGTTATCGTTTTAATTTTAGTTCAAGCTTTAACTTTCTTTATCCCATCTGGGAAATATAGTACTTTGGAATATAATTCTGATAGTAATAAATTTGTGATCACCGAGTCTTCTGGCAAAACTTATAAGAAGCCAGCTACTCAAAAAACTTTGGATGATTATAAGATCAAAATCAAAGTAAGTAAATTTAAGGACGGAACTATTTATCGTCCCGCAGCTATTCCGAATACCTATCACCAAATTAAAAAGCCTAAGCGTGGGGTTTTAGGAACTATCAATCAATTTTTAACTTCACAAGTACAAGGTATTGTTGATAGTGTTGATATTATTGTCTTTATTCTGATATTAGGTGGTGTCATTGGAGTTGTGAATGCCACTGGTGCGATGGATTCAGGAATGAAACGGTTATCCGAGAAGTTGAAAGGTAAACAGAAATGGTTGATCGTCATTGTTACTTCACTGATTGCCTTAGGTGGGACCACCTTTGGGTTAGCTGAAGAGACGATTGCCTTTTATCCGATTCTGATACCAATCTTCTTACTGGCCGGGTATGATACTTTGACGGCAGTAGCGGCGGTATACTTGGGAACAGCGATTGGTTCAATGAGTTCAACCATTAATCCGTTCTCAACCGTTATTGCCTCAAATGCGGCCGGTATCAACTTTACCGACGGGTTACCTTTACGTGCTTTAATGTGGCTTTGTGCTGTCGGTTTGTCGATTTTCTATACGATTCATTATGCAGAAAAGGTTCGTAAAGATCCAAACCAATCTTTAGTCGCTGATCAAGCAGAAGAAGATAAGGAACGTTTCTTAGGTGACATGGATCTAACTTCTAAGAGCGAATTCACAATCCGGCAAAAACTATCATTGTTAGTCTTTGCGGCTGGTTTCGTAGTCATGATCTACGGCGTGCAACAATTAGGCTGGTACTTTACAGAAATTGCGGTGGTCTTCTTAGCTGTAGCTTATATCTTGATTTTTACGGCTGGATTGAAGGAAGCTAAGTTCGTCGACAGTTTCGTTTCGGGAGCTGGAGATTTACTGGGCGTTGCCTTGACAGTTGGTTTAGCTAGATCTGTTGGTATCGTGATGGAAAATAGTTTCGTCAGCGATACGATCATGCATTTCTTCAGTAATCAAATCAGCGGTATGAACAATATTCTCTTCATTTGGGTCTTGTTCTTTGTTTATATTATTTTAGGATTCTTTATTCAATCATCATCCGGTTTGGCTGTTCTTTCCATGCCAATCATGGCACCATTAGCTGATGTCGTGGGTATCAACCGGGCAATGATCATTGATGCTTATAACTGGGGACAAGGTTTGATTGGATTAATTGCACCTACGGGATTGATCCTAGTTTCCTTGGCAATGGTTAAAGTTGGTTTTGATAAATGGATCAAGTTTGTTATGAAATTACTAATCATGATCGTTATTTTAATCATGGCTTTCTTAGCCATTGGTGTGCTTGTATAAATAAATCGTTGCTGCAATGGCAACGATTTTTATTTTGTCTCAGCTTTTGAGTCAGCTATAATTGAAACAACTACTTAGTCTTGGAGGAAGAAAATGTCTGATTATAGAATTGAAGAAGATACCTTAGGAGCTGTTAAAATCCCTAAAACTGCTCTCTGGGGTGCTCAAACAGAACGAAGCCGGAATAACTTTTCCACAGGTTCTAAGATGCCATTAGAAATCATCAAAGCCTTATTACAAATCAAAAAGGCAGCGGCTATTGCCAATAAGGATGCTCAAGCAATAGTTTCTCAAAAGGCTGATTTAATCGTTAAGGCGATTGACCATTTACTGAGTTTAGATGATGAACAGTTACGTCAAGATTTTCCATTAGTTGTCTATCAGACAGGTTCAGGTACGCAGACTAATATGAACGTCAATGAAGTCGTTAGTCATGTAGCTCAATTGATCGACTCCAAAATTGAAATTTTACCCAATGACGATGTGAATCACGGACAAAGTTCGAATGATATTTTTCCTACAGCCATGAATATCACAGCAGCAATGGCAGTTGAAGAGTTGGAAAAATCGCTGCAACATTTGATCGATGTTTTAAAACAAAAGCAGGCCCAATATTGGCAAGTGGTCAAAATCGGCCGGACACATTTACAAGACGCAACACCATTAACTTTTGGTCAAGAAATCAGTGGCTGGGTCAGTGCTTTGGAACACGATTTAAATTATTTGCAAGATTTGAATAAGACCTTGAGCGAGTTAGCAATTGGTGGGACAGCAGTAGGAACAGGCTTGAACGCTGCTCCCGGTTTTGCCGAAAAAATCGCTCAATCGATGAGTCAAATTTATCAACATGACTTTACTGCTCAGACAAACAAGTTCTTCGGTTTAGCAGCTCATTCAGGTTTAAACGTGGTTCACGGAGCTATCAAAACGCTTGCCAGTGACTTGTTGAAAATTGCTAATGACGTGCGCTTTTTGGCTAGTGGTCCACGCTCTGGTTACGGAGAGATAAATATTCCTGCTAACGAACCAGGATCATCGATTATGCCCGGTAAGGTAAATCCCACACAAGCTGAAGCAATTACGATGGCAGCTGTTCGGGTGATGGGAAACGATGTAACGATCGATATTGCTGCCAGTCAAGGTAACTTTGAAATGAACGTCTATAAACCAGTAATCATCTACACCTTTTTGGAATCGACGCAATTGCTGACTGGGACGATCAAAGGTTTCACCGATAAAATGATCAGTGGTTTAACAGTAAATCAAGAACGAATGACTGAATTAGTTGACCAATCATTGATGACAGTTACAGCCTTGTCGCCGCATATTGGTTACCATGAAAGTGCCGAAATTGCGCAATCAGCTCTACGTGAAGGAACAACTTTGAAAGTAGCTGCCTTAAAGTCAGGCTTAGTTACTGAAGAACAGTTTGATAAATGGGTCGTACCGCTCGATATGACAAACATTGAGGAGAAGTAGCATGGCAGAAAAATTTGTTTTTAAACCAACCGATTTAACTGAACTAAGAGATCATTACGATGTGATTATTATTGGCTCCGGCGGTGCGGGATTAACGAGTGCCATTCAAGCTCATGAATTAGGGTTAACACCAGTCATTTTAGAGAAGATGGATAAGATTGGTGGCAATACTACCAGAGCTTCCTCAGGAATGAATGCGGCGGAAACTTCGGTTCAATTGGAACATAAAATCGTTGATAGTTTTGAAGACTTTTATAATGAGACATACCTTGGTGGTGGCAAACTCAATAATCCAGAATTATTAAGATTTTTTACCGAACATGGAGCCATTGCTATTGATTGGTTAGCTCAACACGGTATTGAGTTAGATGACTTAACCATTACTGGCGGTATGAAAACGATGCGGACACATCGTCCAAGTTCGATGGCTCCAATTGGTGGATATTTGGTGACTGAGCTGTTGAAATGGGTTCAAAAGGATCAAATCCCACTCTTCGATCAGATCAAGGTGACTGATTTATTGATGGAAGACGGTCGAATTAGTGGTGTTCAAGCTGAAACAGATCGAAAACTTGAGATCAAAGCTGAGGCAGTAATTTTAGCCACTGGTGGTTTTGGAGCTGGTAAAGATCTATTAGCCCAATATCGTTCTGACTTGTTGAATTTACGAACTACAAATCAACCAGGCGCTACTGGTGATGGGCTGAAATTGGCTCAAAGAATTGGTGCAAAGTTGGTGGACATGGACCAAGTTCAAGTTCATCCGACAGTTCAACAAGACACGCCACATGCTTATTTAATTGGTGAAGCTGTCCGTGGTGAAGGGGCCATTTTGGTGGACGATAGTGGTCAAAGATTCGTCAATGAACTCGATACTAGAAAAAAGGTTACCAAAGCAATTGATGATTTAGGTGGCATGGGAGCCTATTTGATTTTTGATCAAGCTATTCGTGAGCGGGTCAAAGCGATTGATTTCTATGATCATGTTGGTTTAGTTAAAACAGCCCCAAGTGTTGAAAAATTAGCTACTGAATTAAACGTTGACAGTTTGAAGTTACAACAGACCATCAATACGTGGAATCAAGCTGTTAAAGAGCAAGCAGATCGCGTTTTTAAGCGGACTACGGGGATGGAAAGAGACATTTCCCAAGCTCCGTTTTATGCGATTCACATTGCTCCAGCTGTTCATTACACGATGGGTGGAGTAGCAATCAATCATCAGACTCAAGTTCTTAATGAAAATAATCAGGCTATCAAAGGATTATTTGCGGCTGGCGAAGTTGCTGGTGGTCTTCACGGCAATAATCGTATCGGCAGAAATTCAATCGCTGAGACAGTTGTTTTTGGTCGTCAGGCTGGACAACAAGTTTTTAAGTATTTACAAAATTAGATATAACTAAAAGGCCCTCCGATTCTAGAGATGAATCGAAGGGCCTTTTGAATGTCAATATT
This sequence comes from Companilactobacillus sp. FL22-1, assembly GCF_043951805.1. NCBI lineage: Bacteria > Bacillati > Bacillota > Bacilli > Lactobacillales > Lactobacillaceae > Companilactobacillus > Companilactobacillus sp. FL22-1. The sequence goes on from NZ_JBINJY010000010.1 coordinate 85,167, forward strand.
CATGTTGTTAGAACAATTTTACTAAGTCATCCGGTACTTGTAAGAGATAGTCAGCTTTAGCAAACTCAGGATTATCTTTGGCTCCCCAACCAGCTAAGGCAAATTCAACATTCGCATTTTTGGCACATTGAAAGTCATAGATCGAGTCACCAATGTAGAGCGTTTCAGCAGGATCGATTTTTAAAGTCTCAATTGCTTTGAAAATTGGGTCGGGATTGGGTTTATGTAATTTCGTCTTAGAAGCTGTAATGAAGGTGGCAAAGTATTTCTTCAAGTCGAAGTTATTTAAGACTATCTGCATTTCTTGATCAGTTCTGGAAGTGACGATTCCTAGCTGAATCCCGTAGTCAGTCAGTTTTTGTAACATTTCGCTGATACCGTCAAAAAGTTGAGAGTAATGAAACATGGCATGATCATTTTTCTCCCACAGTTCGAGCAGTTCTTGACCTTGTTCAGAGTTTTGGGCATATCTTTCTACAGCCTTGGTACCAGGAATTCCTAAAACATAAAATAAATCTTCAGCAGCCGGTTCAATGTTCAAAGTGTCCTTCAAAGTCTTCTGCTAAGATTTGATAATGGTCTTTTCGGTATCAACTAAAGTGCCGTCAACATCGAATAAAATTGTTTGACTCATAAGTTTTCCTCCTCAAAGATAGATCATTTGGGTTTTAGATTTTAACAAACGGTTTTCTAATTTTTGTGGCAATTTATCATTAGTAATGATGTAGTCGATTTGATCCAAATTTAGTACTTTGAAATTATGTTTGACGTTAACCTTGCTACTGTCTAGCAAGAGAACCAACTTCTTTGCTCGCTGTCTGAGCTTATTTTTGTAATCAATATCATCTTCATAAGCATAGTAGATACCATCTTGATCGATACCGACACTACTTAAAAAGGCAAAATCAAACGTATAATTCTCTAGATCAAGACAAGGGCGGGTTCCAACTACGCAGCGTTTTTCAGCATCTAGGTTGCCACCCAGAATACGTGTCTTGCCAGGAGTATGGCGAATTAATTGATCGGCAATATCTAGTGAATTGGTGACGGAAAATAGATTAGGATTTGTTAAAAATTGCGGCATGAATTCAACGGTAGTTGAAACATCCAGATAAATTTGAGTCGCTTGGTTCGCAAAATTAGCCGCCCGTTTAGCTAGCTCACGTTTAGCATTGATATAATCGTCGCTGCGCTCAAGGTAGCTATCGAGTTTTTTAAAAGTGTTGGGCAAACTGATACCGCCATAATTTCGTTCAACTAGATTATTATTAGTCAACTTGACAATGTCTCGTCGGGCCGTATCACGTGAGGCTCCAGTCAGGTCGATGATCTCTTTTAGAGTCAAAGTCTGGCTTTTTTGGAGTTGTTTTAAAATTAAGTCGAGCCGTTCTTTTTGCATAATTTCACCACTTTTTTAAGCTAATATAAGTCTTGTACTAATAATAGCTTAAAATAGCTTATAATTCAATGACGATTTTTTTAGATTTGTTAGATAAAAAAATATGACTGTTCACTTTTTGAACAGTCATATCAGTCAAATATAGGGAGTTATATCATAAAAGAAAGTATCTTTCTAAGCTTCTTGATCTGAGGGAACCATTTTATCACTGTAACCGAAGAGATAAGTCAGTACAAAGGCTACTAAAAAGGCAACCAAGTGGGAGATGATATAAGCAGTAAAGTTACTGTCGATACCACCTTTAGGATTGATGAATGAAGGGAAGCCAATCAAGCTGCCAGTAAATCCGTAAATAACTAAGTGCATGGCACCACCGACAGCGCCACCGATAGCATTACCGATCATCACCATGTAGAAAACACGCTTGTACTTCAAAAGGATTCCGTAAAGTGAAGGTTCTGAGATTCCGCATAGAGCTGAGACTCCAGCAGAGTAACCAAGAGCTTCAAACTTCTTTTTTCTAGTCTTGATTGCAACAGCAAAGACACCACCGGCAATTCCGACTGCAGTAATTGAAGTCAATGCACAGATAACACTTTGTCCGTTTACCGCTAAATCGTTGATAACAATTGGAATCAAAGGCCAATGTAGTCCAAAGACTACTAAGATTGGATAGAAGGCTCCATAGATTGCTCCACCGATAATACCGTTAAATGATAGTAATGCTGAGATACCATCAGCTAATCCTTTACTTAAAACAGTAATGATTGGAGCAACAACTAGGAGTAAGGCGAAGGATAGGATAATAATTTCAATAATAGGAACGAAAATGCCTTGAATCATTTCAGGGATAACTTTCTTGACGTATCTTTCAACGTATTTACCTAACCATGCGGCGACAATGATTGGAAAGACTGAACCGGAGTAGTTCATGATCTTAACAGCAAAGCCACTCCAAATGCCAATTTCAGGTACTTTACTTGCAGCCACACCAATTATATTGGGATGAATTAGAAAGGCACCTACGACTGCCAGGGCGATGGGATCTGAACCCAATTTTTTGGCAGCGGTGAAACCAAGGATGACTGGTAAGAAGTAGAAAATCGTATCCGCCATGGTATTGATTAAAACGAAAATACCCGCTTTCTCACTCAAGACACCAGCACTGACTAGTCCGGCCAGGATACCTTTGGTGATACCGGAACCAGCTAAAACACCGATGATGGGCATCATTGAAGCTGTCAGTACACCAATGAATTCGTCGTATCCATGCTTGAATTTTGCTCCAAGAGTTGCGGGAGCTTCTGAAACAGTTTCAGCCACTGTTTCTGTTTCACCAGCGTCTTCAGTTGCTAAACGAGGCAGCTGGCTTAAAATTGCGTTGAAAACGTCAGTGACTTTATTACCAATAACAATTTGGTATTGACCTTGAGCTTTCATAACTTTGATGGCAATATCCATTTTTTCAATTTCAGAAGTATTAGCTTTACTCTCATCTTTCAAAGTAAAGCGGAGTCGGGTCATACAGTGGATCAAAGTGTTGATATTACTATCGCCACCAACATTAGCAATGATTGTTTTTGCATCTTGTGAATAGTCCATGTTAATCCCTCCTTAAGATAATCTTTCTTCGGGAAGATAGTTGATTGGTAGCCATTTCAGAACATCTTCAAGCTTTTGGTCCCAGTAATACCAATCGTGTTTTCCGTCAGTAAAGTTAGCGTCAATTTTAATCTTCAAATTTTCAAATTCATCGATCAAGTGGAGATTGTCTTGATAAAGGAAATCTTGTTTGCCACACCATGCGAAAAATTTTGGCATCGTTTCATGGCGTTCTAGTTTTTGAGAAGCTAAGTATATGAGATTGTCAGGGGAATTAGCGAAATCATCTCGACGGCTGATAACGTTATTCCAATAATTGCTCGGACGAAAACTTTCCAGAATCTTGTTGTTGCCACTAGGGTCAAAAGCTCCTGAAAGTGAGGCAACATAACCAAAGTTATTGGTCGATAAGGCGATTTTATAAGCACCGTAGCCACCCATTGATGCTCCCATTAAAAAGTTCTTTTCCGGCTTAACTGAGAGTTGTGGGAAAAACTCGTGAATTAGTTTAGGGATTTCTATTGCAACTTCATTGTAGTAGTCCATACCGTAAGCCGTGTTTGCATACCAGCTTAAATCGGCATTGGGGAGGACAACTGCTAAAGGGGTACTTTTTAATAAGCGTTCCAGACGAGTTTTTCTTAACCAAGAGGTGTTGTCATCACTCATGCCATGGAGTAAATATAGTACTGGAATATCTTTCAATAGTTCTTCGTCCCAGTCTGGATTGTCAGCAGTTCGTTGTGGCAGAAGTAAGTCCATTTGACAATCTTTTAATAAAGCATTAGAAAAATAATTGATTTTGAAATGTGCCATTTTTTGCTCCTCCTAAAAATCAGGGAATGTTTGAAATATGATAGATTTAATTGACACCCATATTGTATCCGCTTACAATAAAATGAGTAAGATGATTTTTGACCAGTTAACTTCCAATTTTTGTCCTAAAGGAGGATGAATATTATGCTAACTCCCATGGAAATATTAAATTTTGATTATGTTAATCCAATCAAATGTATTTATCACCGGCCTGTCGGAAAGAAGTATGTTGTTCCTCATTGGCACGAAGCAATTGAAATTAGTTACATTGAACAAGGAAACCCGGGAACGATGTTTATTGAAGATAAAAATTATCAGTTGGAACAAGGGGATGTTTATGTAATCAATTCTCGATTGATCCATGGGTTCGATACGGTAATTACGCCACAGCAACGAATCGTGACATTATTAGTTAATTATGATTGGCTACGCCACTGCATGCCCAAGACTTTGAAAAATAAGAGTTTCGGTTTGATCAAGAAACCAGAAAAAGCTAGTCAGATGCCAGCTTTTAGGGAATTGATCACTTTGATCGAAAGTATTAAGGAATTTTCTAGCGACAATCAATCGGAAGATGATCGGTTGCACCAACTTTCGATGGCAGTTGAACTGATCAGTATTTTGGTTAAAGATTTTACAACTGAAAAGATTGAGAATCGTGAGATACCAAATGTGATCTCTGAGATAATTGCTGAATTCCATCAGAAGTATCAAAATGAAATTCAGCTGTCACAAATGGCCCAGGAGTACAACTACAGCTATGCCTATTTTTCCAAGATGTTTAAAAGATATTTGGGGATGTCACCTAAGAAATATCTGACTTTGCTGCGCATTCAAAAGGCCACCGATTCGATCACTCAGACTGACGAAAGATTTTCACAAATTGCGGTCAAAACGGGTTTTCCAGACGAAAAGAGCTTTTATGCGGCTTTTAAGGAACGTTACCATCAGACGCCATTAGAATATCGCAAGAAAACTCAAGCAATTTCTTAGTAGATATAGATTTCTAATACAAAATAATCATATTTCAGTAGTCTAACTTTTGTGTTGCACTTCATTACGGTTAGTTATTTATTATGGTTCTATACTTTCTGGTATTGATGAATAATCAATGCCAGTTTTTTTGTCTCTAGAAAATGAAAAAAGAACAACACCGCTATGGATACGTCTATTTCAACGTTACGTCGTAATTTAAATTACGTGAGAAATGGTTGCACAACATCTTATTCCAATGGTCCCCTTAAAAGAACCATCGGAAAGATAAAAAAGGCACCCTGCGAGAGGATGCCTTTCATACAAAAACTATTCATCAATACGATTTGACAAAGAGTAAAAACCATTTCAGTTTTTCAATATTATTATTTGTTGTGATTTTGATTGGTATATGTCGTGGATTCTTCTAGAAACTCTTCATCGTCAGGATCAGCTCCGACACGTTTGTCAGCATCTAATCCAGCAATTTGATTCATTTCTTCAGGTGTTAGGTCGAAATGATAATCGAAGAGATCAATGTTTTCTTTGATCCGATTTTCGTGTGTGGACTTAGGGATGATAATTTCACCACGTTGAATATGCCACTTCAAAATGACTTGTGCAGGTGACTTTTGATATTTATCAGCAATTGTTTTGATTACAGGATCATCGACTACTTTGTTGATACCGCCACCTAGTGGACTCCAAGATTCGTGAGCAATATTTTTTTCAGCTAAATACTCGTGAAGATCTTTTTCTTGTAAGTAAGGGTGGGTCTCAATTTGATCAACCATTGGGGCAATCGTAGCAGTTTTCATCAATTGTTCAATGTGATGAGCTTTAAAGTTTGAAACGCCAATGGCCCGAATTTTACCGGCTTTGTAAAGATCTTCCATTGCCCGCCAATTTTCTTCAAATCCAGCAGCAGGCCAGTGGATCAAATATAGGTCCAAATAGTCTAAACCTAATTTTTCCAAGGAACTATTGAATTGTTTAATTGTTTCATCATAGCCACGAACGTTGTTCCAAACTTTGGTAGTAATGAATAAATATTTACGATCAATTCCAGAAGCTTTGATAGCCTGTCCAACGGCTGATTCATTGTCGTAGAAACTGGCAGTGTCGATATGACGATACCCAGCTTCAATAGCCCATTTGACGCTGTCGAGTACTTCTTGATCATTCATTCTAAAGACGCCTAAACCGACTTGAGGAATCATTACGCCGTTTGCTAATTCGATGTATGGAATATTTGTTGCCATAAATTTTACCTCCTACTTAAATTCAATTTTATTATAGCCTAGTTAAATGTATAAAAAATGTATAAATACTGTAAAAGTTAAAATTTCATTTTTTACAGAAAATTTATTGTTCCTTTACATTGCTTTGTTAATCTAAGGTTGTTCAAAAAATTATATAGAAAGTTGGGAATTATTTATGAAAAAAGGGCGATTATTAACCGCTTTTCTAGGGGTGTTTTTGCTACTTATGGGAGTATTAGCTGGTTGCTCATCTAAGAGTTCAGCTTCTGAAAAGAACGGCAGTGCAGATAATAAAGAAATTACTATGGTCTTTTATCCAAATGAATCAGCCAAGAACTTCACGGCTTCACGTAAAGCTTTACAAGAAGAGCTTCACAAAGCAACTGGTAAGAAGATCAATATTCAAACTACAACTGATTATAATGTGGCCATTGAAGCCATTGCATCAGGTAAAGCACAACTTGCTTTCATGGGTGCTGATGGATATATTCAAGCTCATGCCCAAAACAGCAAGGTTGAACCACTATTATTACAATCAGGTCCTACCGGTACAACTAAAGGTGCTAGTTATCGTTCATATCTAATGGTTCCAAAAGAAAAAGCCGATCAATACAAGAAAGACGGCAAGTACAACATTGACAAGATCAAGGGTGAAAAAGCTTCATTCGTTTCAACAAGTTCAACTTCAGGATTTGCGGTTCCAACTGATGAAATTCAAAAGCATTTCAATTTGAAAAACAAGGACGAATTATCTGAGGGTGGTAAGTTCTTCACAAAAGTTCTTTACGGAAGTACTCACCCAGGTTCAGCTATTAACTTATTGAAGGGTGACGTTGATGTCGCAGCATTTGATGATATTGATTTGACACCATTCCTTAAAGTTACTGAGGGTAGCTATGACAAACCAGGTTCAGTCTTTACTGTTAAGGACGACGCTGACGCACCATTTGCAGAATTCAAGGGTAAGCAATTAGTTGATATTTCAGTATTACCTGTTCAAAACGGACCTTTTGTTGTTAATACCAAAGCACTAAGTGCCAAGGACAAAGATGCAATTACAAAACGTTTCACAACTGAAGAATTTACTAAGAACAAGGCTCTATTCTCTGATGGTAAAGGTAAGACACCTACATTATGGCAAAAGAAGAGTGACAAGATGATTCTTCTAAAAGTTGATGATGCATGGTACAAACCAACACATGAACTTGTCGGTAAATAAGAGGTAACTATGTTAGAAGTTAAGAATTTACAAAAAAGCTATGAAAAAGATAAACCAGCATTAACTGATATTTCTTTTGATATTAAACCAGGGACGTTTGTGGCAATTATTGGTCCCTCAGGTGCTGGTAAAACAACTATTTTACGAAGTCTTAATCAATTGATCAAAGATGATGATGGTCAAATTCTTCTGGACGGTAATGATTTGCGATTAGCCAATAAATCGCAATTAAGAAAATATCGTCGTCAAATTGGAATGATTTTTCAAAATTACAATTTAGTTGAACGTTTGACAGTTATTGAGAATGTTCTACACGGACGTCTAGGTTATAAATCAACCTTAGCTGGTGTCTTTGGTAGATATACCCAAGAAGAAAAACAAGAAGCTATGTCTTTACTTAAAAAGGTTGGCTTGGAAAGTTTTGCTTTAAAGAGATGTTCCGAATTGAGTGGTGGTCAAAAGCAACGAGTGGGGATTGCCCGTTCTTTGATTCAACATCCCAAAGTCATTCTCTGTGACGAACCTATTGCCTCATTAGATCCTGCTTCAGCACAAAATGTTATGCAACTGTTAAAGGACTTGACTGATGAATACCAATTGATTTGTATTGCTAACCTTCATCAAATCAACATGGCTAAGCAATTTGCAGATCAAATTATCGGTATTCGTAAGGGACATTTGGTTTTCGATGAAGACGCTGATTTATTATCAGAAGATATTTTGAAGACACTGTATGATCAAGATATTACGAAGGAGCTTGAATAAAAATGCAATCTCCGACAAAATTTTTAGCACACAAAGGTTGGTATCAGACAGGAATTATCGCTCTTATTGGCGGTATTTATATCTTTGGTAGTTGGGTATTAGATTTCAATAATGTGAATGGACTTTTGGCTATCCCAAAGGCTTTCGCATGGTTAGGAGTCAATTTCAGACCAACACCAGAATCCATGCAGTATCTTCCTAGAATTTGGCAAAAGCTGATTCAGACCGTGTTGCTAGCAATATCATCAACTGTTGTTGCAGCGTTTATTTCAATTTTTATAGCTTTGTTGGGTTCTAAAGTTACTGGTATTAATGGCTTTGTTCAAACGATAGTTAGAGGAATTGCCTCTTTCTTTAGAAACATTCCGTTAGTTGCATGGTCAATGATCCTACTATTTTCTTTCAAGCAAAGTGATTTTACAGGTTTCTTGGCATTGCTATTAATGTCAATTGGTTACTTGATTCGTGCTTTCATGGAAATCATTGAAGACGAAGCAAGTGAAACCATGTTGGCACTAAAGGCAACTGGTGCAAGTTACTTTCAAGTGATTTTTCAAGCTGTTTTACCACAGATATTACCTAGTATTTTAAGTTGGATTCTCTATATGATTGAGAATAACGTTCGAGATGCTACTTTAGTTGGTATCTTGACCGGTACAGGGATTGGATTTATTTTCGATGTTTATTATAAGAGTTTTCGCTTCGCAGCTGCGGGAATGACCGTCTTAGCCATTATTGTTGTTGTAATTTTACTTGAGACAATTTCAAATCAGATTAGGAGGGTGATCTTGTGATTAATAGTGAAGAACGCGTCATTAGTAAACCAAAGACACCAAGATCTCCACAAATCAAATTACATGAGCAAAGTTTATCAAGAACAATAATATTGGTGGTTTTTCTCAGCTTAGTCTTGATTACTGGGTATACGCTGACACACCTAGATACTGCTGGTGTAAAAGTAGATGTCGCTTTTCGAGAGTTGGCTACTACGTTGAATCAAATGTTTTTACAACCTAATGCAGGAACTGACGGAATAGTTCTCTTAGTTCAAGCATTGGCTAGTAGTGTAATGTTGTCTATTTTAACGACAATTATTGGAGCAGTTTTTGGTTTCTTATTCGCCGTTATGGCCTCTAAGAATTTAACCAATGCGTATTTAGGTGCTGGTATCAGAGTGGTAATGGCCATCATCCGAGCAATTCCAACGATTATCTGGGCGCTGATTTTCTCAATTGTTTGTGGATTGGGAACCACCGCCGCAGTTCTTGGATTAAGTTTTCACAGTATTGCCTACTTAACAAAGGCATATTCAGAGAGTATTGAGGGAATCGATCAGTCTACGATCGAGTCATTGAAAGTTACAGGTGCAAAATTTTGGGTAATTGTTTTCCAAGCAATTTGGCCAACAATTGTCGCTTCATTTGTTTCGTGGACTTTCATTAGATTGGAAATTAACTTTGCCAACGCTATCGCTGTTGGAGCAGCCGCAGGTGCTGGTGGAATTGGTTATCAATTATTTGTTGCCAGTGGTATGAGTTTTGATTTCCATGAGACTGGATTCATCGTTTATCTGGTCATCTTAGTGGCATTTATTTTGGAGTTTATCGCGGTCAAAATAAGACAATTTTATTTGAACCGTTAAGTTAGGGAGAGAATTTATGATTGAAGCAGTAATATTTGATTGGGCAGGTACGACTGTCGATTATGGCAGTTTGGCTCCAGTTATTGCGTTTAAAAAAGCTTTCAAAAAAGCTGGAATTGAATTAAGCGATGATGAAATCAGAGAAGATATGGGCATGGCCAAGTGGGATCATATCGGTAAGATCTTGCAGCTGGAAGATGTTCAAGATCAATGGAAGGAAATGTACTCCCGTACACCTAATACTGAGGATCGAAAGAAGATCTATGCTGATTTTCAAGAATCATTATTGCGCTATTTGAAAGATTACACGGAGTTGAAAACTGGAGTGTTGAAGACTTTTAATTACCTGAAAAATTATGGAATTAAAGTGGCCACAACTACCGGCTATACTGCGGAAATGATGGAGATCGTTCAGGATAAGGCAGCAGAATTAGGCTATGCACCAGATTTGGTAGTTACAGCTGAAGATGTTGATGGCGTTGGACGACCATCTCCAGCCATGATTCAATTCATTATGGACAAATTCAATATCGATGATCCTAGTAAAATAATCAAAGTTGGCGATACTTTGGTTGATATAGAAGAAGGACAAAATGCTGGCGTGAAAACGGTTGGGATAGTTGAAGGCAGTAGTTTGATGGGATTATCACAGGTTGAATTTAGTGAATTGAGTAATGACGAACAAATGGTTAAACGAAATGAAGCAAAACGTAAGTTTGAAGCGGTTAACGCTGACTTTGTGATTGACAGTATATTTGATTTAGTTCAAATTATTGAATATTTAAATGAATCGATGGATAAAAAATGGTAGAAAATTATTTACTTTTAACCCCCGGACCTTTGACGACAAGTTCAACAGTAAAACAGGCAATGAATTTTGATTATTGCACTTGGGATGAAGATTATAAAAAAATCACCCAGTCGTTTCGACATTCATTGTTGGAATTAGGCCAAGTTACGGCTGATGAATATACTGCTGTTCCCATTCAAGGTAGTGGAACTTATGGCGTAGAATCTGTCATTAGCTCAACTTTTACTTTGGATGATAAATTATTGATTGCCATCAACGGTGCCTACGGCAAAAGAATTAGTTAAATGGCAGATATTTATGGGATAGATCATGTTGATCTGGTAGTTGACGAAAGAGAACCAATTACTTTAGAAAAAGTAACGGAGTATCTTGATGAATATCCTGATATTACACATTTCGCAATGATTCATTGTGAAACTACCACAGGAATTTTAAATCCAATTGAAGAAATTATACCTTTCGTCCATGAACGTGGCATAGTGACGATTGTAGATGCTATGAGTAGTTTCGGTGGAATTCCAATTAATTTAAAAGCTGAAAAAATTGATTATTTGATCAGTAGTTCCAATAAATGTATTCAAGGTGTCCCAGGATTTTCGTTTGTTATTGCTAATAAACAATTATTAGAATCAACAAAAGGGTTGGCTCAGACCTTATCTCTTGATTTATATAGTCAATATGCGGAAATGGAACGTCATGATGGAAAGTGGCGCTTTACTTCACCAACGCATGTTGTACATGCCTTTGCACAAGCTCTCAAAGAACTATCTGAAGAGGGTGGTGTAATTGCACGTAACAAACGTTATTCCGACAACCAGAAGCATTTAGCCGAAGGGATGGAATCTCTAGGATTTAAAGTTCTAATTGATGAGAAGTATCAGTCACCAATTATTACATCCTTTATTTATCCGAGTGATGATTTTGATTTCAATCAGTTCTATCAAGAGTTGAAGCAAGATGGCTTTGTTATTTATCCAGGTAAAATCTCGCAAGTTCCAACTTTCCGTATTGGTAATATTGGTGAAGTTTATCCTGACGATATAACTAGATTATTGTCAGCAATTCAAACTATTATCACCAAATAAAAAAACAATCAGTTAAAGTCCAAATGCTGCTTAAAGTCTGATGACTTAAGTAGTTTGAACTTGCTGATTGTTTTTTTAATCTTCGGCGTTGTTTAATTTAAGCAGATTAGCTATTGAATCATAGTAACGTAGGTAAAGTAATTCTGAGCATTCCCACCAAGCACCTGCTAAAAGAGCACTGCCGAGAACATCGCTTAGATAATGTCCCCGTAAATATACTCTGGAAATGGCAACAATGATTAACCAAATTACCAACAAGATTTTAATGACTTGTTGAGTCGATGCATTTCGAATCATCGGTAGGATGAAAATAATTAAAGCTAAGATGACTAAGCTTGTTCCAAAAACATGGCCACTGGGGAAACTGTATCCCGAAGCTGGCAGCAATTTTGCTGTAGGACGAGGTCTTTTAACTGTGATTTTGACAAGGTAGGAAATGATATTACCACTAATCAATATAAATCCAATCCAAAGTCCGGCATCTTTTTTTCCGCTCCGATATAGGAAAATGGCGATAACTATTAAGTAAATTGCATCCATCGCAGGACTAGCCAAGGTGGTGATCATTGAGAACAGTTTCGTGTTGAAAGGAGAAACTAGACCTCCCAGAAGGTTTTGGGCTCCACCATCGATACTAGTGACAATTGAACTGTTCGTCAGAACTAATAGTTCTAAGAGAAAGAAAGCCACGATGTAGGCTGTGGCTAACCATTTGCGGTGATTTTTTGTTTTAAAAATCAAAATAAGAACTCCTTTGAAGCAGAATGTTAAGAAAACGATCCCTCAACATCTTCTTAAGGTTTGATTGTAATATTATTTTCATAATAATTACAGCAATTTACATATCATTTTAAAACAATTTTAATTGTACAAATAAATGCACTCTAAAATGATTTTAATGATATAATTTGTCTTACTAAAAAGGAGGCTTATGATGCTCACATTAATGGCAGCCAGTTCCAGCAGCTCAGCACCAATTTTACTTGCTGTTGGTGCGGCAATTCTCGTTATCATTTGGTTATTTATCAAAACGGGGATGGCACTACTTCATCATCCAATTATTGGAATTATCTTGATTCTCTTAGGAGTTTTAGGACTTTGGAATTATCTGATAATTGGGATTGGGGTAATTGTTGGGGGAATAGTTTTCTTGATTGCAGCACAATTCTTTAATAACTGATAATGTTCGAAGGTAGTTCAAAATAGCAACGTCTTTCGAGAATAAGTAGCAAGTAGCCTCTGATTTCAATATGAGATCAGGGGTTATTTATTTGTTCTGAATTCAAAAAATTGTTTTTCTACAGAAAGTAACTATCATAAAGGTCAAATTAATGGAGGTAAAAGTATGATGGCAATTATGATTGGCTTAATTATTGGCATTGGGTTGCCGATTCAAACTAGTATCAATACCAGATTAAGGCTTGCAGTCAAATCGCCATTTGTTGCCTCTTTAATCTCATTTCTTTTTGGTATGGTTTTCTTGGCTTTGCTGATTCTTATTCAAAAAAAGACTTTGTTCTTGTCTAGCCAAATGTTAATTCAGCAACCAATATGGATCTGGTTTGGAGGAATTTTAGGAGTTATATATTTGACCACTAATATTTTATTATTTCCTCATTTAGGAAGTATACAAACCGTCATTATGCCAATATTAGGTCAAATTTTGATGGGATTATTGATAGATAATTTTGGGTTTTTTGATTCTAAAGTGCAGCATCTAATGCCAATGAGGCTAGTAGGAGCGGGATTAGTTGTAATCGGTGTAGTAGGAGCCGTTTCTATTAATCAATTGTTGGCAAAACGCCAGAATAAAATTGCGTCATCCGTGAATAAGACACCGAACTTATGGCCTTATCGCTTAGTGGGAGTAATTGCTGGCATGGTCAGTGCTAGTCAGACTGCTATCAATGGTCATTTAGGTTTGATTTTAAACTCACCAATTAAAGCGGCCTTTATTTCTTTTGCTGTAGGTACCTTACTTTTAATAATTTTAGTGTTAATTTTGAGACCACAAGTAAGTTTAAATCAAGCTGGCGGTCGTAATCCTTGGTGGATGTGGTTTGGCGGTTTTATTGGAGCAGTATTTGTCTTGGGAAATGCTTATTTAGTGCCAATTTTAGGTACTGGTTTGGCCGTAGTGATTGTCCTAGTGGGGCTAATAATAGGCAGTTTGTTGATCGATCAATTTGGTTTGTTGGCCGCTCAAAAAAATACTGTAACTTTTGCTCAATTTTTAAGCCTTTTAGTCATGATTTTTGGAGTTGTCATAATTCGAGTGCTCTAGAATAAAAATCAATTAGTTGTATTTAAAGTTGGAATACTTCATGATAACGATTGCATAGAACATATTTATTTATGAATCCCTGAAAGGTAAAGTGAGTAAAATGACAAAAATGATAGCTGGACAAGCTTTAGTAAAAGTTTTGGAAGACTGGGGCGTTGACCACATTTATGGTGTTCCTGGTGGTTCAATCAATCATACCGTTGAAGGTTTATATTTAGAAAAAGATAAAATGAAATATATTCAAGTTCGTCATGAAGAAGTGGGCGCCTTGGCCGCTAGTGCTGATGCCAAATATACCGGAAAAATTGGTGTAGCTTTTGGTTCGGCTGGACCTGGAGCAACTCATTTGTTCAACGGATTATATGATGCCAAGATGGATCATGTTCCGGTTTTAGCTTTAGTGGGACAAGTGGGACAGGCAATTATGAACTTGAATTCATTCCAAGAGATGGATGAGATTCCCATGTTTGCGGATGTAGCCGTTTATAATCGTACTGTAACTAACGCTGAACAAATTCCCTATGTAATTAATCAGGCAATTCGTGAAGCATATCGTCAAAAAGGTCCTGCGGTGGTAATTTTACCTGAAAATTTAACTACTCAAGAGATTGATTATATTCCTACTAAAACTCCGAAAGTAGTTGAAAAAGCTTACACACAAACAATTAATCCAGAAGATATCAAGAATACTTTACAAATGCTCAAAGAAGCTAAACATCCTTTAGTTTACGCTGGTCGAGGTCTGTTAGGCGCCAAAGATCTACTAGCCAAATTCTCGGAACAGTTTAATCTACCAGTGCTGAATACCGTTCCCGCTACCGGGGTAATTAGCACTGATCATCCAAACTTTGTCGGAACATCAGGTCGTTTGGGCAGTAAACCTGGATTTGAGGCTGTTCATCATGCCGATCTGATTCTTCTCATTGGATCAGAGTTTCCTTTTGCTAGATCGTGGCCAAAGAATATCAAAGTTATCAACGTGAACGATAATCCATTTGATATTGGCAAAACAGTCGATGCTGACTATGCGGTGATTGCCGATGCCAAAACTTATTTGCAAAGTATGATCGATACCAAAGAAACTTTACCAGCAGGATTATGGTTAAAAGCGAACCAAGAAAATAAGGCTAACTGGAATCGCTGGCTTGATGAGCGTGCCAAGGATGACAGTCAAGGACTTAATGCCGAGACGGTCGTTAAGAAAATAGCTGAAATGGCTGGTCCTAATGATACTTATGGTGTTGATACGGGGAATGTCAGTGAATTCAGCGTTCGGGGACTGCCAATGAATCAGAATCAAAAATTTGCTATCTCTGGATTATTTGCCACAATGGGCTTTGGTTTGCCGGCAGGACTGGCAGGAGCATTGAGTTTCCCTGATGCACAAGCGTGGACTTTATCAGGTGATGGAGGCTTTTCAATGGTCGCACCAGACATCATTACTGAAGTTAGATATAATTTGCCGGTAATCAATGTAATACTTTCCAATGAAAGATTGGGATACATTTATTATGAACAAATAGCTACAAAACAACATCTGTACGGAGTTGACCTGACAGGTGCTGATTGGGCCAAAGTGACAGAAGGTCTTGGAGGAATTGGCTTTACAGTCAAGTCGATCAAAGATGTTGATGATGTGTTTGCCAAGATTAAAGACTTACAAGCTGCTGGCAATAAGAAACCAATTGTTGTGGACGCTCAGATTAGACAGATCGATCCGATTGCCACGAGTCTGGTTCAGCTAGATGCAAAGCTTTATGGTCAAGAGGCGGTCGACGCATATGCCAAGAGATATGAAATTGATCCTAAGACGCAACCAGCTTTAGGTGAATTATTACGAGCTCAAGGCGATAATGATTAATCGGCTTCATAATCAGTTTGAAATAGCTTAAAATGAAAGCGAGTCCTCGTTGACCCGCTTTTTTTAATATAATTTGAGGGATACTTATGTTGATTGAAAAAATTGAAGATTTGGCAAAAATGGTTGATCAAAAAGCAAGTAACTTTTTGGTTGCTGGGGCAGCGTTTGAATTTTGTGATGAAATCAGACGGTCTGAAATAATGGCTAGTGGCAATGAATGGTCGATCGTAACTACCCAAGGTTGGATGGCACTAGTTACGACTTTTAATCACAAGATTCACCGTGCTTTTATGAGTGCTGAAAAGATTAGCCGTGAAGATTTAAAAAAGCTGATCATTCGTGAATACATTATTAAGAAGACTAGTAATGCTGAGCAATATCAACTCGTTTTGAGAGCAAAAAAATAACGAACTCCGTTGATGGAGATCGTTATTTTTTTTAACCAAAGTTTCCAGAAACGTAATCTTCAGTTGGTTGGCGGTTAGGATTAGTGAAAATATTGACAGTTGAATTATATTCAATCACGTGTCCCAAGTGAAGAAAGGCAGTGTAATCACTAATTCGGGATGCTTGTTGAAGATTATGAGTAACGATGATGATAGTGTAATCTTTTTTCAAAGTCTGTAAGGTCTCTTCAATTTTAGAAGTTGAAATTGGATCAAGCGCACTAGCGGGTTCATCGAGTAACAAGATGTCTGGTTTCATGGCAATTGATCTAGCGATACAGAGTCTTTGCTGCTGACCACCGGAAAGGTCTAAAGCACTCGTATCAAGGTCATCTTTTACTTCATCCCACAAAGCAGCACCCTTTAAACTTGTTTCAACTCGTTCATCTAGTTCATGCTTATTTTTGACACCAGCATTTTTCAAAGCAATGGTAATATTTTCACGGATAGATTTGGCGAAAGGATTTGGCCGTTGAAAAACCATGCCGATATGTTGGCGAACTTCATAAACGTTGATTTTAGGACTGTTAATATCGAGGTCACGATACATGATTTCACCATCAACACGGGCGATACGGTCATTCATCCGATTTAAACAACGAAGTAAAGTCGACTTTCCACAACCGAAAGCACCAATCAAGGAAGTGATTTTATAACGGGCAAAATTTAAACTAGCGTCAAAAAGTGCATGATTGTCGCCATAATAGACCTGAAGGTTTTTAGCAGAGAGTGCTGTTTCTTCATTAATATCAGTAATGTATGAGTCGTTTAAGTTATATTCTTTCACAATTTAAGACCTCATTTCGAAGCAGTAATTTTACTGTAGAGTTTATTACCTAAGAAACGTGCTCCTAGGTTAAAAATCAAGATGACAATAATCAACACTGCTGAAGAGGCACTGGAGATAAGTGCTGAATCAGGGGTCACACTTTCAGTGTTAACTTTCCAAATATGAACTGCCAAAGTTTCAGCGGGACGCATTGGGTTTAAGAAACTGGTGGCAGAAAAGATGTTCCAGTTTGTATAGTCAACGGTTGGTGCACTTTGTCCAGCAGTGTAAATCAAGGCAGCGGCTTCACCAAAAATTCTACCAGCACTAAGGATCAACCCGGTTAAGATACCAGGTAAAGCTGCAGGCAAGACAATTTTAGTAGTTGTTCTCCATTGTGATAGGCCTAAAGACATCCCTGCTTCTCTTTGTAGGTCAGGCACATTGCGAAGTGATTCTTCAATATTACGTGTCAGTAATGGTAGATTGAAAAAGGTTAGAGCAATTGCTCCAGATAAGATGGAGAAACCTAGATTTAATTTGATAACGAAAACTAAGTAGCCAAATAGTCCAACCACAACTGATGGTAATGAACTTAAAACCTCGACACTGGTCCGGATCAAATTTGTAAACCAATTATCAGAAGCATATTCTGATAGATAAATACCGGCACCTAAACCGATTGGCAAGGAGACGATGACAGTCAGAACTAGGAGATATAGTGAATTGAATAATTGATCTCTGATACCTCCGCCGGCACTAAATGATTGTGCAGCGCTGGTTAGAAAATGCCAAGAAATATCAGGGACCCCATTGAAGAGAATATAACCCAAGAGGGCAATCAAAAGTAAAATGACGGCTGCAACGATTAGATGGATGATACCAGTTGCAATTTTGTCTATTTTTTTTGCATTCATTTAGAATTGACCTCTCTTTCCGATAAATTTAACGAGGAGATTTAAGAACAGTGACATCAATAATAAGATCAGAGCTAGTGACCAGAGAGCATTGTTTGGTAAAGTTCCCATAACCGTATTACCAATATCGGTAGTTAATTTACTGGTCAAAGTTGAAGCAGGTGAAATTAAGTTCTTAGGCATAAGAGCCGCATTACCGATGACCATTTGAACAGCGAGGGCTTCACCAAACGCTCTGGCCATTCCAAAGATAATGGCTGTTAAAATACCTGGGATAGCTGATCGTAAAATAACTTTGTAAATAGTTTGCCAACGAGTGGCACCTAGTGCCAATGAGGCTTGACGGTAGTAAAGAGGGACTGATTTTAAACTATCAACCGTCAATGAAGTGATAGTTGGTAAAATCATGACGAATAGCACTAAAGTACCAGCTAAGATACCAAAGCCAGTTCCGCCAAAGATTCCCCGGATGAAGGGAACGATTACGGAAAGACCGATGAATCCGTAAACAACTGATGGGATTCCAACTAATAATTCGATCACAGGCTGTAAAATTTTGGTTCCTCGTTTGCTTGAAAACTCAGCCATGAAAATGGCAACTCCTAAAGCAAAAGGTGTGGCTAAAAGAGCAGCTAACAAAGTGACGCTGAATGAAGTAACGATCATTGGTAGCGCACCTACGTCAGGATTACCTTTTGCATCTGTTGCTCCCGGATTCCAATTAGATTTGGTTAAGAAATCGAAAACACGTACATGGTTTTGAGTAAAAGTTGCTAAACCTTTAGAAGCGATGAAATAGAGGATACAAGCGACTAATAGAATAATTAAACCAATGCAAAGATAACAAATTCCTTTTCCAAAGTAGTCTTGAAAAGTGGCTTTGGATTTCGTCTGTAACTTTTTTTGAATGTGATCCATGGGGAATCACTCCTTTATTATAAAAAAAGAACCTTAACCAAGATCAGGCAAGGTCGAAGTTCTTTTCGCAATTATTTATTTTGAACTAACTGTTCCTTTTGAATCTTTTTGAACTTTCATATTGTGGATGCTGATGTAGCCCATGTCTTTAACTAATGAATCTTGAACATCTTTTGAGTTCATATAGTCAAGGAATTTTGAAGTTGCAGCATCAGGCTTACCATTTGTATACATATGTTCATATGACCAAATCTTCCATTTGTTTGATTCAACGTTATCGTCAGTTGGTTTTACTTTGTCGATAGAAATTGCTTGAATCTTATCAGTAATGTATGAGAATGCTAGATAACTTACGGCACCAGGAGTACTTTGAACAATCTTTTGAACTGTACCATTTGAATCTTGTTCTTGTGACTTAACTGCTTGATCACCTTTTAATACAGCAGCTTCAAAAGTTGCACGTGTACCACTACCTTTGGCACGGTTGATAACTGTGATTGTTTCATCCTTACCACCAACTTCTTTCCAGTTAGTGATTTTACCTGTAAAGATTTGTTTTACTTGGTCCATTGTTAGGTTCTTAACGTTGGCGTCTTTATTAACTACAGGAGCCATACCAACAACGGCAACCTTATGATCAACTAATTTCTTTGAATCAATACCTTGCTTTTCTTCAGCAAAAATATCGGAATTACCAATTGTTACTGACTTGTCTTGAACTTGGCTCAAACCTGTACCAGAGCCACCACCTTGAATTGTGATATTGACCTTACTGTTGTTCTTTTGGAAATTAGAAGCAGCTTTTTCAACTAAAGGTTGTAAAGCAGTTGAACCAACGGCAGTGATTTTACCAGAAACTGCACTACTTGTGTCCTTTGATGATGAAGAGCTACTCTTGCTATTATTACCACAGCCGGTTAAGACCAGCATTAAGGCGGCTACACCTAAAATTAATGAAATAATAGTTTTCTTTTTCATATTTAAGACCCCTATTCAAATTGTTGTTGATAAATTTTTTTATCTATTCTATCGAACACTTTAATAATAAGTGGAGTGTGTATAAAAAATGTTTATTTAATGTAAAGTTATTGTAAAGTGTGAATAAAATATACATACAATATGTAAACTTGCAAATGTAAGAAAGCAGGGGAACATGTATTATAAAAACATTTGTATCACGGTATATTGAAAGACAATAGTTAATTTGGGCAATGTAAATGACCAACTATATTTACATTGTTATAATCAAATTGTGATGTGGCTGTGGTTAGTGTTTATTTCAAGAATCTGTAAATTAAAGACAGCTTGAATTTTAATATTGTATAAGTTCAGCCCTGCAATATTAAATGCCAGGAAGGAAGTAGGGAACATGCAACCACTTGTATTGCTTAGCAATAAACTATCACTCTTTATTGAGATCAATGATTACTTCAATAACCAAGGCTGGTTTATTCGTAATATTACCGATCCAAGAGAAGTTGAAAAATTAGTTGAAAAAGAAAATATCGCTGGCTTATTATGGGATTTTTCGATTGCTGATTTAAAACAATCCTTGAAAATTTTGAAGTCAGTCCGCAGTAAAATTTCTGGTCCGATCATTGTTTTAGCACCTGCCAAAGAAAAGAAGCGCCGCTCATTGTTTTATAACATCAATATCGACAGTTTCATCACAAAGCCATTTGAATATCCCGAAATAGTTGCGAAAGTCAAACAGTTATTCTGGGTTTATGATAAATTTTCAATCAATCAGGATTCATCGACGGCAACTCAGCGAGAACTCAAGCGAGATACCGTTAAGTTCAACGATATCGTGATTGATTTCAAGCACTATCGAGTGACACATAATGGTTATGATCTGGGTCTAACGCCCAAAGAATTTAGTTTATTCTGGTATTTAGTTCAACATCGGGGCAAGGTCATGAGTCGTGATCAATTATTAGAAGGCGTCTGGGGATATGATTCGGCAGGGTCTAGTCGTACGGTCGATATTCATATTAGTCATCTGCGGGATAAGTTAGCTGAACGTTCAAAATTTCAAGATTGTATTAAAACAGTTCGGGGGTTTGGATATGTATTAGATAATGATTATCCTTTGGTGTCTGGAGGCTGAATCCATTAGTTTTAGATGTGTTCTTAAACTAAGTTATTTAATATCATGAAAACACAAGAGGCGGTACCAACTGAAAATCTTCAGTTAGTACCGCCTCTTTTTTTATTATCGAGCCATTTTTAGACGAATCAATTTATCGATCTCAGTAATAATCAATACAATTGCTCCGGCAGCAATAGCCATAGCCC
The DNA here is from genome assembly GCF_043951805.1 of Companilactobacillus sp. FL22-1. Lineage (NCBI taxonomy): Bacteria > Bacillati > Bacillota > Bacilli > Lactobacillales > Lactobacillaceae > Companilactobacillus > Companilactobacillus sp. FL22-1. Next base: position 106,233 of record NZ_JBINJY010000010.1, read on the forward strand.
ATTCAGTTAAACCGATTGCTCCAGTGGAGAAGATCTCTTGCATAAATGGTACATAAGTTAAAATCAACTGCAAGATCAGCATCAAACCAACGAAGACAAAGACTTTCGAATTGGAGAATAGTTCTTTGGATAAAGCTAGTTTAGGAGTTCTGATATTGAATAGGTAGAAGATCTTACCAATGATCAAAGTGTTAACCATTGTCGTACTAGAAATGATTTCGCTGACGCCTTGATTATTTAAATAAATATCAATTATTAAACTGACGGCAGCGATCAAAAGCGCTACGTAAGTCATCTGGAAAACGTCATGACGATTCATCAATTTACTACCAGTTTTACGTGGCTTTCGTTTCATGATTCCAGCTTCAGCCGGTTCAAAAATTAAGGCAAATTGAATTGTGATGGCTGAAACCATATTGATCCACAATAATTGGGTCGGTTGGAGAGGAATTTCTTGTTTGGTCAATATCGCATAAGCAACGATCAGACCTTCAGAGAAAGAAATTGGTAGAAGATAGAGAATACTTTTCTTAATATTGTCAAAGATTCTTCGACCTTCTTTAATGGCAGAAGACATTGTAGCAAAGTTGTCATCTGTCAAAATCATATCTGCAGAGTCTTTGGCCACGTCGGTACCTTTGATACCCATGGCCACACCGATGTCAGCTCGTTTTAAGGCGGGAGCATCATTGACGCCATCACCTGTCATAGCAGTGACCTTGTTATTCTTTTGCAAAGCTTCGATGATTTCTAACTTGTTGCTAGGTGTTGTCCGAGCAAAGACTTGGTTGTTGTCAGCAGCTTGGATACGTTCTTCATCTGAAAGAGCATCCCATTGTGGACCAGTGATTGCATGGATCTCATCAGCAAGTCCTAATTTTTCACCAATTGATTTTGCAGTTATGGCATTATCACCAGTGATCATTTTTACTTGCACCCCAGCGCCACGCATAACTTTCAGTGATTCAATCACTTCTTCACGTGGTGGGTCGATGATAGCAGCGATACCTAAGAAGTTTAATCCATCGAGGATCATTTCGTGAGTAACTTCATTGGCATCTTTAGGAGCTGGTTCATAACCTACGGCAATAACTCGTTTACCTTCGGCTGAGAACTGTTGAACTTTATCTAACCAGTAATCGTAGTTAAATGAACTATCTTGTTTTTGAGCCATCTCTAACAACTTATCCGGTGAACCTTTTACAAAGAGGAATCGCTGTTGGTTTTTATCTTGAACTATTTTCCCGATGTAACGATAATCCGAATCGAATGGCAAAATATCGATTTCTTGGTAAGGATTCTCTTGTTCGTAAGGGAAGACTTTGTGATATAGGGTCAAGAAGGCACCATCAGTTGGTTCACCGTTGATGAGCCATTGATCATTTTCATGCAGTAAAGTTGTATCATTGGCTTGGTAGCCAGCTTCTAAGAATAGTTTCAAACGGTCATTGATTGTTGCGGGCTGGTTATTTTGAATGATTTTACCATTAGGCTGATAACCTGTTCCTGTAACTTGATAAATTTGGTCGTCAACAAGAATATCGGTAACTGTCATTTCATTTTTCGTTAAGGTACCAGTCTTATCGGTTGCCACCACGTCCACTGATCCAAGCGTTTCGACAGCTGGAAGTGTTTTGACGATAGTATTTTGACGCTTAGCCATGTCACTGACACCTTTAGCTAAAATAACTGAGGTTGTCGCTGGCATTCCTTCGGGAATCGCACCAACCATCATGGCCACGACTGCCAAGGATAATACAGGTAGAGAATATGTATCAAAGATCAATCCAATGATAAAAATTACCACTGAGGCCGCTACGATAAAGTACGAAACATTCGTTCCTAAACGGTCGATGATTTGCATCAACGGTGTTTTTCGTTGTTTAACGGCACTAACATCACTAGAGATCTTACCAATTTCAGTATCTTTAGCAGTAGCGATGACGATTCCACTACCACTACCATTAGTTACGGCAGTTGAGGCAAAGGCCATATTTCTTTGTTCTGCTAACGGTACTTCTTGGGACAGAGCTTCAGAAATTTTGACAACGGAGTCCGATTCACCTGTTAAAGCCGATTCTTGAATACGTAAGTTGTCGGAATCAATGATTCTTAAATCAGCTGGGACATTGTCGCCGGCTTCCAAAAAGACTGTATCGCCAACAACTAATTCTTCAGCGGGAACATCTTTTCTTTGTCCGTCACGATAAACGGTTGCCTCAATCGACAGCATTTGTTTAATTTTGTCCAGAGCGTCAGATGCGTTAGATTCTTGATAATAGCCAATAATCGCGTTGATGATAACTACCAAGAAAATAATGATCGAGTCGGAATAGTGGTGCATTAACAAGGTAATGATCGTTGCCGCAATTAAGACATAGATCACCATATTGTTGAATTGACGGAAGAAAATCTTCCACTTTGGCGTTTTTTGAGCTTCTAATTTATTTGGACCATTTTCTTCCAAGCGTTTTTGAGCTTCAGAAGTTGTTAATCCATCTTTAAATTCGTTTGTGTTATATCTTTCTTTTAAATTGTTAAATCCTAATTGATAGGGTTTTGGTTTCAATTGACATCTCCTCGTTTGTTTTTTAGGTTAAAAAAAAGCGCATTGCTAAAAAGTAATGTGCCAAACTCAGCTTCGAAGTCGATGCAAGAAATATATAAGATTCGTTTTCAGTTACTTTTCACTCCCTCAAGTATGTGTAGCTATAAAGATAACAGCTCTTATACATTATGTCAATATTAAAGAAACAATTAGATTTTTATAATGATACTTTTACTTCGGAATATACCAATCAGAAAATGGGATAGGCCAATAACTTTTTGAAAACGTTTAACTATCTTACATGACACATGAATTCATTAAAAACTATTGTTATCTACGAAGTATACCAGTATGATTGGATTCGTTAGAAAAAAGTTCTAATTAAGGGAGGAAAATAGGAAAATGAAAACCTATCTTCAAAGAATGGGCCGATCGCTTCAATTGCCAGTCGCAGTTTTACCAGCGGCAGCGCTATTAGAAGGTATTGGCCACTGGCTACCACAAAACTGGTCAATTGCACAGTTCTTACAAGTTGGTGGTACCGCCATTCTTAGTCAGTTGGCTTTGTTATTCGCGGTTGGTTTATCAATTGGAATGGCGAAAGTCAAAGATGGTGCAGCAGCGATGGCGGGGGTCGTTGCTTATATCGTGCCAATTTATGTTTTAGCACCGCAACAAGTAGCCCTCTTGAAGGGAATTAAAGTTAGTCAAGTTGATTCAGCTTTTAATGCTATCGCTGGAAATGTTTTTATTGGTATTATTGCTGGTTTGATTGCGGCAGCTTTATTTGATCGCTTTCATGAGACAAAGTTGCCAATGGCCTTGTCCTTTTTCAGTGGCAAACGCCTGGTACCTATCTTGGCTACTTTGGTAATGTTGATTATTTCAGTAATTTTATTATTCGTCTGGCCTGTATTATATGGAGCATTGATCTCCTTTGGTAAATTTATTGTCAACCTTGGCTGGATCGGTGCCGGATTATTTGGTTTCTTCAACCGTTTGTTGATTCCAACAGGATTGCATCAAGCGTTGAACCAAGTATTCGAGTTTAATATTGCGGGTATCAATGATATTGGTAATTTCTGGGCCAACAAAGGAACCAGAGGTGTAACCGGAATGTATCTAGCTGGATATTTCCCGGTAATGATGTTTGGTTTGCCTGCTGGTGCCTTAGCCATCTATAAAAATGCCTTGCCAGAACATAAGAAAACTACGGCTGGTTTGATGTTGGCTGGAGCCTTCGCTTCATTCTTTACTGGTGTTACCGAACCCTTAGAATTTTCATTTATGTTTGTTGCTTGGCCATTGTACGTAATTCATGCGGTCTTTACTGGTTTATCAATGGCTTTTGCTGCTTTTATGCACTGGACGGCTGGGTTTACTTTCAGTGCCGGATTAGTCGATTATATTTTAAGTTTCCATATGCCGATTGCAAATAAACCTTACATGTTGTTAGTGCAAGGTTTAGTCATGGCAGTTATTTATTACTTTGGTTTTGACTTTGCAATTCGGAAATTCAATCTGATGACTCCCGGTCGTGAGCCAGTGACCGAAGATAATTCTGTAGTAGCAGAAGTTTCAACTTCTTCAGCTGATGATAAATACATGATCATGGCTAAGAAGATTTATGCCGGTATCGGTGGTCATGATAATATTAGTGTTATCGACAATTGTACGACTCGTTTGCGTTTACAATTAAAGGATACGACTAAAGCCAACAAGGCTCAGATTATGAGTGCAGGTGTTGCCGGAGTAAATGTTTTAGATAAAGTTAATATTCAAATTGTCGTTGGAACGGAAGTTCAATTCGTAGCGGATGCTTTGAGTAAACTTTTTGCTGAAAATGCTCAAGTTGACCAAGCAAAGACAACTGAGTCCAAAGCAAAACCTCAAGCCGCTCCTGAATCTGACGTCAAGTCGGGAGAAACAGAAATCTTTTACAGTGTTGCCAACGGTCAAGTTGAAGACATTGAACAAGTAAGCGATCCAACTTTTGCACAAAAGATGTTGGGTGATGGCTATGCAGTGATTCCAACAGATGGTAAAATCACTGCTCCTGTTGACGGAACTATCACAACCATTTTTCCAACTAAACATACCTTAGGTATTAAGACGGCCGCTGGTTTGGAAGTCTTAGTTCATATGGGAATTGATACAGTTCAATTAAAAGGTGAACCTTTTGAAATCAAAGTTCAAGAAGGTCAAGTGGTTAAACATGGTGACCAATTAGCCCAGGTTGATTTAGATAAAATTAAGCAAGCTAAAAAAGCCACTGACATGATGGTGATCGTCACCAACATGCCAGCAGTTGCTTATATGAAATTTACTTTCAATGACCAAAATCGTGATGATAATGTTGCGGTACTAAAAGTCACTACAAAATAGTTGTTACACCCTTCATGATCCATTAAAAAAATAAATTTTTGATTAATTCCAAGTAGAATTCAACTTTTCTACTTGGATTTTTTTGTCTGAAATGTTAGAAGAATTTGGCAACAAAAAAGCAACCCAGCTTTTAATAGGCCAGGATGCTCAAGTGACTAATAAATTAAGTTGTTAATTTCTGTTCACTAACCTAAGAATTCAAAGACATCTTTACGATTGTACAGATGCAAGATTTTTTCCAGTAAGAATTGCAAAACAATTGCGACAATGACTGGTACGATAATCCAACTGATCAATAAGAGAATTACATTGAGACCGGCTTCTAATGAAGCTAATGGACCCACGAGTCCGACTAAACCAAAACCAGCCGAGGCAGGAGTTCCCGAAATATTGAATAGAGCGACTGGAATGGCAGAAATTGCGGCAGTGATGAGACAAGGAACTAAAATGATTGGTTTTCTAAAGAGATTAGGCATCATCATTTTCATAGCACCTAAAGCAATTGCAATTGTGACACCTGGTTTATTAACTCGCCAAGAATTTACTACTAAAACGATGGTTGTGGCAGCTACACCCATAGCAGCTGCACCAGCAGAAATACCGTTTAACTGAATTGCCATACCGATAGCAACGGTTGAAATCGGTGAAATGATCAAGGTAGCAAAAGCACAACTGATCAAGATACACATGAAGATTGGTTGCAAGTTAGTGAAAGAATTTATCCCATCACCAATGGCCTTGGTAATATCAGTTACGAATGGATAGAGATAAAAGCCAATTAATCCAGCCCCGACACCGACAACGATAGGTGTTAAAACGATTGCGACCGAACCAAATTTCTCGCCGATCAAAAGGATCATCCCTACGGCAATGGAGGCTGTCAACATCGTATTGATAATATCGCCTGTACCGGCACCAATATATGCTTGAGCTTTCTCGTTAAATTTAATAACACCAGAACCAACGAAGGAAGCTCCACCAACTACCATCATCGGCATTGGTTTGAAACCAAATTGCAGCGCAATCAACGCTCCAATCAAAAGTGGTGTTCCTAGTTGAAAAATGAGTGCCATTTGTCCAATGGCTACGGCAAAAGGATTATTGCCAAAAATTTTTAGGATAGCAGCTAAAACAGCGTTTGGAATCAATCCAATGATAATACCAGTAGCGGTTCCAGATAGAACTTTGTTGAGAAATACTTTTGCTGTTAGTTTGTTATTCATAATAAATCCCCTTGTTAGTTAACTATTTAGCGCCTAGAATATCTTCTTTACAGTGAATCAATTGTGTTAATAAGTCACAATATGGAGTAGGCAATTGGTATTTTTTACCTTTTTTAGAAACAGCACCGTTAATATAATCAATTTCCGTCAAACGGTGGTTGTTGATCAAGTCTTGATACATTGATGGGTAATGTTTACCGATCGTCTCTGGATCAAAACAAGATTCAACATGTTCAACAACTTCTTTGGTATCTAAGTTGACCCCTTCAGCTTGGGCGACGGCCGCAAATTCATTGACGACTGTTACTACGATATCGTGAGCTGGTTTTGTTGCTCCAAATTCAGCCATGTTGACATCGAGTAGGGTGCAAAGACAATTCATCGTGCCATTGACGCAAGCCTTACGATAGATTGAATAATGAATATTATCGGAATATTTGGCATTCAAACCAGACTCTGAAAGGACCTCAGCCAATTTCTGAGCGGCAGTTTCTTGACCCTGACCAAGATTTTGCAATTCAACTGAACCATTGCCGAATAATTTTACTTGTCCTGGACCAACCAAGCCAGCTGTCCACATAGTGTTTCCGATAAAGATATTTTTCATAGGGATGTACTTTTCGATCGTATCTTCATGTCCAATACCGTTCAATAGACAAAGAATCTTCGTATCTTCTGAAATTAGTGGCTTGATATCTTGCAACATTTTATCCAGCTGCATGGACTTAGTGAATAAAATAATTAAATCAGCTTTTTTGGTTGCTTGAATGTCAGCTTGAAGCATAACGGGAATATTGACCGTGATGTCCTCACCGTTGAAGTTGGCTTTTAGACCATGTTCTTTAATGGCGTTGACGTGATCAGGCCAACCGTCGACAAGTGTTACATCATTGCCGCCTTTGTGGAGCATGATTCCAAAACGGCTACCCATAGCACCCGCACCCGCGATAATTACTTTCATAGTTTTTTCTCCTTAGATTTAATGTAAGTTCATTATACTTGATTCAATGTGAAAAAAGCTACAAACATTTATGTCACTATTGACTAAAACGTTTTCAAATGTTAGATTATGTTTGAAATAAACATAAGCAAACATGGGGGAACAGCATGAGTTCATTAACAGAATTTCAAAAATTAAATCCAGAATACAAGATCCTCTCAATTGATGATCCAGATTTCAAAAAGTACGGTAAAGTTTATACAAATTACGATATTAAAGAAGTAACTGACTTTATGGATAAGAATGTTAAAATTTCTAGTCCAGCAAACTTCTACACACCATCGAACAAAGGATTAGAAGCAATTCCAGTTATTCAAGAAATGGGCCGGGATATTTACGCTAACTTGCCAATTGAAGCTGGTGAATGCACTGGTCAATCAACAAACTTCTCCGCCATCGAATATCACCAAGGTAGCGAAACTAATATTATGTTGACTGATGTGATCATGGTCTTGGGTCAACGTTCAACACTTGATACAAAAGGTGAATACAGTCCTAGTGAAGATGGACAAACATTCTTTGTTCCCGCTGGTACAGTAGTTGAATTTTACAGTTCAACTTTGCACTATGCACCAATCAAAGTTCATGATTCAGGCTTTTCAATCATCGTTATGTTGATCAAAGGCTCAAATGAAGAACTTCCAGCTGACTTCAAGAGTGATAACAAACGGATCGTTAAACAAAACAAATTTCAATTAGTAGATCCTAGTCGTAAAGACAAGATTGCTATTGGGGTTCAAGTTGGTTTGACTGGTAAATTGATCGAAATGACACCATTAGATAAATAGAAAACTGAAAAAACTCATCAACTTATATTAAAAAAAGTTGATGAGTTTTTTTATGCTACTTATATAAAGCAGTTAATTGTGAACAACAATTTTGCCGATCATATGATTAGTTTCGACCAATTGATGGGCTAATTTGAGATTTTTAACGTTGATCGGCGTCAATTCTTTCGTCAAAGTACTCTTAATAATACCTGTATCTAGTAATTCGGAAACTTTGTCCAATATCTGGTGCTGTGTGATCATGTCGGGTGTTTGATAATAAGATTTTGAATACATCCATTCCCAGACAAAAGTAGCTCTTTTTTTGGTCAACCTTTTCAAATTAATGGGACGTTTATTTTCGGTTATTGAGGTGATACGACCACCCGGTTTGATCAATTCGGCCATTTCACTCCAATGTCCATCGAGATCGTTCAATTCTAAAATATAATCAACGTATTTATATCCTAATTGATGGACTTCTTTTACTAAATCACGACGATGATTGACAGTTTGATCAGCGCCGTGTTCTTTCACCCAACGAATCGTTTCAGGACGGGAAGCACTGGCAATAACATTTAGACCTGCCAAATGGGCAAGTTGAGTAGCAATTGAGCCGACGCCACCAGAACCGTTGATGATCAAAATAGTCTTGCCTTGGTTATCAGCTTGATAGTCGATCGCTAGTTGCTCAAACAAGGCTTCCCAGGCAGTTAAAGATGTTAATGGCATAGCTGCAGCTTGTGCAAGTGAGATGTTTTTTGGAGCCCGACCAGTAATGCGCTCATCAACTAGTTGGTATTGACTGTCGCTACCAGGACGAACGAATGAGCCGGCATAGAAGACTTGGTCGTCAGGTTGGAAGAGACTCACTTCTTCGCCGATAGCTACGACCGTTCCCACTGCATCCCAGCCAATAATTTTAGGCCGCTGCAAGACCCCATGACCAGATTTTCTAACTCCGACATCGACCGGATTGACGGAAACAGCTTGAACTTTAACCAAAAGATCATGTCCTTTGGCGGTAGGAGTAGGTGTTTCAAATTCGATCAAACTGTTTGGATCTGTGATTTTCAAATGTTCCTTAAAACCGATTGCTTTCATATCACTAACTTCCTTTCAACTAAAATTCTAGATTAATTTAGTTTAGAAACAATTCTGAATAATTTGTGAGTAGTTACAAATTATTCAGTAGTCGAAATATTTGTAAAAGAATCGTGGTCATTGTAATTTAGTATTATTAATAAAAGGTAGGTTTTCACATGCAAAGACACATTTATGACTGTCAAACTGGCTGTCCGGTCGAAAGCACATTGCAATTTATCGCTGGTAAATGGAAGAGTGTGATCTTGTACCACTTATATATAGAAGAAACTTGTCATTTTGGACAGTTAAATCGTGAAATTTCGGCCTGCTCACAACGAATGTTGGCTCTGCAATTAGGGGAGTTAGAGCAAGATGGAATCGTGAAGAAAACTACTTACCAGACTAAGCCGCTGAAGACTGATTATACGTTGACAGAATTTGGTAAAAGTTTACAACCAGTCATCATGGCAATGGCAAAATGGGGAGAACAGTATAATAAAATAGCAAGTACAAAAGTAGGCGACTAAGGGTCGTCTATTTTTGTGGTTTCAGTAGGTTAATTTAATATGTATTCATTAAAAAAATTTTTTTTTGAAGATTAAGGGAATTACTAAAAAAATATTTTACTAAAAATGGACTATATAACTGGTACCTACCACTTTCTGTAAAATATTATTATTTTAACAAATGAGTTTTATCGAAAAAAATTGTTGAATCGTTTGTAACGAGTTGTTATTCAAAAAAAACAAATGAAAAATCATTTGATTCAATTCTCAATCTTTTTTGATTTAGATGAAAATGCTGATATAAGAGCAATTTAAGCCCGCTGTAATTGAAAACGTTAGAATATAGTCATTACTTTCATTTATCGAAATGGCAATTTTTTAACTGTAAATTTGTCAACTTTTTTTGACTAAATAATACCTATTTTTTAAAAATATTGATTTCACAGTGCTGCAAGAAGAACCAAAATCGTTAAATATAAACCAGAAAAATTATTTTAAAAGTTTAATTTTGTTTTATTTTGTCACTTTTTGTTAAAAAGGCTGTTTTTTTTCTGAAAAAATGATATTATGTAAGGGTTCACATGAAGGGTGAGCTCTATTAAAGCGGTTTATTTAGAAATTATTCTATTTTTATTGTCAATATGACCTGAAATGGGAGGTCAAAGTAAGCGCTTTAATGACATAAAAATAAAGGAGGATTAAACATGGTTGGAATTGTTATTGCAAGCCATGGTGACTTTGCTGATGGTATCAAGATGTCTGGGTCAATGATTTTCGGTGAACAAAAAGATGTTCAATCCGTAACATTGCAACCTAGCATGGGTCCTGATGATCTTAAGGCAAAACTGGAAGAAGCTGTTTCTTCTCTAAGTGATCAAGAACAAGTATTGTTCTTAGTTGATTTATGGGGTGGAACACCATTCAACCAAGTGAATGGTTTGTTCGAAGCACATAAAGATAAGTGGGCTATCGTTGCTGGTCTCAACTTACCAATGTTGATTGAAGCTTATGCTTCACGTCTTTCAATGAACTCAGCACAAGAAATTGCTGCTCATATCATTGAAACAGCAAAAGATGGTGTTAAGGTTCGTCCAGAATCACTACAACCTAAGGAAGCTCCTAAGGCTGCAGCTAAACAAGCACCTACAGGTGGTCAACCTGGTTCAATGGAATATGTTTTGGCACGTATCGATACACGTCTATTGCATGGTCAAGTTGCTACTGCATGGACTAAGACTACAAACCCAACACGTATCATTGTTGTTTCAGATAATGTTGCTAAAGATGATTTGCGTAAACAAATGATCATGCAAGCCGCACCATCAGGTGTTAAGGCTCACGTTATCCCTATCGACCAAATGATCAAGATTGCTAAAGATGATAAACACTTTGGCGGTCAACGTGCACTATTGCTCTTCGAAACACCACAAGATGCTAAGAGAGCAATTGATGGGGGCGTTCCATTGAAGACAATCAATGTTGGTTCAATGGCTCACTCAGTTGGTAAAGTTCAACCTAATAAGGTTTTAGCTTTTGACCAAAACGATATCGATACTTATAAGGCTATGGAAAAAGAGGGCATCAAGTTTGATGTTCGTAAAGTTCCTACAGACGCAAAAGATAATCTTGATGCCATCATGAAGAAAGCTCAAGACGAACTTAATAAAGAAAAATAATTTAATACATATATGTTTGAGAAATTAAACGGAGGATTATAATCATGCAATTGAATGTTATTCAAATGATTTTAGTCGTTATAGTATCTTTCTTAGCTGGTATGGAAGGTATCTTGGATGAATTCCACTTCCATCAACCAGTTATTGCTTGTACTTTAATCGGCTTAGTTACAGGTCAATTATTACCATGTCTTATCCTTGGTGGTTCATTACAAATGATCGCCTTAGGTTGGGCTAATATCGGTGCTGCCGTAGCACCTGATGCTGCCTTGGCATCTGTTGCTTCAGCTATCATTCTTGTTCTTGGTGGTAAAGGTAAAGCTGGTGTTACTTCAGCTATTGCCATCGCCGTTCCTTTGGCTGTTGCCGGATTGTTACTAACAATTTTGGCTCGTACATTGGCAACTGGTATTGTTCACATTATGGATAAAGCTGCCGAAGAAGGTAGTTTTAGGAAAATTGAATTGTGGCAATATATCGCTATTGCTATGCAAGGTGCACGTATCGCTATTCCTGCTGCTTTGATCCTAGCAATTGGTGCTGGTCCCGTTAAAGACATTCTTAACGCTATGCCTAGTTGGTTAACTGATGGTCTTGCCGTTGGTGGTGGTATGGTTGTTGCCGTTGGTTATGCAATGGTTATCAACATGATGGCTACTAGAGAAGTATGGCCATTCTTCGCAATTGGTTTTGTGTTAGCTACAGTTACACAATTAACACTTATTGGACTTGGTGCTATCGGTATTTCTATCGCACTTATCTACTTGAAATTGGAAAAATCAGGTGGTAACGGTGGCAACGGTGGTGGAGGAAACTCTAACACTGGTGATCCAGTCGGCGATATCATAGATAACTACTAAGAGGGGAGAACACAAAAAATGGCAGATCAAGTAAAGATTTCTAAAAAAGATAGAATTTCCGTTTGGTGGCGTTCAACCTTCCTACAAGGTTCATGGAACTACGAACGTATGCAAAATGGTGGTTGGGCTTATTCATTAATCCCAGTCCTTAAAAAATTATATAAAACAAAAGAAGACCGTGCCGATGCTTTGAAGCGTCACATGGAATTCTTCAATACTCACCCATACCTAGCTTCACCTATTCTTGGTGTTACTATGGCTTTGGAAGAAGAACGTGCTAATGGTGCACCTATCGATGATGTTACTATCCAAGGTGTTAAAGTTGGTATGATGGGTCCTTTGGCTGGTATTGGTGATCCTGTGTTCTGGTTCACTGTTAAGCCTATTATTGGTGCCTTGGCTGCTTCACTTGCCATGACTGGTAATATTCTTGGACCAATCATTTATTTCGTAGCATGGAATGCTATTCGTATGGCCTTCATGTGGTACACACAAGAACTTGGCTATCAAGCTGGTTCTAAGATTACAGATGACCTTTCAGGTGGTATCTTGCAAGATATTACTAAGGGTGCTTCAATTCTAGGTATGTTTATTCTAGGTTCATTGGTTAACCGTTGGGTTTCAGTTAAATTCACACCTACAGTTTCAACTGTTAAGCTAGATAAAGGTGCTTACATTGACTGGGCACATCTTCCTGCAGGCGCACAAGGCGTTAAGGAAGCTTTGATTCAACAAAAAGCTGGTCTTTCATTGACAGCTCACAAAGTAACAACATTGCAAGATAACTTGGATCAATTGATTCCAGGATTAGCAGCTTTGCTTCTAACATTGCTTTGCATGTGGTTACTAAAGAAGAAAGTTTCACCAATCGTTATGATTCTTGGCTTGTTCGTTGTAGGTGTATTGCTACACGTTCTAGGTATTATGTAATAATTCCGAAACTTTTAAATATGGGGTGGACTCAAAAGAGTTCCGCTTAGTGCATATTTTTAAAAATGCACAAAATAAAAGAACGCTTGATATCGTTGATATCACAGCGTTCTTTTTTTATTTGAGCGGAACTTGTATGGGCAATGATAGGGGGGATGATAATATCATTTCAAAAATGATATTAGAAATCTAGGATATTGGTGTTTCCAACCTCTCTTTTAGAGCTCTCTAAATCGCCAACATAATATTGGTAAAAAGTCATCATGTTATGTCCCATCTGTTGTGCAATAGCGTCCGCGCTGCCGCCCGCATCAAGGTGTAACGTTGCGTAAGAATGTCTTAATGAATATAAACTATATTGGTGAACATCTAAATCCTTTATTAACTTAGTGAACTTTTCACCTAATTTTTTTACTTGAAGGGGTCGATTGGGGTATTGATAATGACTGCTGAATAGTAAGAGATTATCAGCATCCTTGATTTCATCTTCTGACATTAGGTTAGAGAGTTCTTCCATTTTAAGTTTAATTTGATTTTCTATCGTCTTTTTTGTTTCATCGTTGATACAAACGACCCTGTTGACGCCAGTTTTTGTATAGGGGCGTATTACAGCACTTTTTTCTCTAGATTCGGTAATAACTTTATCGACAATTAACTTATTATTATCTAAATCGAAACTGGATTTAATGTCTAATGCTCCCATTTCTCCTGTTCTAAGCCCCGTTGAAGCCATAATTTTTATAAAATTGAATTGTTGTATGTCTTTTTCTTCTGCACTTTCTAGTATTATTTGTAAATCTTTTTTTGAAAAGGGTTTTCTCATGCTATTTTTTCTACTTTTCTTCGGGTCTTTAATAAATTTATATGTCTTTATCGAACGACATGTATTTTCTGAAATAATTTGGTCTTCAACAGCACTGTTGAGTACATTCGAGAGAGGTTTCTTATAATTATCTAACATCGATTCAGAAGGATATTCACCATTTTTAAGTTTTTTACTAGCTAGACTGTCAAAGAATTTTCTCAGTATATTTAAATTGATTGCAGAAATACGCATTTTCTTTAATTCATTGAATTCTTTTTTTCTAAGCTGTCTTGAATATCTTATGTAAGTTGCAGTATCAACTCGACTTTTTTCCCAATAGTTTGTTATGTAGTCATTTAAAGTCATATTTCCATTTAGAGATTTGCCTTTGTCAATACTTTCTTGAGTTTTAATTATCCAGTCATAAGCTTTGATAAAGGCATCATCGATGGTTGTCGTGTTAGTGTTTTTTCCAAAGGTTTTAGTACGTGCTTTTTTCATGGTATTGCCAAACTCGTCTTTGAAATAGTAACTTACGTACCAGCTTTTTTTATTTTGTCTCTTATTTAGGGAAATATTGATTCCCTTGATAGCTCTTTTACTTGCCATTTAAAACTTCTCCTCAGTGTTATATAAACATGACTACACAATAGCGATTAAAATTCGTAATGACCAGCAGTTGTTATCTTTTTTTACTGATTTCAGGAATCAAAACCTAATTTAGTGAAACGAATAAGTTGTTGAAACGTTGCTATATATATGTTCAGAGCGTGTTAGCAATTTGTTTCTATCAATTAGAAAAGTTTAATTTGTCTGCTTGAAAACATTGATTAACGCTGAAATTGATTGCACGACACCCCCTGAAACATTAAATATGGAGGTGGTCATGATGAAATATCAATATGGTAATGACCAACATCGTGCTATTAGCAACGATGAAATAATTAAACTGTTATCCCAACTAGGTGGAGCCACAGTAAAGACTGTTACGGATATATTGGCCGTAAATGCTAATAATAAAACTCAAGCATTGGTTAGTAGCAACTTAATAAGTAGCCAATTTCTAAGCGGGATAACTGCAGGAAGGGCGCCAAGGATATTTTTTAAAAGTGGTACTAAATTGGATATAGATAGGGTTTTGGATGGTATGAACATCGGATATGTCATGTGGTATTTGCGACAAATGAACTTGTTAACTACATCAGTAGAAATTGATAAACAAATGTCTGTATCGACTTATCTAGCCTATAAATTTGACAGTGTTTCCAAGAATTTGTTACGTATAAGAATTATTTTTTGGGGACAAGAAGATACAAAGGGTAAGGTTAATCAAGCTTTATTAAAAGGATACTGTCCAGTTATTGTTGTCAATTCTAACGAAAAGGAGTACTGCTTTAACGAACTAATGGACATTATTAAGGACAATAACATTCTAGTTATTACTATAAAGCAACGTCAAAATGCTAAGTATTTAAATAGTTATCTTGTTTCGACAAAGGGAATTTTTGCCATTGATGAGGGGGACAAACAACAGTTTGAAACTGTTCTAAGCAAGTTAAAATCTTACGATGATACTGAATTATACGATGATATTATTGCTGAATATGAGAAGTCCAAATTGTTGAAAAAACAGCATTTGCCATCGTTGTTCCCTGACAATAAGAGGGGTGACCAACAATGAATTTTGATTATGAAGATATTTTAAAATCAGTAATTAATCACGCTATTACTGATTTTGCAATAATTTATTTTAGTATGAAAAGACGATTAGTTAACTTTCAAAAAGGCAGAAGTATAAGTAATCTGAGGTTAGTAATTACTTTAGCAGTGGTACTAATAATTGAGCTAATATTATGGTTTAAATTTAAGTTTATGGGAATGTTGATTCAACTACTATTGTTACCGTTTGTCCTAAGACTCTTTGACATTCAATGGGTCAAAGAACTAGTGAATTACCTTGATAACAATGATTCTACTGATAATAAAATGACTATCTTTTATTTAATAAATAGTGTCTTTGCAACAATTAGTGATATTGAAATGAACACACGCGCTAGTTTTCATGATGATAAGACAGCGCTTATGAATTTACAGGGCAAATTCATATCATTAAAAATGACTTTTGTTAGCAGTTACGATGGATATTTTGTTTCTAGCTATTTAAATGAAGACTATTGCAAGAGTAATCATTTATTACCAATTGCGGACACAAACTATATTTTTATCGATATAACTTACTTAATTGATGAGAACGAGGATGCGTATGTTAATCGTTTAATTGAAAATGATTTAGGTAATGACTGGCAATCAATTAAAGAATATAAAGAAAATCAACAGTTTGAACGTATAGCAAGACAACAAGAAGAATATAATGACAAGATAAATAATCTTGTTAAATCTAAAAAAGCTAGGGAAATTGTAAGGTTTATTGATAAGAAAGGTAATAATTTTGGTTTGTCCTTATGGAATTTAAACAAATCTGGTATTAAAGAAACGGGAAACGCGCTAGTAGTAAGATGTATTTTGAATGAAGATACTACTATTAAACAAGTAAAACAGTCATTATCTTTAATTAGCAAAAAGGTTCGGGTTGCAGTTTCTACCGAAGAATTAGCGGATAAAGGGTCTATCAATTTAGTGTTCCAGCTTAATAATAACTATATTGGTAAAAAGATGTCTGTTGATACTATCGTTAAAAATGCTGATGAATCAGTAATTAATCTAGGTGAGGGAGATTTTGGTAATGTATCTTTACAGTTACCCCATATTGATTTTCCTGCGATTCTTGTAGGAGGACTATCTCGTTCTGGTAAATCAGCTTTAAATACTATGTTAACTACATCATTATTGAGTTTGCATGAGGAAGATGGTCAAAAGTCTTACAGAGATGTCTTCATTGGAACTGTAAAAGACGAGGATTACTCGGCTTTGGGTTGGCAGAAACAGGGTATGTACATTGCGGGTAACGCAATGGATGCATACGAAATGCTAGTAAAAGTTGATGATATTTGTACTGCTCGTAAACAACAATTTATCAAAAATGGAGTTACTAATATCAAGCAATACAATGCTAAACATTCAGACAGCACAATGGGAAAGATACTAATAATTATGGATGAGTATGCTAATTTGTTGGGCAGTGCTGAATCCCAGTATATTGAGCTAGAGGGTAAGAAGGTTAAGTTAAGTAATGAGATAGAAAGACTGTGTATTAAGATTGCCCAAGAGCATATTTCGAGGGGCGCTACTCTAATAGTAATAACCCAAAATTTCGCCAAGAATGCTATGGGAAAAGTGTTTGACGCATTGGGTACTAAGTTCGTTGGTTATGCCCCAAGTAATGTTGCAAATAGCATTGACAATACTCAAGAACTTGCTAATGCAATGAAGAATGATGAGGAGTCTCGACAGGGGTTGTTCTTTGTTAGCGCACCTGATTTGAAACCAACAACCAATACATTACTACATAAGATGAATAACAGTTATTACAAAGTTAGAACTAATTATGTTGAAACTAGTGATGTTAAGAAGAACTTTAATAACACGTATTTAACAGCAAGCAAGTATCAAAATAACACTACACCACCTGATGATGGCAGTGGAGTTAAGAAGATAACTAGCTTGGATGACATTTAATGTGTATAGAAACTTAAAAGATAAGTAACATGAAGACTTGCAACGTAAGAATGCAGAGTTAGCATGTTTACAAACATAGTGTCAAAAGTAGATGAGGTGATTTATATGAAATGGGCATATTGTCGTGTAAGTACATTTGAACAAGACCCCATCGTCCAAATTGAATGGGCAAAATCAATGGGCGTAAATGAAGACCACATTTTAGCTGAGAAACGGTCAGGTAAATCAAAAGATGATAGGGCTAAGTTAACTGAGTTACTTAGTAAAGTTAATGAAAATGATGAAGTTTATATTTATAAATTGGACAGATTAGCACGTAATACAGCAGATAGCTTAAATATTATGAAACAAATGCGAATAAAGGGTGTTGTAATGATATTTGGCGACGTGGGTAAGGTTGAGAATGATGAAATAGGCAATATGATATTTACAATATTCTCAGCGATTGCCGAAATGGAACGGCAACGGATAGTTGATAGAACTCAAGCGGGTAAGAAATATCAAAGAGAACATAATCCCAATTTTAAAGAAGGGAGACCTAGAAAGTTATCTGATTATCAAATTCAACAGTTAATTAAACGTAAAGAGGCTGAGTCTGTTACTGATTTAGCTTTGAGTTATGGTATCAGTAGGAAGACGGTTTATCGATATTTAGCTTTATACAAAGATGAAGACTTGAAGACAAACTAGCACAGAGTTACAACTAACACACTAATATTAGTAATCAATAAATATAAGGAGTGTGTTAGAGATGAAGACATCTGCAACATCAGTATTAATTGAACGTATACCCAAGATTTTAAATCGAAAGGTGAATGAAAATGGGCTTACCTTTGATGAATTGTGGGAGCAACTAAAAAGGGATAAGGTAGCTGAAAAGTATCTTAAAAATGATAAAAATGAGTGGCGTTATGGACTTTTACAGGGTATCTCAACTCGTGTAAAGCAAGACAAAATCGCGGGTATTAGTATTATCAAAACTGAGGCTGGCAATAAGTGGTTCGCGGTAGATGATAAATTCTTTCTTAAAATGAATGAGTTTAAGCGTCATTTAGATGTTCTTACTACTATTAAATTTGTTGAAGATAGTAATAAAGATAATGCTAAGTTGAACGATTTAGATACTAAAATTGCTATGAAACTAACCGATTTAACTAAGCTTTCAGATGAGATAATCGCTGTTATGAAGAAAGAATCTCATGATAATGCTAAAGTAATCGCTACTGATTCAAGTAATTCAAAAAAAGTTGAAACGAAAAATGTTAGAGCTGATGCGTGAAGTCGTCAGTTCTATCTTTTTTCTGATAATAGTTTGACTCGTTACGATATTTAAGATGGTAAATTAAACGTATAAATTAAGTTTGGTGAGGTTATTTATATGTTTAATTTTAAAGTTTTGTACATAGTTGTGGACAGTGAGTTTGTTAATTATTATTTAAAAGAAGTTGAGTTTAACGATAGTAACAATGTATCTAGTTATATCAATGAAGACAGTGTTGTTAGTCAAAATTTATGTGATGTTCATACTAAGTTGCTATTAAGGCAAAGCAAGTATGATTCGAGTATTGATAGTAATTTAGAAGAAGTATTTGTTAATGACTATAAATTTGACAAGGTAGTTCACAAGCTGAAATCTTCTGAAGAAGCTGTTTAAAATTGAATTGGGTATAATTATATTAGTAAAAAACAACGTTCTGAAGAAAGCTGAAGAACGTTGTTTTTATTTTATTTAAAAAGTTTTGTGAAATTGATAATTAATTCAACATTACGATTTGAAATGACGTTATTATTTATTAAAGAACTTAGTTAATTAAAGTAAATCAGTTAAAACAAAAACAACTAATCAAAGCAAAAGTTTATAGAAGACAGCTGATGATTGAATAGTTGAATATAAGATAATGAAATGACACTCTTTGTGATATTCGTTTACTTATAAAGTAGGCAAATGAATGAATAGAAGGAGTGTTTTTTATGTTAAAGAATAACAATGATAGTAAGAGTAGTACTAAAGAATTCAAAGTAGGATATGTAAGAGTATCGAGTTCAGATGACCGTCAAAAATTGGGTTATGAAGCA
>NZ_JBINJY010000011.1:0-110677 GCF_043951805.1 Companilactobacillus sp. FL22-1
TCATCTCAACAGACAACTTAATTATCATAACAAGTTTAACATATAATGTCAAGAGCTTATTGAAAATAATTATTGCAAACTTTCAATCGTTTTTTCAATTGAATGCTTGCCGTTGTTGACTCGTCGTGACAACAGATAATATCTTACCGTTAATGGCAAACCAATGCAAGTACTTTTTCATACTTTTTTTGAAAACAATTAATTTTCTTTGATTTTCTCGATATCTAAGACCTTATCGATCCAATCGCTACTATAGAAATCCTCTTCATGGGTAACTAGAATCATTGAACCATCGTAGTTTCTCAGACCCTTTCTCAAAGCCGCCTTTGATTCATCATCCAGATGATTAGTTGGCTCATCCATAAAGAGAAAGTTGGTGTTATCAAACATCAAGTCCGCAATCTTCACCTTAGTTTGTTCACCACCAGACAAAGACCGCATTTCTGACATGATCTGCTGATTAGTCAATCCTGTTCGAGCTAATACTCGTCTAACTTCTTTACCATCCCGATCGGGGTGCTCATCACTAATATACTTAAATGGAGACTCCAGATTATTCTTCCACACTAAGTCTTGCTTGAAATAGCCTACTTTGACCGTCTCTGAAAAGTCAAAATTACCTTCAATTGGTGGAATAATACCTAATAAAGTCTTGATCAAGGTTGACTTACCGATACCGTTGAATCCCTTAATGACCATTTTTTCACCACTAACAATCGAGAAATTCAAGGCCTTATCAAACAAAGCTTGGCCATCATAACCGACTTTTAAGTCATTTACTTCCAAAAGCATCCTCGAACTTGGCACTTCATTGTATGGAAAGCCAAAGCTCGCGGCAGTCTTATTCCCTGGAGGTGTCAAGACATCCATATGAGCTAACTGCTTTTCTCTACTCTTAGCACTCTTAGACCGAGAACCGGCTTTGAACTTTCTAATATAAGCCTTTGTCTTTGAGATCTGTTCTTGTTGCTTGACGTAAGCCTTCATATAAGTTTCCTGATTAGCGGCTTTTTGCTTGAGAGCTTGTTTCAGTGATCCTGTATATTTGGTGATCTTACCGAACTCAAAGTCAGCTACACAGTTGATGATACGGTCTAAGAAACCATAATCGTGAGAAATAACGATAAAGGCTCCGGCAAAGTTATTCAAATAATCAGCTAACCAGTCAATATGATTCGTATCCAAATAATTGGTGGGCTCATCTAAGAGGATCATATCTGGTTGTTCCAACAAAATCTTGGCTAAGATGATCTTTGAACGCTGCCCACCACTAAGTTTAGAAACATCGTGATCATAACCGATCGCATCTAGTCCTAAACCAGTAGCTACTTGTTGAATCTTCGTGTCCAATTCGTAGAAATCGTTGGCGTCTAAGATCTCCTGAAGTTTCCCCGCCTTTTCTAAGTCTTCGTCAGTCGGATCATTCATATAGATATCGTTGAGCTTGTCACTTGTTTCATATAACTTTGAAAAAGCGGTCTTCAAATATTCATAGATGGTTAAACCTGGGGCTAATTTTGCTTGTTGATCCAAGTAACCAATCGTCAGATGTTTCTTCCAAGAGATTTTACCCTCATCAGGTTCAATTTGTCCCGTCAAGATTTTGATAAAAGTCGACTTCCCGACTCCATTTTGACCGATGATCCCTAGGTGATCTTCCTTATTAACTTGTAAATTGGCTGAATCATACAATTTTTTATCTACAAATTGTTGCGTTAAGTCATGTACTTCTAAAACACTCATATTTATCTCCTTAAAAAAAGGCTGAAACTATTGTCTCAGCCTTTAGTTGAACTATTATTCTTATTCAGACGTTTCGTTACTGGTAAAAATTGTATAGTTTTGATTTTGGTTCTGACTGTCAAATGAGAAGCCACGTTCTTCATTCAATGTATTTAACTTAGTTTCTTCATTATTCAATTGTTCTTCTGGTAATCCTAGTTGCTTTCTTAACTTATTAGATGCCCGACGTAATTCTTTGGTAGGAATCACTTCATAAGAAGAACCATCGATCATGGAACCATATCCTTGAACATGATCTGAACCGATACTCTTAGCGGCACCACGATAATTCAAGAACATTGATTGCATATCGTTGAAACTCAAATTAGTTGTCATCGAACTCGAAATACTATCCAATACCTTTTGATAACGTGTAAATGTCTTGGCACTAGCAGCACTCTTAATAATGGCTGTAATAACCTGACGTTGTCGCAATTGTCGACCGTAATCACCTTGAGGGTCTTCATAACGCATTCTTGAATAATCAAGAGCTTGCTTACCATTTAAATGCATTTTACCCTTCTTGAAATGTGATTCCTTTTGACCAGTATCTCCGTATGAGAAACTAAATGGTACATCAACATCGACACCACCAACCGCATTAACGATTTGAGTCAATGAATTAAAGTCAACTTTAACATAATAATCGATCGGTATGTTCAAGAACTTCTCAGTGGTTGCCACAGCAGCTTCCTCATTACCGATATCATAAGCTGAGTTGATCTTTTGAATCTTCTTCGTATTATTAGTACTGCTCTTCCAAATTTGTGCCATCGAATCTCTAGGCACGGACATCATCGTTGTCTTATTCGTCTTAGGATTAACCGTTACAACGATCATTGTGTCGGAATTTCCATGATAATCTTTTTCATTATCACGAACACCATTATCGGTTGTATCAACACCCAGTAACAAAATTGAAACTGGCTTTTTATTGTTGATCTTCGTAGAGACACTTTTTCCGTCCAAAGCCTTATAAGTTTTGCCCAATGAATTTTGCGTTTGAGCATAAAGTCTAAAGCCATAGGCGCCCGTTACAAAAATCATAACTAGAAATACTAATCCTAAGATTTTTAAAAATGGGCGTTTGACATTGCCGCCATTATCAGAAGCTAAGGCACTATTACGTGTCCTCTTGCGTCCTTCACGCGACATATTATTTTTATTATTATCCATAAATAAACTCCGATTTATTTGCTATCTACAATTCAACCAAACTCTCTCTACATTATAGTAGATAGAATGCAATTATACAGCTTAATCTGTCTGATGAAAAATTTTTCGTCGATCAGCCGTATTATTAAAGTATAATTTTTTGTTGCCGTCTGTCAATTTGATTAAAAAACATTTATTAAAATATAAAGTTAGATATATTGAAAAATCTATCTCATTATTTGGAAGTTTTTGCTGACATTTTCCTGTATAATCATCTCCCGTAGGAGGATTTTATAATGTCAGATGCAAATAATGCAAAGACGTTTAGATGGTGGAACATTGCTCTCTTGGGCTTTACCACTGTTTGGGGTCTTAATAATGTTATCAATAACTTTGCCAACCAAGGTCTAGCAGTTGTAACATCTTGGATTTTGATCATGGTTCTATACTTCGTACCATACACTTTAATGGTCGGACAACTAGGATCAGCCTTTCAAGAAGCTGGCGGGGGAGTTAGTTCCTGGGTCAAAGCTTTATCTAACAACAAGTTGGCTTACTTTGCTGCTTGGACTTACTGGGTCGTGCATGTTCCTTATTTAGCTCAAAAGCCACAAATCATCATGGTCAGTTTGAGTTGGCTATTCAAGGGTAACGGATCTTTCATCAAGACTAGTTCACCATTAGTAGTTCAAGGTGCTAGTTTGATCATATTCTTAGCCTTTGTCTGGTTAGCCACTAAAGGAACTACAACCTTGAATAATCTTGGTAGTATTGCCGGGATCGCGATGTTCACGATGTCGATATTATTCATTATCTTAGGTATCAGTGCTCCTTTTATCACTCATGTCCAAATCGCTACACCAAACATGACTGATATTCATACATATATACCAAAATTTGATTTTCAATACTTTACAACAATTTCAATGTTAGTCTTCGCCGTTGGTGGTTCAGAAAAGATCTCGCCATACGTTAATAAAACTAAGAATGCTTCCAAGGAATTCCCACTAGGTATGATCATCTTAGCCGTCATGGTGGCCGTTTCTGCCGTGCTTGGTTCCTTTGCAATCGGTATGATCGTCAACTCGAACCATATTCCTGCCGACTTGATGGCCAATGGTGCTTACCAAGCTTTCCAATTCTTAGGTAACAGTTTCCATGTTGGTAATCTCTTCGTCTGGGCGTTCGCTATTACCAATACGATTGCCTCTGCTGCTGCATTAGCTATTTCGATCGATGCCCCATTGAGAATGCTTTTAGGTGATGCTGATAAGAAGTTCATCCCTAAGAGTCTCTTGAAGAAAAACAAACGTGGTGTAGCTATCAATGGTTACAAGATGACAGCTATCCTCGTTTCAATTTTGATCATTGTACCAGCTTTAGGTATCAATGGTATGAATGATTTGTACAATTGGCTATTGAATCTTAACTCAATCGTTATGCCAATGCGTTACCTCTGGGTCTTCTTAGCTTATATGATGCTTTCAAGACAATTAGATAAGTACAAGTCAGACTACATGTTCGTTAAGAACAAATATGTCGGCTTCGGTTTTGGTCTCTGGGCCTTTTTCCTAACTGCTTTTGCATGTATTCTAGGTATGGTGCCAAAGATGAACATGGCTCAAGATCCATCATCATGGTGGTTCCAATTAGCGCTTAATATCATTACCCCAATTGCTTTGATCTTACTTGGTTTGATCTTACCAGCAATTGCTAAACGTAATCAAAATGATACTGACGAAATTAGTCAATAATCTTTAAAAAAAGCCTCTGATTTTATAATCAGAAGCTTTTTTTGTCGTTATTAACATTTTTAATTGCTGCTGCTTGAACTAGTTGTGGAACTTGAAGTCGTGGAGTTACCATTGCTGTCGATCTTGACGTCTGGAACACTACCACCATAACTTCTAATTTCATTCATAATATCAACTAGCTTCTGCTTTTGATCTTCCTTATCAGAATCATCATTCTTGTAAGCATCTTTAACCTTTTCTAGCTGTGACTCGTACTGAGGCATCAATTTATCAACCATTGCCTGACGTTTTTGCGAACGTTGAGCTTCGATAGCTTCTTTTTCGGCTTCGTACTTGGCAATTTCCTTGTTATCCTTAGCTGCTTGGAACATTGCTTGACTCATATTTAAGGCTTTCTGAAGATCTAAGATCTGCTTATTGAAACTATTCTTAGCACTTTGACGTTTAACGTTAGCATTGAGATAACGAATCTTTTGTAATTCACTTAATTTCTTATTGTATTCGGATTCTTTCGTGATTGGAGACTCGTTATACTTGTCAATTGCCTTTCTAACTTTACCTTCACGCTTGAATTCTTCTTTCTTAGTTAAGTGATAGATGATCCGATAATCGAGATTATACAAGCGATTAGTATTCTTTTGTTCTTGGTCAGTATTGTACTTAGAAAAATCATTATCAATAATATCTTGAATGCTTGGTTTATCATTGCTCTTATTGACATATAAGTTACTGCCACTAACCTTGATCGTATTGGGCTTACTAAAGTTTTGGTCTTTTTGTTTCGTGTAATCGACTAGATATTGTCCTTCTGCCTTAAAGGCTTGCATTGTTAAATCATTTTCGCCTTGGGTCAAAGTTGAAGGGATGTCGTGACCAGTCCAATTGGCAATCGTAAAGTTAGGCGTCATACCAACAAAATATGAATCCTTCGTATCATCAGTCGTACCAGTTTTACCGGCCGTATATTTATAGTTATCTAAAGCCGCCGCCTTACCTAGACCATCAGTAATCACTGATTGCATGGTATTCAACATCATATAACTAGCATTCTTCGTGTAAACTTTAGTCCCCATATGAGTGTTTTGATAAATATAACGGTCGTTTTCGCTATCATAAATACTCGACAAATTACTTGGGTGAATAAACTTTCCGCCTCGAGCAAAAGAACTATAAGCCGAGGCCATTTCCGTAGTCGTTGTTCCGTAAGTAAAGGAACCAATAGCTAGACGTGGATCAGTCTTTTGAGCTGGTGAAAGTCGGGCA
Organism: Companilactobacillus sp. FL22-1; assembly: GCF_043951805.1. NCBI lineage: Bacteria > Bacillati > Bacillota > Bacilli > Lactobacillales > Lactobacillaceae > Companilactobacillus > Companilactobacillus sp. FL22-1. The sequence continues at coordinate 5,955 of NZ_JBINJY010000011.1, forward strand.
AATTCCATCTTAACTAAATCATCATAGTAAGTGTGTTTAGTATCTGACGCTGCTAACTTGTAAGCAATCGTATTGATTGAGTTCTCCAAAGCGTGTCGTAAAGTATTGCTGCCAGTATAACCACTGTACCAGTTATGAACCGTTGGGGTTCCGACTGCTGAATCAGTTACAGTACTTTGAGGTAGATATCCTCTTTCAAAAGCTGGTGCATAGGCAATTAAAGGCTTAGCCGTCGATCCAGGTTGACGGTATCCAGAAATTGCACGATTAACTTGGTCGCCTGTAGTAGTCCGTCCACCAACTATCGCTATAACGTCACCAGTCTTATTATCGATCACGGTACTGGAAACCTGCGGCGTTAACTTACCATGAGCGTCTCGTCCTGTATATGACTTATAAGTATTGTTGACCAATTCCTCAATTTTATTTTGGACGGTTTCATCGATGGTCGTATGAATCCGATAACCGCCATCCATCAACTGACCTCTTGCCCGTTCGAAGGCTTGTTGATATTGAGTGTTATAAGCGTTACGGTCTGCTTCATCCTTAAAGTCATAACGCATAGTGAAGCCAGCAGACTTCATCAATTCTTCAGTCGCATTATAAACTGCATAACTGAGTGCATAGTTATTGGAAACGTCATTATCATACTTCTTTTGATTGATTTTCAAGCCTAAAGGTTTAGTTCGGGCCGTCTGATAAACCTTTTTAGAAATCAAACCTTGCTGATAGAAAATATATAAAATCATGTTTCGGCGTTTTACAGCCCGTTGCGGGTTCGCTACCGGATCATAGTAAACTGGGTTGTTCGGTATCCCAACTAGCACAGCCAATTTATCAATTGATAAATCACTCTGCTTCTGGGAAAAATAATAATCTGAAGCCGCACTGAAACCATAAGAACCATGGCCCATGTAAACATCATTGATATAGAACTCCAGGATTTGATTCTTAGTAAACTTTTTCTCGAGTTGCTGAGCAATAACCATTTCCTTTAACTTACGAGTTAAATTCTGCGATTGATCTTGCAAAATAACATTCTTAACCAGCTGTTGGGTCAAAGTAGAACCACCCTCGGTTCGATGATGCAATAATGTGGAAACTGTCGAGCGCATAACTCCGTATAGATCGACTCCATGATGAGTATAAAAGCGTTGATCTTCAACAGCCACAAGGCCTTTCCGAATTTTAGGGTTAATTTCATTTATCGGTGTATAATTGGAACTCGATTGAGACAGCTTCTTCAACACTTTACCGTTACGGTCATATATAACGGTAGAATTCTTAGGATAAAAATCTGATTTCTTCAAACCTTGGCTATAAGAGTAGCCGTCAGCTATCGTATTCCGAATATCATAACCGTACTTCCACCAAAAACCACCGATACTTAATACAATCAAAACTACGATCGTTAATAATATCCACGGCCATTTTTTTCTTTTTTTAATTGCTCTGTGTTCCATATTTTTCTTACGCATAATTAGCCCCTAATTGACATAGAATGTTATTCCAGAAGATACTTGTGACATCAAATTAGACAAGTCTGATGAACTAATTTGCATACCATTGTTATAACTTGTTCCACCTGCATAAATGAAACCAATCGTTGAACTATCGCCAAAGTAGATCGAGGTACTCAAGTTCGCGTTGTTCTTGAACCAAAAGACTGGTGTAGCGGAATTGAAATCAGCTGTACTGTTCTCTGGATCAGAGACATTCATCGAATCTAAACTACTGTCACTGGCATTAGATACATACTCACCGAAATTGCTGTTGCTGCTATCCGTAATAATTGCATCTGAACCGCCAGCATTGACCAATTTTTTAACAGTATATTTGCCAGAACTGACTTGCGAACTTGTGACATTAAAAGTACCGTCTTCAGCCACGTATTTGCCGCTCACCCGTGTCATCAAGGCTAGAGTATTCTTGCTGGAGTTGTAGTACAAAACATATTTTCCAGTGATTCCTGCCTGTGTTAAGACATCAGAGGCTCCAGTTGTTGAATTTAAGCTGGAAACGATATCGACATTAGCGGGAGTATACTTTTCTGTTAATGGGGCATTTCGTAAGGCAGCTAACTCTTGCTTAATCGCCGTAACTTTCGAACTGTCGCCCTTGTGACTGGAGAAATAATCATCCATCTTCGTGACAGCCTCACTCCAACGATTCTTAATGGTTTTATTCTTGATCAGCTTGTAGTAAGTATTGACCATGGAAATTTTCTTAAAGCTTAAGCTACTGTTCTTTTCGTTAAAAGCTTGCCACGTTTTATCTAAATATTTATCCGCGTCTTGCGTCTGCTCGAACCAAATTTGAATCATATCCAAATCATTACGTAATTTTTGATAGACATCTTGATTCTTCTCTTTTAAAAGTGTTTTATCTAAGTCATTGATTTTTTGACTAGTAACGTCATCTCGATAATTGCTCTTGCCATCGTATAGCTTGCCAACAGCCTTAGAACGGTCCTTACGTGCTTGAATATAACCTTCCAATTCTTGATACTTTTGAACATTACTCTTAGTAATTACGTAACCATTGCTGACATCGATCAATTTGCCGATAAAGTCCAATGATTTGTAATTCAAGTCTGTCTTCAAAACTTCTAACTCTTTATCTTGATACTGACTAGATATTTTTGAAGTTACTACAGCATTGACCACGCCACGAGACAACATGATAAAAAAGATGACGGCAGTTATGATTGCAACTACGCCAGCACCATGCATCAAGTAGCGTTCTGATTTCGTCTTACTTTTTAAATCTTTCTTATCTTTCATGATTTTCCCCAAATATCTAGTTCATCTTGTTATTATAATAGTAAATTATCCTGCAAATAAAGGGTGGAAATTTTGAAAAAATTAAACAAAAAATATACTAAATGGATCATTATTCTGCTCTTATTGATAATGATCGTCTCCGCATATGCCCTTAATCTAGGTAAAATCAAAGATAAGACCGTTGATGGTATTGCCTCTATCACGATACCCTTTTCTTTGATCGTCAATCCAAATAATATCGATGAAGATATCGCACCTAAAGCTGTCAATATTGACGACGGCGATATGACCAAAGCTAAACAACAGGCTGTCAATCTCGTTTCGACTATCAATGATGACTATGATAATACGAAAGAGTTGTCATTTTTATCCAATGATCAAGAGAAAAGTTTACTTAAACAGGTCAATGCTAAGCCACACCGCTATATCGCCAAGATGACCTTACTGAATTTCGGTAAAGATATTACGGGAAAATATATCACGATCAGCTGCAACCGTTATGACGACACCAAAAATATCGTCAGTTATCGTTACCGGCTCTACTATAAAGACGATGCAATCACCTCAGCCAAATATCTCAACACCAAGTCGAATAAGTATCCACCTCAATTTGTCTTAGAAAATGTGGAACTAGGAAATACCGGTAATGATCAAGCGAAGGCCTTTTTACAACGTCTAAAAACAGCTATCATCAATTCTAACTTAACAGCTACCAGTGCTAATGAACCTGGCAATTTCAACCAAATTTCACTTAACTTGGGACTGAATCCTAATAGGAGCAACAATGGTTTGTACGAATTGGCTAAAAATTCTAATGCTCGAATCAGTAATTCCAGTATCGTGGGCTATCAAATCTCTGATGTACCACGCTATACCAGAGTCTATATTAAACAGTTGAATAAAAATAATACTTACTACTACACCATGACTTTTGATCGCAACCGTAGCCGCTTTATCAATTTTCAAAATGGCATCATTTCTAACGAAAAAAGCAATTAAAAAAGCACTATAATTTGGTTCCGGAAGGAAAATGGTTTTCTAGTTAAAATCTGCAGCTGAAAGTGTAAAAAAAGAATCATGTCAAAAAATATAGGGAAATTTTTTACATCTTTTATTTTGTTGCCACTTGCTCTTTTATTAGTTCCATCGTTAATTATTTGGGAACCAAAAAATTATCAAAAAATAACGTGCGATGTAATTGTTTTGATTCTATTTATTATTTTAAATAAGAGTTGGTTGCACGTTAATGTTAATTTCTTTTCATATAAAAGACCGGTGAGTCAATTTCTTAATGCTATTCCGGCAATTGTTTTAATTTTGTTAACAAAGAATCCTTTTACGCTTCATATTAAAGGTCCAATTCTTATAGGTTTCATGACTATCTTAATGATTGCAATTTGTGAGGAGTATATATATAGAGGAATTCTAATACCGTTGAGTTTGAAACTAACAAGGAACAAGCTATTTTTATCAGTTTTAATTAGTAGCATTGGTTTTGCTTTTGCTCATATAGTAAATTTTGAACATGGAGCATTCCTTTTGATTTTAACTCAAATCATTTTGGCCTTCGCAACTGGGATTCTCTATGGAACCTTATATTTAAAAACAAAAAATCTATCACTTGTAGTTATACTTCATTTAATTAGTGATTTGCCTATGTTGGCTTCCGGCAGGTCTTCCACAGAATTTACCAACTCTCAGATGACTATACTTTTAATGTTGGTAGTAATAATAAGTTTAATTGCTTGCCTTGTTTCAGTAATACAACTTCATAAATTCAGTAAATCAATGGCATAGTAATGCGTTTATATTTTCAATTATCCAATTTTTAGGGGGGTACAGTATAATGAGCAAAATCGATATAATAGCAGCTATTTTATTTTTGGTTATCGGCATCTGGCAAATATGTATAACAATTCTTTACTTTAAAAATTTAAAGAAAAACGCAAATAAGGACACATCTCCATTTGCTCCTCTGGCAATGTGGTCTTCAATTGTAGTAGGAGTGACTCTAACAGTCTTGGGACTTACTGCCTTTCTTTAAGCTCCTTTAATTTAGAAATAGTAATATAAAGGGGTTCTATACTTTCTGGTATTGATGAATAATCAATACCAGTTTTTTTGTCTCTAGAAAATAAAAAAGAACATCACTGTCCTCACGTTAAGATTTAAGCAACGAAACTTAATCAAACATGGAGAAAACAATAATGTCCCAAAACAATTCTATACTATGTACACTTAATCAATAACACGAGTAATGTTTCAGTTAAAGACGCTACGATTAAAGAGCTTGACCATTTTCTTAAGCGGATAAGACTCATTTGTGCAAAAAAAAGCATCCCACAAGAGGATGCTTTTTTATGCTTCCCAAACGTCATCGACTTCGATTGTTTGTTCTCTATCGGGGCCTACTGAAACAGTTGCATAAGAAACTCCTAATTGATCCTTGATGAAATCAAGATAATCTTTAGCTTCTTGTGGTAAGTCATTGATACTCTTACTTTGAGTAATATCAACTGTCCAACCTGGGAATGTCTTATAAACAGGCTTGCACTTGTCCAAAACATTCAAGTTAGCAGGATATTCATCAATTATCTTGCCATTCAAGTCATAACCAGTACAGATTTTAATTTCTTTAAGTCCAGTTAAAACGTCCAAACAGTTCAGTGAAAGATGCGTTACACCAGAAACGTTACATGAATGCTTCAAAACGACTAGATCCAACCAGCCCACACGACGAGGACGGTGAGTAACTGTACCATATTCGTGGCCTGCTTCACGTAAGAAATCTCCAGTTTCATTTGATAATTCTGTTGGGAATGGACCAGCACCGACACGTGATGTATAAGCTTTAACAACGCCAATCACATTGTCGATCAAAGGAGCACCAACTCCGGCACCAGTTGTGACACCACCAGCAGGATTCGATGAAGTTACATAAGGGTAAGTTCCGTGATCAATATCAAGCATGATTCCTTGAGCACCTTCGAATAGAACATTTTGACCGTTCTTTAATTCTCTATTCAAGTAAGCTGAAGTATCGATCACACGATCCTTTAATTCTTGTCCAAATTGATAGTACTTTTCAAAAATATCATCGAATTTCATTGGTTCAACACCATAGATCTTCGTGAATAGTTCATTCTTTTGTTTAAGGTTATCTGTTAACAGTTCTTTGAATAATTCTTTATCAAGAATATCGGCCATTCTAATACCCACACGTGAAGCTTTGTCAGTATAAGCAGGTCCAATACCTCTATTAGTTGTTCCGACCTTAGAATCGCCCTTAGCAGCTTCTTGGAGCTTATCTAATTCGATATGGTAAGGCAAAATCAACTGTGCACGGTTAGAAATTTTCAAATTAGTAGTATCTACACCTTGTTCATGCAAACGATGCAATTCTTCAAGCAATGATTCAAGATTTAAAACCACGCCGTTTCCAATAACACTAGTTTTATCCGAATACAAAATACCTGATGGAACAGATCTCAACTTGTAAACATTGTTATCGATATTTAAAGTGTGTCCAGCATTATCTCCACCTTGGTAACGTGCAATAATATTTGCTTCACCACTAAAATAATCGGTAATCTTACCTTTACCTTCGTCGCCCCATTGAGTACCTACTACAACAACTGTTGTCATATCTCTTCTACACCTACACTATTTAATTTTCTGGAATATTTGCGATCGATGAAAACTTATTATAAGATTTCACGAACAATAACTTAGCTGTTCCACGAGGACCTGAACGGTTCTTGCTGATAATTACTTCAACTTCACCAACATCTTGATCCTCTGGTTCCTCTTGATCACCATTATTGTCATCGCCGTCTTCGTCACGATAATAATCATCACGATAAAGGAAAGCAACGATATCAGCATCCTGTTCAATTGAACCAGATTCACGGATATCTGACAACATTGGTCTTTTATCTTGCCGCGCTTCAACACCACGAGAAAGCTGTGATAAAGCGATTATTGGAACATGCAATTCTTTTGCCAATTTCTTCAAACTACGAGAAATGGCTGAAACTTCTTGTTGTCTATTTTCTTGACCAGTACCTTCGATCAGTTGCAAATAATCGATGATAATTAAGTCTAAATGACCACTCTCTTTAAGCAATCTTCGACATTTTGAACGAATGGCTGCCATTTTGGTACCAGGAGTATCGTCAATATAGACATTCGTCCGTGACAAACTCCCCATCGCCACAACCAAGCTATTCCATTGGTTTTCATCCAACTTACCTGTTCTTAAGGAATTGGCATCAATACTACCTTCTGAACAAAGCATACGATTGACTAACGACTCCGCACCCATTTCCAAAGAGAAGATTGCTACGGTCGCATTAGACTTAGTGGCTGCATTTTGTGCCAGATTCAATGCAAAAGCAGTTTTACCAACACCTGGTCGAGCTGCTAAAATAATCAATTCATCTTTATGTAACCCAGTGGTCATATCATCAAGATCTTTGTAACCAGTTGAAAGCCCCGTCACATCACTGCCTTGATCATATAACTTATCGATCTCTTCAAAGGATGACTTTACAACATCAGAGATTTTACGGAAGCCTTGGTGATTTCTGTTTTCAGAAACATCCATAATCTCTTTTTCAGATTGATCGATGATACTGTCAACATCGTCATCTTCTTCAAAACTCCGTTGAACGATACCCGTAGCAGCATTGATCAAACGGCGTAAAATCGATTTGTCCTTGACGATTTTGGCATAGTAAGTCGTATTGGCAGCAGTCGGTACAGCACTGGCTAATTCAGCCAAGTAACTGACTCCACCAATGTCTTCAATTTGATTCAAACGATCTAATTCATTTTGAACCGTCACGACATCAACCGGTTCTTCACGATCGTTTAAATTCATCATCGCTTGAAAGATCAACTGATTAGCATGTTGATAAAAATCCTCTGCTTCAACATATTCCATTGCCTCGATCAAGGCATCTTGACTTAGAAAAACCGCTCCTAATACGGCTTGCTCAGCATCCTTATCATTGGGCGGTATTCTTGAAGTTATATCGTTATTCATTTATATCCTACTTCTTTTCAGCAACATGAACGCGAATGGTAGCTTCAACGCCATCGAATAACTTAACGGGGACGTTAATATATCCGAGTGACTTTACGCCATCATTCAAGGTCATCTTATGTTTATCAACTTTAAATCCATATTGATTATTCATTTCTTCAGCAATCTTTTTGGTCGTTACTGAGCCAAATAAGCGACCATCTGCTCCTGCTTTAGCTGAAATTTCAACGACTGTTTTATCGTCTTCGATTTTTGTCTTCAAAACTTTAGCTTCTGCCTTTTCAGCTTCGTAATCCTTGGCTTCACGATTTTGCTTAGCCTTTAATTCAGCCATATTAGCCTTAGTAGCCTCAATTGCCTTATTATTTTTGATTAAAAAGTTTTGAGCGTACCCATCAGCAACGTTCTTGAGTTCACCCTTCTTCCCTTTACCTCTAACATCTTCTAGGAAAATAACTTTCATTTTATATGATCCTCCTCTTAGCTCTTCTTATTAGAGTCCGTTAAAACTTCAACCAATTGATTTTTAACTTCCTCGACCGTTGAATCAGAAATTTGCGTTGCGGCATCAGACAAATGTCCACCACCGCCAAGCTTCTCCATAATTACTTGTACATTAATGTTTCCTAAACTACGAGCCGAAATTCCTACTCGACCGTCCGGACGTTTACTAATGACAAACGATGCTTCAACATTATCTAATGATAACAATGTATCCGCTGCTTGGGCAACAATAACTGGATCATAGGACTTATCCTCTTCACCAAAACAAACTGCCATATTGCCGCCGACCATCGTAATTGTTTCAATCAAATGACTCTTTTGAATAAATGAATCAATATTCTCTTTCAAGACATTTTGAATGATCGTTTCATCAGCACCCACTGAACGTAAATAACTAGCTGCATCGAAAGTTCTTGTACCAGTCCGCAAAGAAAATGACTTCGTGTCGACAGTAATTCCTGCCAAAAGGGCTGTAGCTTCGATCTTCTCGATGGCTTTTTTATTTTTAGGCTGATATTCCAGCATCTCGGTGATCAATTCACTAGTTGATGAAGCATAAGGTTCAATATAGATCAGCATAGGATTCTCTGGGAATTCCTCACCACGTCTGTGGTGATCGATAACGACGACTTTATTGTTATCGCCTTTGAACAGACCAGGATTGATCGAAATACTTTGTTTGGAATGATCGACCATGACGATCAATGTCTTTGGCGTCTTGATGGCTTCTGATTCCTCTGGTGAAATAATATCTTTTTTGATATCTGGATCTTCGTTGATCATCGCTAACAAGCGACTGACATCTGAATGCAACGTCTTAGGATTGATAACGACCTTACATGGCGTATTGTTCATCATAGAGATCCGTCTGATTCCAAGTGACGAACCTAGGACATCCATATCAGGATGGGAGTGTCCCATAACGATCACTTGATCACTGTCTTTAAGTAATTCTTGGAGTGCTTCACTGATCATTCTAGCACGAACACGAGTTCTCTTTTCCATTGGATCAGTGTTGCCGCCGTAAAAGCGAGCCTTTTCGCCAATTTCTTTTACAACAACTTGGTCCCCACCACGTCCTAGTGCTAGATTAAGATTTTTTTGTGCTTCGTCATTTAATTTATGTAAATCATCAATACCATATGAGAAGCCCATACTCAATGTTAAGGGAACGTTTTGTTGAGAAGTATATTCACGAATGACATCCAGAATTTTAAAACCATTCTTTTCCATATCGAAAATACGGCCAGTATAAGCCATGATGAAGAAATGATCGTCATCGATCCGTTTCAAAAACATTTGTTCCTCTGAGGACCAGTTTGACAATTCATTCGTAATATAATTATCCAAATTTGAAATATCACGATCGCTCATCGATTGAGTGATCTCTGCATAATTATCTAAGTACACTTGTCCAATCACTGAACGATTATCTTCATAACGTCGTTCGATTTTTGAATAGTGCGTGATATCCATCAAATAAATAACTTTCAATTCAGATTGGACTTGGACCAAATAATATTTATCATCTATTTGGATCGTTTTACTTCCGATAGGTTCTTCGCTATCAATCATACTCGATAGTTCCGAAGATATATCTCCAATTGCCATGCTATTGGCTGGATTAAAACCAGTTTCTTCGACGAAATATGGATTAACCCACTGAATCTGTTTATCAGCATCATAGAGTAAAATTCCCAACGGATACTCTACAAAACTGTTATCCGTTCCCCGGTCGATTCGATATTGTAAATTATTCGTATACTTACCTGCTTTTTCACCTAATAACAGGAATAAATAAACGAACAAGATTAATGAAATAATTACTAATATAGCTTGAATGTAACCGGCTACAGAACCGTGAATCAAGCCAACTATTAATATCGAGAATAGCATAACGATCAGAGAGACTCCCGTAAGTTGAGTCGAATGATCGACTCTGGACAGGAAGAACTTCAGATTAGCTTTTATCTTTTTCATAATAGTCCCCTCTTAGATATACCCTTTAATTTTATCACAGCCGTGATGTTCTTTCCGCAAAATATTAATGGAAAAATCTCGGTTCAATTTATGCGTTTTCAATCCTAATTAGGCTGATAAAACTTCACTTTTAAAACTGAAAGATTGGGACGTAACTAACTAATCATTTGTCAGATGATTTTGATACAGAATGAATCTAAATTAACGAAAATACCCTCTGATTCTAAATACGGAATCAGAGGGTATTCAACATAATACTTAAAAGCAGACGGAATTGTCTAGCTCTCTTTAAAATTTAGTCTTCAGCAACGAATGGAAGTAGAGCCATGATTCTTGCTCTCTTGATAGCTACAGTAAGCTTACGTTGGTTCTTAGCACTTGTACCTGTAACACGTCTTGGCAAAATCTTACCACGTTCTGAGATAAATCTCTTAAGTAATTCTGTATCTTTGTAATCGATGTATTCGATATGATTAGCAGCGATGAAGTCAACTTTACGTCTTCTACGTCCGCCTCTTCTTTGTTGGGCCATTATATATTGCTCCCTTCTATATTAAAATGGTAAATCGTCATCAGAAATGTCAATAGGTTTACTGTTGTCAGCAAAAGGATCGCCATTACTGCTATTGTTATTGTTAGATTGATTATTGTTATTATTATTGTTGTTACTGTTATAATTGCTACCACTATTAGGGTTGCTATTATTACTATTATTTCCGAATGGAGACTGATTTGATTGGTTAGAATTATTATAGCTAGGTGCTTGATTATTAGAATTTGAATAATTGCTATTACCAGAATCTCGTCTTTCACTTTCAGCACGTGATTCAAGCAAGGAGAAGTTTTCTACAACGACATCCGTTCTGAAAACTCTTTGACCTTGTTGATTATCATACGAACTTGTTTGAATACGTCCATCGATACCTACCAATGAACCCTTCTTAGTGAAGTTAACAAAATTCTCGGCAGCTTTTCTCCAAATAGTACAACCAATAAAATCGGCGTCACGTTCACCTTGTGAATTAGTAAATTGTCTGTTTACAGCAACTGTAAAACTGGCAACTGCAGCTCCACTTGAAGTGTATCTCAATTCAGGATCACGTGTCAGGCGTCCAACTAAAACTACTCGATTAATCATTTTATCTGCCTCCTTTAATGTTTCACGTGAAACAAATTAGTCTTCGCGTCTAACGATCATGTGACGAAGAATGTTATCTTCAATCTTTGAAAGACGGTCGAATTCGTTAATTGCTTCATCGTTGTCAGCATCTACGTTTACAATGTGGTAGATACCTTCTTTATAATTAGCAATTTCATATGCTAAACGTTTCTTTTCCCAGTCTTTTGAGTCGATTACTTTGGCGCCGTTGTCAGTAAGGATCTTATCGAAACGATCGATCAATACCTTCTTTGCGTCTTCTTCCATATCAGGTTTAATGATATATGTGATTTCGTAATGTGCTTCAGCCATGACTGTACACCTCCTTATGGTCTAATGGTTCTTTCATTAGGAAAGAACAAGGAGCATAAATTAACTACATTTTATACTCACGAAGTATAAGTTTATCATAAGTCCCGTTCAATTACTAGAATTTTTTACAATAAAAAAATCGCTTCTGCCTGACACGCAACCCTTCTTGGGCCACATATCCAAACTACGCAGAAACGATTATTTTTTACTCGTCATCTGATGTTGAATCATCATCATTTGTATCAGTAGAATCATCTGTCGATTCATCACTGACATCATTTGTTGGAACATCACTGTCATTGTCGTCGGAAGCTGCATCGTCTGCATCATCTTCGTGAGCAATTTTAGCCATAGTTGAAACGATCGAATCATCATCGACCTTAATCAATCTAACACCTAATGTTGCTCGGCCAGTTTGTGAAACGCTTTGGACATCAAAACGAATCATTACACCTTTGTCAGTGATCAGCATGATATCTTCATCACCGTTAACAACTGTTAAACCAGCAATTGGTCCATTCTTTTCAGTGACATTGGCAGTCTTGATACCTTTACCACCACGACCTTTAACTGGATATTCAGATGTCGCAGTCCGTTTTCCATAACCGTTCTCAGAGATCGTCAAAACTTCTTGATCTGCTGCAGCGATTGAAGAGCCAACTACGTAATCATCTTCACGTAACTTGATACCACGTACACCAGAAGCGGTTCTTCCCATTGGACGAACGTCACTTTCCTTAAAGGTTACGGCATATCCCTTGTGGGTTCCGATGATAATGACCTTGCTGCCATCAGTTAAGAAGGCGTTATTCAATTCATCTTCATCCCGCAAAGTAATGGCTCTCAAGCCAGAGTGTCTAATATTGGCGAAGTCATTGACTGGAGTCCGTTTAACCGTTCCATATTTCGTCACAAAGAACAAATATGAGTTATCAGGATCAACGTCTTTGTCAACATTGATCACAGTCTCGATCTTCTCACCTTTTTCGATGTTCAAAAGATTGATAACTGGGATTCCCTTGGCTGTTCGTCCATATTCAGGGACTTCATAGCCTTTGATCCGGTAAACTTTACCCGCATTAGTAAAGAACAAGAGACGATCATGAGTCGATGTATAGATCATCTGTTCGATGAAGTCATCATCATGAATGCCCATCCCTTGAATACCACGGCCACCACGATTTTGAACTCTAAATTCGTCGGCGGAGAGACGCTTGATATAGCCATTGTGGGTCAAAACGATCAAGACATTTTCTTCTTCGATCAAGTCTTCATCTTCGATATTGGCAACTTCACTAGCACGAATTTCAGTTCTTCGAGAATCGCCGAATTTATCTTGAATTTCAAGCAATTCGTCGTAAATGATCTTATCGACACGTTCAGGTTTAGCCAAAATATCTTCATAATCAGCAATTTTTACTAACAATTCTTGATATTCTGATTCAACTTTTTCACGTTCCAAACCAGTCAAACGAACTAAACGCATATCCAAGATAGCTTGTGATTGTTTGTCGGATAATTTAAATTTATCCATCAAAGTTTGTTTAGCGATTGCCGAAGTTTGTGAACCACGGATGATACTGATAATTTCATCAATATGGTCCAAAGCAATTCTCAATCCTTCCAGGATATGAGCACGAGCTTTGGCACGTTTCAATTCAAATTCAGTTCTTCTACGGATAACAACTTCTTGATGTTTCAAGTATTCGATCAAAATACCTTTGAGTGAGAATACTCTTGGCGTCTTCCCTACGATAGCAACCATGTTGATACCATAAGAAATCTGTAGTTGTGTTAACTTGTACAAATTATTCAAGACGACGGAAGCACTCATATCACGACGAATATCGATTACGATCCGCATACCTTCACGGTCTGATTCATCGTTAAGATCAGTAATTCCTTCAAGCTTTTTATCCCGAGCTAGTTCTGCAATTCTCTCAACTAACTTGGCTTTGTTGACCATATATGGCAACTCAGTCACGATAATTTGCTCAGCCCCACTCTTCTTCGTCACGACATCAACTTTTGCCCGAAGAATAATCGTTCCTTTACCAGTTTCATAAGCCTTTCTGATTCCAGAACGACCCATGATGATACCACCAGTTGGGAAATCAGGACCGGGAATAACTTTCATCAAGTCAGCTACTGTTGCCTCTTTATTACGCATCAAGATATGCAAAGCATCGATAACTTCTTTTAAGTTATGTGAAGGAATATTAGTAGTCATACCAACCGCAATACCAGTTGCACCGTTCACTAACAAGTTAGGGAAACGAGCTGGCAATACCATTGGCTCTTTTTCTTCACCATCGTAGTTAGGAACTAGATCAACAGTATCTTTGTTGATATCACGCAACATTTCAACTGCCATTTTACTCATACGAGCTTCGGTATAACGCATAGCAGCAGGTGGATCACCATCAATTGATCCAAAGTTTCCGTGTCCATCAACTAATGGATAACGGTAACTAAAATCTTGCGCCATTCTAACCATTGATTCATAAATTGCTGAATCCCCATGGGGGTGATATTTACCCATAATATCACCAACGAAACGGGCACTCTTCTTGTATGGTTTGTCAGGTGTAACACCTAACTCATTCATACCGTAAAGGATACGACGATGAACGGGTTTTAGGCCATCACGGACATCTGGTAACGCACGTGACACGATAACACTAGCAGCGTAATCAACGAAGGAATTCTTCATGACTTCTGTCAGGTTAACATTTTCTATTCTATGATCTGCCATTAAATTGTCATCCTCCCTAATAGTCTACTTCTGCATAACGTGCATTTTCTTCAATGAATTCTCGTCTAGGTTCAACTTTATCACCCATCAACATTGAGAAAATCTTGTTAGCCTCAATTGCATCATCAAGATTAACTCGATCTAATCTTCTCTTTTCAGGGTCCATTGTTGTCTCCCACAATTGATCTGCATCCATTTCACCAAGACCCTTGTAACGTTGGATCTTTGGTTCTGGTTTTGGTGGCAATTGTTCAACGAAGTCATCCTTTTCTTTATCGGTATCAAAGTATCTCATCATCTTACCTTGACGAACTTGATACAAAGGTGGCTTAGCGATATAGACATAGCCTGCATCAACGACCGGACGCATATATCTGTAAAGTAGCGTTAACAATAAAGTTCTGATATGGGCACCATCGACATCGGCATCGGTCATGATAATAACCTTGTGATAACGGGCTTTAGAAATATCAAAGTCTTCACCAAAGCCAGTTCCCATAGCAGTGAATAAAGTTCTAATTTCTTCATTTGCCAAGATCTTGTCCATTGAAGCTTTTTCAACGTTTAGGATCTTACCACGGATAGGCAAAATAGCCTGAGTTAAACGAGAACGACCAGTCTTAGCAGAACCACCGGCAGAATCACCCTCGACGATAAATAATTCAGAAATTTCAGGATCTTTGCTGGAGTTATCAGCTAACTTACCAGGCAAATTACTGATTTCCAAACCGTTTTGTTTTCTAGTTACTTCACGAGCTCTCTTAGCAGCTAAACGAGCTTTCGTAGCTAATGAACCTTTTTCAACGATCTTTTTAGCGACGTTAGGATTTTCCATCAAGAACTTCATAAAGTGTTCACTGAAGAGTCGATCAGTAATCGTTCTAGCATCACTATTACCAAGCTTAGTCTTGGTTTGACCTTCGAATTGTGGATCTGGATGCTTGACTGAAACGACTGCTGTCATCCCTTCACGGACATCCTCACCAGACAATTTTTCATTATCTTTTAGTAGTTTATTTTTATGAGCGTAATCATTGATCACACGTGTCAAAGCTGTCTTAAAACCAACTTCGTGTGTTCCACCTTCGTATGTATGGATATTATTAGCGAAAGTCATCAAATTCGTATGGTATTCGTCGGTATATTGCAAAGCAACTTCAACGGTAATTCCATCTTGAACGCCTTCGACATAAATTGGATCTTCGAAGAGGACTTCTTTTTCTTTATCCATGAACTCAACGTAGCTCTTGATTCCACCTTCATAGTGGAAGACGAGTTTTTCAGCTGTCTCAGCTCTCTTATCAGTAAAGGTTAGTTTCAAACCTTTGTTCAAGAAAGCCAATTCACGAATTCTAGTTGTCAAAACCTTGTCATCATAAACGGTTGTTTCAGTAAAGATGTCTGGATCTGGCACAAAGTGAACACGGGTTCCATGTTCAAATTCATCCGCATCGCCTAGCACGTGCATAGCATGGTTGACTTTACCACGTTTAAAATCAATGCCGTAACGTTTGCCGGCACGAACAACTTCAACATCCAATTCGCTACTCAAAGCGTTAACTACCGAGGCACCAACACCATGCAGACCACCGGAAACTTTGTATCCGCCACCGCCGAATTTACCACCAGCGTGCAAAATTGTATAAACCGTTTCAAGCGCAGGTTTACCAGTTTTCTTTTGAATATCAACTGGAATACCACGTCCATCATCGGTAACAGTAATGGAGTTATCTGGTTCAACAGTAACTTCGATTTTTGTAGCGAAACCAGCTAAAGCTTCATCAATACCATTATCAATAATTTCCCAAACTAGATGGTGTAAACCTTGTTTACTAGTTGAGCCGATATACATACCGGGACGTTTACGAACAGCCTCTAGTCCTTCAAGAACTTGAATTTGACTCGCGTCATATTCTTCGACTTTTTCTTCTTTCTTTTCCAGTTCAGCTTTTCTGTCTTCAGCCATTAAATCTCCTCCTGTTGAACTTTGCCATTTTTAATATTGAGAATATTAGGATCTTTTACCAATTCTGGATCAACATCATCAATCGAGGTTGTAGTTATGAAAGTTTGAATGCCCTCTTTGATCGAGGATAATAAATGCGTCTGACGCTTATGATCTAATTCTGATAAAACGTCATCTAGCAATAAGATGGGGTAATCCCCCACTTGATCCTTGATCAACTCAACTTCCGCCAACTTCAAACTCAAGGCCACTGAACGTTGCTGGCCTTGTGATCCAAAATCTTGAACATTCTTACCATTGACCATGAATTTAATGTCATCACGATGAGGTCCATAAAGCGTCACGCCCCGTTGGATCTCTTTTTGATAATTTTGCTTGAAATTTTCTTTGAAAATATCATAAATATTTTCAAGGCTTTTTCCTTCAGTTTTGAAAAAAGTATTGTAAACAATTTCTAGTTTTTCATGGTCTTCTGTAATATTGGCATGAATTTTTTCAATGTGGTCTTGCAATTTTTGTAAAAATTGTAAGCGTGAAAAAACTACTTCAGCACAAAAGGCCGCAAATTGGTCCGACAAAACGTCTAAATAGACCAAATCGTTGGCCTGATGATGTTGAAGTTTTTTTAAATAGGCATTTCGCTGTTTTAAAACTGAGCGAAATTGACTCATCGTCTTCAAATACTGCGACGACATTTGGCCAAATTCCATATCGATGAACTTGCGTCGAATGCCTGGATTGCCTTTAACAATTGATAAATCTTCTGGCGAAAAAAGAACAACATTTAAATTACCAATGTAACTGGATAATTTACGTTGTTCTAAATTATTCAATTTGGCTTTTTTACCAGATTTGCTAATGACTAAATCCAATTTTAGACGACTCGAATTATCTTTGATCACGGTACCGGAGATTCTGGCGAAATCACTACCCCATTTGATTAAATCCTTGTCATTCGATGTTCGATGGCTTCTCGTTAAAGCTAAGAAATACATAGCCTCTAATAAATTGGTCTTGCCTTGAGCATTTTCACCCAAAAATACGTTTATCGCTGGTGAGAAATTGACCTCTAAAGATTCATAGTTACGGTAATTCTGAAGTTTTAATTCTTTAACAAACATTTATTCAATTTCAAAAGTTTGTTCACCGACAACTACGACATCCCCAGAACGCAACTTTTTACCACGACGATCCTCGGGACTGCCATTAAGCAGCACTGAATTTTCACGTAAGAACCACTTGGCTTGACCGCCTGTTTCAATCACTCCAGTTTCCTTTAGCAATTGACCTAAAGTAATAAATTCAGTTTCTAGCTTAAATTTTTCAGACATTGTTAACACCCTATTTATTAGATTTATCCATTAATGACATACTAATATTATAGTTGTTTTAACATTAAAAGACAACTTAGAACTAAATATCAGCCGTTTAGAGCAATTTTTTAAATAATAAGTATCCACCCACTAAAATACCGTTAAAAAAGTTTCTACGCTAAATTACGGCTTTTAAACTGATATTGGCAAAAAAAATAGATTGAACCGAAAAGTTCAACCTATTCTGGAAATTTTTTCATTAAAATGTTCTAACCGGTGTGATGAGTTGGACAAAATTGTCACGATCTTCAACTGGTCTGAGCGTAAATGGATGCAATGGTGAAGTAAAACTCATTTCGATCGTCGTATTGCTGCCGAATGATCTTAAAGCATCTTTGAGATAATCCGGGTTGAAGGAAATTTCTAAGTCATCGCCTTCAAGATTATCAAAATCTAATACTTCCTCCACAGTTCCGACTTCTGGAGAATTGCCATATAAAGTAGCTTTTTTATCCACAGCCTTGATTTCCAATTTGATGAAATTGTTGCGACTTTCATGAGAAAGCAAGGAAGCACGTTCTACTGATGCCAAAAGATTAGATGAATCAAAGGTCAATTTTGTATTCGAATCGTCAGGGATCAAACGGTCTGTTTCTGGATAACGGCCGTCAAGCAAACGAGAATAAAAACGAATGTTGTCAAAACTGAATAGTACTTGGTTTTCAGAAATCGACATTGAAATTTCTTTAACCGTATCGCTGATTGTACGAACTAATTCAGTCAAACTCTTTCCGGGAATGATCAAGTTGTAATCTTCATCACTCGTAATATTGATCTTTCTTTGTGAAAGACGGTGACTATCAGTTGCCACAGCAGTTAGCCCTTCGTTACTGATCAAGAAGTTGACACCAGTTAGTACCGGACGACTTTCTTGAGTAGAGACGGCAATAACAGTTTGATTGACCACCTCTTTGAATACATCTGTGGGAAGACTTAATTGATTATCAGTCTCAACATCTGGTAAATGTGGGTAGTTTATTGCATCTAAACCATTGATAGTAAATTCTGAAACACCTGACTTGATTAAAGTCTGGTTATTGCTGAGAACTTCAAGTTCAAAATTGTCGCCAGGAAGTTTTTTAATGATTTCGTTAAAGAACCGTGCTGGTAAAACAATTGAACCGGTACTTTCGATCTTTAGGTCATTGTCAGAATCGTTTTTATCAATAAAGGCGGTAATTGAAATATCAGAATTACTACCTGTAATTGTCAAACCTGATTCTGAAAGATCTAATTTCATTCCGGTCAAAATAGGAATAGTTGTTTTGGTCGAAATTGCTCTTTGAACATTGCTTGTTTGGTTAATAAATTTAGTTCGATCAATAGAAAATTTCATAGGTAACTCCCTTTTTTAATTAATTAATATAAAGATAGAAGTAGTAGTAGGTACTGTTAAAACTGTGGAAAACTATTCCAAGTAAAGTCAGGACTTAAAAAATGCATGTTATTAACAGCTGTGGATAACTTTGGGAAAAGTCAAAATTTATCAACATGTTAATTTCTCAAGTCATCTTTCAGTTCGTTGACGGAACGTTTCAAATCGTCATCTTTAATGAGCAATTCAGATATTTTGTCGCAAGAATGCATCACCGTCGTATGATCTTTGCCGCCGAACTCCATCCCTATTTGTGGCAAGGACTTGTCAGTTAACTCCCGTGATAAGTACATGGCGATTTGCCTTGGTACCACGATGGTTTTGACACGTTTCTTCCCTTTTAGGTCTTGGATAGTGACATGATAATACTTAGCGACTTTGTTTTGGATCTTGGCGATGGAAATACCATTTTTATCATTGGAAAGTTTATAGATTTTTAACGCATCAGCGGCTACAGACTTAGTGATATCAGTATTTTTAGTCGTCGAATAAGCTTGAACGCGGATCAAAGCCCCTTCAAGTTCTCGAACATTAGTATCGATTTGGGCCGCAATATAAGACAGAGTGTCATCAGGAATTTCAAGGTGTTCAGCCTTAGCTTTATTGCGTAAGATGGCTATTCTAGTTTCCAAATCTGGTGCAGTAATATCTGCTGAAAGTCCTTGCGTAAAGCGAGAGACTAAGCGTTGCTGCAACTTGGGAATTTCGTTTGGCAACCGATCTGAAGTCATGACGATCTGTTTACCATTCTCATAAAGTTCATTAAATGTATGGAAGAACTCTTCTTGAGTTCCCTCTTTTTCGGCAAAAAATTGAATATCATCTATTAATAGTAGATCAACGTTTCGGTATTCTTGACGGAAGTCGTCTTGAGTACGCATTTGAATAGAATTGATAAAATCATTTGCGAAGGTTTCACTAGTGACATATTTTACTTTTGCCATCGGATCGAGCTTGATCATTTGATGACCGATTGCTTGCATCAAGTGAGTCTTACCTAAACCAACGCCACCGTAGATAAAGAGCGGATTGTATACTCCACCGGGATCTTCGGCTGCTGCTAAAGCTGCGGCGTGTGCCATTTGATTGCCGCTACCAACGATAAATGAAGAAAAAGTATATTTTGGATTTAAATGTGAATTATGAAAGACGTGTTTTGGTTGCGCCGTTTCATTAGTAGTTTCAACTTGAGGGGCAACAGTTTGCTCCTCTTTTTTTGCGCTGTCTTCATCATTTTCGATGATTGGATTCAATTCAGTTCCATTTAGTTCATATGAATAGATAGCAATTTTTTCAGTATAATTTCTTTCCCAGTAATCTTTGTGCAATTTCGTGGGAACAGAAATATAGATGTTATTGCCTTCAATGTATAAGGGATTGGCACTTTCAACCCAAGTTGAATAACTGACGGAGGTTAATTGAGAACGTAACTTATTAGTAAAGTAGTCCCAAAATTCAGTAAGTTTTGGATCCGTTGAATTATTTATATTTTGCAATTATTTCCCCCCAATCTATGGTTGTGGATAATTTTTTCCCTAAAATGACAGAGTATAGTCTATCATTATATAAAATAGTTTTCCACAGAACACACGTTTAAATTTAGAAGAAATAACAACAGGTATTTTAGATATTCACATCTTTGTGGAAAATAACCACCTCTTTTAATTATCAACATAGTTATCCACAATTATCGAGAGTTAAAAGTGCCTATTTACAGGTGTTACAAAGAAAAAACAAGAAATTAACAAACTCTGTGGAAAACTAAAACACAGCAAAATAATTTGTTGGAAAACTTTGTTTATAGTCTTGTGGAAAAAAATGTTTGTTAAAACCGTCCACAAATTATCCACAATGGAAATTGCGAAAAAAGTCAATAAAAAACTTCCCTTTATAGGAAATTAGTTATTTAAAAAATTGTCGGAACATGATATTATAGTTAAGCAATTGTCTGAAGAAGTGAATATTAATATAAAGATTCAGGAGGTTTACTGATGACTACAAAGAGAACATTTCAACCAAAGAAGCGTCACCGTGAACGCGTCCATGGTTTCATGAAACGAATGAGTACAAGTAATGGTCGCAAGGTTCTAGCAAGACGTCGCAAAAAGGGTCGTAAAGTATTATCAGCTTAGTTTTGAAGGATCACTGAATAATTGGTGGTCTTTTTTTATTACAAAACGAGAGTAGACTGGTGACATATGAGAAAAAGTTATCGCATAAAAAAAGAAAATGAATTTCAAAATGTCTATTCCAATGGAAAATCCGTTGCAAATAAAAATTTTGTCCTATATACGCTTCCTAAAGAAGGACAAAAACATTTTCGAGTCGGGATTTCAGTCGGGAAGAAAGTTTCACATACAGCAGTCGGACGTAATCGTATCAAACGTTATGTTCGGCAATCGCTCTTAGAGTTGAAGCCAGAAATTCCAACAGAATTGGATTTTTTGATTATTGCCAGAAAACCGGCAGTAGATTTAGATATGTTTGAATCTAAGAAAAATATTGTACATTTATTGAAATTAGGTAAAGTATTAAGTTAGGGTACAAAATATTAATTAACTAATAGGTGTAAAAGTGAATAAAAAAAGCTTAAAGAAATACGTAGGTATCGCACTGTTACTTAGTGTTGTCTTGGTTCTAGCTGGATGTTCCAACCTTAACGAACCGATCACAAGTAACAGTACAGGATTTTGGGATCACTATATTCTATATAGTTTTTCGCAATTCATCCTTTGGTTAGCTTCATTAGTTGGCAATAGTTATGGTTGGGCTATCATCATCTTCACACTGATCATTAGAGTCATTTTGTTGCCACTAAATTGGTATCAAATTAGAAGTATGAATAAACAGATGAAGATCCAGCCGCAAATGCAAGCTCTTCAAAAGAAATATTCGGCTAAAGATGTTGATACACAACAGAAATTACGTGAAGAAACGCAAAAGCTCTATAGTGAAGCAGGAGTCAATCCAGTAGCTGGTTGTTTGCCACTGGTTGTTCAATTGCCAGTTATGTTTGCTTTGTATCAGGCAATTTATAAGACCACACAATTGCGTGATGGTACATTCTTGTGGATGCAATTAGGTAAGGCTGATCCATACTACATTATGGCGATCTTAGCTGCTGTATTTACTTTCTTAAGTACATACATTTCCAGCTATTCGCAACCAACACAAAATGCGACAACTAAGATTATGACTTGGGTAATGCCAATCTTTATCTTCGTGCCAGCATTGACTTTCCCATCAGCTATTACAATTTACTGGGTAATTACAAATGCGTTCCAAGTACTTCAGACATTGGCTTTCCAAAACCCATTCAAGTATCGTCGTGAAAGACTTGAAGCCCAAGAGGCAGAGAAAGAAAAACAACGTCGTCTTAGAAAAGCTAAGAAACGTGTATATAAGAACCGTAAATAATTGACAATTTCTAAAAATGCCGTTAAGATGTTTTAGAAATTATTCATATATTTTATATAGAAAAGTAGTCAAGGTGCTTTTCCGTCATTTGCCGACGGATTATGCACTTTTTTTATGCTCAAAAAATAAGAAAGGATGCTTATTATGCCAAGTTCAGTGACTGAATATGATACTATCGCTGCTATCTCAACTCCTCCTGGGGAAGGAGCTATTTCGATCGTTCGTCTCTCTGGAGATCAAGCGCTAACGGTTGCGATGAAAATTTTTAAGGGTCGTGATTTGACAAAAGTTGCTAGTCACACGATCAATTATGGCCACATCATAGATCCCAGCACCAAGACCTTAGTTGATGAAGTAATGGTCTCAGTAATGCGGGCTCCAAAGACTTTTACCCGCGAAGATGTTGTTGAAATAAATACCCACGGGGGTATAGTTGCAACCAATAAAGTACTGCAATTGCTGCTTGGATACGGCGCAAGAATGGCCGAACCAGGTGAGTTCACTAAGAGAGCTTTTTTAAATGGTCGAATTGACTTAACGCAAGCAGAATCAGTGATGGATCTTATCAGAGCGAAGACTGATAAAGCCATGCAAGTGGCCGTTAATCAATTGGATGGTAATTTACATCATTTGATTGCTAATTTGCGTCAAGAGATCTTAGATTCGTTAGCCCAAGTGGAAGTTAACATTGATTATCCTGAGTATGATACGGACCAAATGACGACTAATTTATTGTTAGAAAAAGCTAAGATGGTTAGTTCTAAAATCGATAGTTTATTGAAAACAGCCGAAAGTGGCGAAATTTTGCAGCATGGTCTAGCAACGGCAATTGTCGGTAAGCCTAACGTAGGAAAATCAAGTTTATTGAATCGACTGTTAGACGAAGATAAGGCTATCGTGACTGATGTTGCAGGAACAACTCGGGATGTGGTTGAACAATATGTCAACATCGATGGCGTACCTTTGAAGTTGATCGATACGGCTGGTATTCGTGAGACCGATGATAAAGTTGAGAAAATCGGGGTTGAACGTTCAAAAAAGGCGTTGAATGGTGCCGATTTAGTAATTTTAGTTTTGGATTCTAGCCGTCAACTTGAAAGTGAAGACCTTGAACTATTAGATGCTACAGCGGATAAACGTCGAATCGTGATTTTCAATAAGAATGATTTGATGCCAGTTATTACGCCTAATTCAGTTGTACAACTGAAAGCTGACGATATTATTTTGCAAACTTCTGCAATAAATAACGCTGGGATCGAAACTATCAAACAGACGATCGGTAAGATCTTTAATGCTGGAATTGAAGATAACAGCAGCAATGTCATTATTACTTCTGCTCGTCAGGCGGGATTGCTCAGAAAGGCCAAAAATAGCTTGAATGACGTTATTTCTGGAATTGAAGCAGGAATGCCTATCGACCTAGTACAAATCGATATGACGGCTTGCTGGGACACTCTGGGAGAGATTACCGGTGAAAGTTATCCGGATGAACTGATTACACAATTATTCTCGCAATTTTGTTTAGGAAAATAGATTAGGTGAAAAAAATGGAAATTAAGGAATTTGATTCAGAAACTTATGACGTTATCGTCGTAGGTGCTGGCCATGCTGGTTCAGAAGCCGCTTTGGCCGCAGCCCGTATGGGTGAAAAGACTTTGCTTGTAACGATCAACTTGGATATGGTGGCTTTCATGCCATGTAATCCATCAGTTGGTGGTCCTGCTAAAGGTATCGTTGTTCGAGAGATCGATGCTTTAGGTGGCGAAATGGGCCGTAATATTGATAAGACTTATATTCAAATGAGAATGTTGAATACTGGTAAAGGTCCAGCTGTTCGGGCTTTGAGAGCTCAAGCTGATAAAAATATGTATCACCGCATGATGAAAGACGTTTTGGAAAATGAGCCTAATTTGACGCTTCGTCAAGGGATGGCAGAAAAATTGATCGTTGAAGATGGCGTCTGCAAAGGTATCGTTACAGCGACTGGAGCTAGATATCACGCTAAGTCAGTTGTTCTAACAGCTGGTACTTCTTCACGAGGTAAGATCATTATTGGTGAGTTGATGTATTCATCTGGTCCCAACAACAGTATTCCTTCAATCAAACTGTCCGAAGACTTGGAAAAGCACGGTTTTAAATTAACTCGCTTTAAGACTGGTACACCACCACGTGTGAATAAGAATACGATCAATTTTGATGAAACAATCGAACAACCTGGTGATAAAGAACCAAATCATTTCTCATTTGAGACCCCCGATTCAAGTTATCTTCAAAAGCAAATTTCTTGTTGGATGACATATACGAATGCCGATACTCACAAGATTATTCGTGAGAACCTTGACCGTGCACCAATGTTTTCTGGTGTGATCAAGGGTGTGGGACCAAGATATTGTCCTTCAATCGAAGATAAGATCGTTCGCTTCGCAGATAAGCCAAGACATCAGATCTTCCTCGAACCAGAAGGTCGTGACACTCAAGAGTATTATGTTGGTGACTTTTCAACTTCGATGCCAGAAGAGGTACAGTTGAAGATGTTGCACTCAGTGGCTGGTTTGGAAAATGCCAAATTGATGCGTCCTGGTTATGCCATTGAGTACGATGTAATCGAACCATGGCAATTGAAATTGAATTTGGAAACTAAAGTCGTTAAGAATCTCTTCACAGCCGGTCAGATGAATGGTACATCTGGTTATGAAGAAGCTGCTGGTCAAGGAATCATGGCGGGTATCAATGCAGCGCTACGTGCTCAAGGCAAAGATCCTTTCATTTTGCGTCGTGACGAAGCATATATCGGTGTTTTGATCGATGATTTAGTAACTAAAGGAACGAATGAACCATACCGTCTCTTGACAAGTCGAGCTGAATATCGTTTGATTTTGCGTCATGATAATGCTGATTTACGCTTGACTGATTACGGTTATCAGTTAGGATTGATCAACGACAAGCGTTATAACGCCTTTGAAATTAAACGCAGCACGATTGAAAAGGAACTTGACCGTCTTTCAAGAAAGATGATTACTCCTAAGATGGCCTTGCCATTCCTCAAGGAACATGACTTGAAGCCATTGAAAGATGGTATTTTGGCAGATCATTTCTTGAGAAGACCAGAAGTTCACTATCAAGATATTATCGACATGGTTGGGGAAGCTGATTATCCAGTTGATAATCGAGTCGCTGAACAAGTGGAAATTGCTACCAAGTATGATGGTTATATCAAGAAGGAACAGATGCGGATCGACCGTCTTAAGAAGATGGAATCCAAGAAGATCCCTGATCGAATCGACTATACTAAGATTGACAGTTTAGCTACCGAAGCAGTTCAAAAGTTAAGCAAGATCAATCCGCAGACAATTGCTCAAGCAAGCCGTATCAGTGGAGTTAATCCAGCTGACATCGGTATTTTGAGCGTTTATATTGAACAAGGTAAAATCGCTAAAGTACCTGCTAAATAATATTTTTAGAACTCAAATGACCTTACATTTGAGTTCTTTTTTTGACATTTTAATTATCGAATGATAAACAAAAGAACTATCGTCATGTTTTATCGTTATAGCGTTACAGACGATAAACCTTATTTTTCTAAGAAGTTAAGGACAATGTTATAATCAGTGCAACGGATGAAGGGAGCAATTATGACAATTAGACACAAGAATTATATTCCAGATAATATTGAGATTACTGGAGCCAATGCTAATAACTTGAAAGATCTTAACGTCAAAATCCCATTAAATTCTTTTGTAGCTATTACCGGTGTTTCCGGTTCAGGAAAGTCTTCCTTAGCAATGGATACGATTTATTCTGAAGGTGCCCGTAAATATCTCAATGCATTATCGACTTATACGAGACGACGGATCACTCAAGTTGGCCGTTCCGATGTGAAGGATATCAAGAATTTACCATCAACAATTGCATTACGGCAAAGACCAGTCGTTCCCAGTGTTCGTTCAACTGTTGGTACAATGACTGAAAGTTTGAATATTTTACGATTGATGTTTTCTCGTTTAGCCTCAGTCCTTTGTCCGAATGGACATCGACTTGATCCGACGCTGAAAATTTCCCAATTAATGGATCTGCCAACTTCTGATGAGGCTATGGGACAGCTAACTTGTCCGGTTTGTGGCGTCAAATTCAGGATTTTTGGGGCGGAGGATTTTGCCTTTAACTCTGACGGTGCTTGCCCAACTTGCCAAGGAACCGGTTTTCTCAAAGAAATTGAGTTAGAT
This sequence comes from Companilactobacillus sp. FL22-1, assembly GCF_043951805.1. Lineage (NCBI taxonomy): Bacteria > Bacillati > Bacillota > Bacilli > Lactobacillales > Lactobacillaceae > Companilactobacillus > Companilactobacillus sp. FL22-1. The sequence goes on from NZ_JBINJY010000011.1 coordinate 32,849, forward strand.
AAAATCATTCCTGACCGATCTTTAACAATTGATCAAGGAGCTGTTTTATCATGGAATTTACCTGGTCGAACCTTACAAAAAGAGGTCATTAAAGAACTAGGTGTTAGAACCGATGTGCCATTTCAAGATTTAACTAAGAAAGAGCAAGATATTGTTATCAATGGACCAGAACAACGCAAAGAGATTTTGGTACCAACGAAGACCGGTCGCTCTTTTAGATTAAATGCGCTCTATGAAAATGCCATCGCGGCTGTGAAGAATAGTCTTAAAAGCACTAAAAATGAGAATACTTTGACTAGATTGGAAAGATTTTATTCCGAAAAGATTTGTCCAGATTGCCATGGTAGCCGGTTTAATCCCAAATTGTTTACGAATCAGTTAGTCGGGAAAAATATTGCCGAAGTATCGAATTTTACGATTTCTCAATTACAAGATTTTTGCAAAGAAATTATGAAATGGCTCCCTCATGATATGCAAGCTTTAGGCAAAAATTTAACCAATGAATTATTGGAATTGTTAGCACCAATCGTTGATTTAGGTTTGAATTATTTAGCTATTTCACGAGCAGGTAATTCTTTATCAACTGGAGAATTGCAACGAATTCAATTAGCTAGAACGATTCGCAATCAGATGACTGGTGTCTTGTATGTGCTTGATGAACCAAGCGTGGGTTTACATCCTGCCAATGTCACTGGTCTGATCAAAATTTTGCGAGAATTGGTCCAATTAGGTAACTCGTTGATCGTGGTCGACCATGATACTAGTATTATTGCTGCCGCCGACTATGTAATTGAAATTGGTCCTGATTCAGGAAAAGATGGCGGTAGAGTCATCAGTCAAGGAACGGTCAAGGAGATTGAAGCAAATCAGCAATCGGTAATTCAGCCATATTTGACTGGGACGGCTCAAATAATCAAACATCCTGTCCAAAAACCATTTCAAAAGGGTACTCTCCAAGTCGAAATTGGAGACCGTTATAATATTCATGGGATGACAGCTAAGTTTAGTAAAGAGTCACTCAATGTCGTTTCGGGGATGTCTGGGTCTGGGAAAACCACTTTGATATTTGAAAGTTTGGTACCAGCGCTAAACAATCAGTTGACCGGTGATAAGTTACCAAGTTATGTCAAAAGCGTCGACCCAGCTGGAATCAAAAATATCGTCAAGGTCGATTCTGTACCGATTGGCAAGAATGTTCGTTCAACAGTCGGTACTTATACCAAGACTTTGGATCAATTAAGAAAGATTTTTGCCCAGACACCAGCAGCAAAAGCTAAAAAGTACACGGCTACTTACTTCTCATACAATAATAAACAAGGTGCTTGTCCTAATTGCGGTGGCACTGGTGTTATCACTTTGGATATTCAATATTTGCCCGACATGGTTCAAACATGTCCCGTCTGTCATGGCAATCGCTATAAACAAGATATTTTGAATATTACTTGGCATGGGAAAAATATTGCTGAAATTCTTGATATGTCGGTGCGCGAAGCTAGAGACTTTTTTGAAGATGTACCTAGCATTAAAAATACCTTAGATGTCTTGATCAATATTGGCTTAAGTTATCTCAAATTAGGCGAAAGCACTCCAACTTTATCTGGTGGGGAAGCACAACGTCTGAAATTAGTTACCTACATGAAGCGCAGTCAGAAGAATCAATTGTTCATTTTTGATGAGCCCAGCGTCGGATTACATCCGAAAGATGTTGGCGTATTACTAGGTGTCTTTAACAAACTTTTGAAAAAACATGCGACCATCATTGTGATTGAGCATGACTTAGATATTATTGCCAATGCCGACTATATTACTGATTTAGGTCCTGAGGGTGGAGTTAACGGTGGTAAAATCGTCGCTACTGGTTCACCCAAAGAGGTGGCTAATAATCCTGCTAGTTTGACTGGTAAATATCTAAAAGCACATTTACAACTATTTAATGAAGATTAATTTTGAGGTGAAAAAAATGGAAAAAATTGGTGTGATCGGTTTAGGAAATATTGCTCAAAAGGCATATTTACCCGTTATGGCAACGTTGCAAGATCAATTTGAATGGCATCTGACAACTCGTAACGAGGCTAAAGGTAAAATGCTCGAACAAAAATATGGATTCAAGCATTTTCATCAAACCTTAGATCAGCTGATTGCACAAAAGCCACTGGCGGTTTTTGTACATACTCCGACCGAAACACACTATCAAATCATCAAACGATTGCTTAGTTCAGGAATAAATGTGTACGTTGATAAGCCAATTTCAGAAGATCTACATGAAGTGGAAGCTCTGTACCAGTTAGCAGCTAAAAAACAACTCCTCTTAACTTGTGGGTTCAATCGTCGTTTTGCGCCTTTTAATCAGGAATTGAAAAAAATCACTGATAAAAGAACAATCGTCTCAGAAAAAATTCGAGAACAAGCAGTCCAATCGACGAAATTTGCTATTTTTGACTTGATGATTCACTCTATCGACACGGCGGTATATTTATTGGACGAAAAGATTCAGCACGTTAGTAATTTCTTAGTGACTAAAGATGGTAATTTGGAACAGGGCTATATCACTTTGCAAACGGCTAAGAGTCAGGCTCAAATAATCACTAATATGGCGGGTGGTAGCAATCTTGAACTATCGACGGTTCAGGGAGTTAATACCCGTCAAGTAGTTACTAACCTTAATTTATTACAGACTTATCAAACAGGGATGATTACACAAACAGCACGTCCTGATTGGGAAAATACTTTAGTAACTCGGGGATTTGATCCGATTATTCGGGCCTTTTTAACTGCTGTGACCACAGGAGCTGACAATCCAGTTAGTCCAGAATCAGCAATTTTGAGTCATAAACTATGCACAGAGTTGAGTGATTCAATTCAAAATGATTAACCCAGTCCTCCTACCATATCTTGGGGCGAACAAGTGTCTTTATACAAGATGTTCCATGTGAAACATCTTTTGCTAATACTTACAGCGACAAGGGCTTTGACACTTGAACATGTGAAAACGAATACGGAAATTAAAAAATATTGACTTATAAGTACCTCCATGCGATACTACGTGACGGTGCCAAACCGAGGTAAGGGTAAATGGTTGGCGTGTATGCGTTTGGAAAATCATTGCACCTTACCACGAGGATCTGCAGATGTGCAGGTCCTTTTTTTGTTCCCAAATTAAAGCCTAAGTTGATTTATTGTTGAGAAATTTCGCAAGTAACTAGATGTCTCTTAACAATCAGTTTATAATTTTTCAATATACAACTGAGAGGTGATACAAATTAAGAGATTGGCAATGTTTGGCTATGGCCTATACTTAAGTGCTGTTATCGGTGTTATAGCAGCAGCCTTTTTGATTTTAGAGGGCTTACTTTCGGATCTAATTTGGACAGATAGCAACCACATTTTCCAGACGATATTAATAATCATTGGCAGTGGATTTTTGTACTTTTTACTCAGCCATTGGCCAAATCTTCCTAAAACGGCTCATGATTCTTTAATAGAATTGAAACAGAGACGTACGATTGATTATCAGGATGTCTTTTTAAATTTATTAGTCACCTTGGTAGTCTTAGTATTTGGTGCTGGTGTCGGTCCAGAGGCGGCTTTATTGAGTGCCATAATCTCACTGTCGATTTGGCAAGCGGATAATTTACGTTATCTTTATTTTCAATATGATGAGTTGAAGGATTTGCCAAAGACAGATGTATTTAAACGACTCTTTAATCCTTTTAAGTATCGACAAAGCTATGATGAAAAATTAGCTCCGAAACAGCCGAAGTTGATCAAGCAAAAAAAGCTACTCTACGTTGTTTTTGCCATCAATGGAGTTTTAGCTTTTGGCTTATTGCTGCGGCAAACGGATCAGCCTTCCTTTATTACTAAGCTAGGTCAATCGCACTGGCAAATTGAACAATTATGGATCGTGCCGGTTTTGATGATTGTGATTGCAATTTTTGGCAAGCTGATCAAAGTGATATATCAAATATTGGTCAAGCAATTGCAGCGGTTAGAGATTTCTCTGACAGTCAAGATTTTTATCGGGATGCTCGGTATCATTCTTGTTTCATATCTTGCTCCTGACTTATTGTTCTCGGGCCAACACAGTCTGCATCTCTTGACAGGAGCTTGGTCAAAGGAAACGCCAGAATTTTTGTTAACAATGGCTTTATTGAAACTGATTTTTTTAGCCTGGTGCTTGAACTTAAACTGGCGTGGGGGAGACATCTTTCCGATTACTTTTGCAGCAATGACGTTGGGATTTGCGGTCGCTAAAATCGTACCCCAGTTTGATATGTTGTTGGTAACAGCAGTAGTGGCAACAACGTTGATGAGTGTTCTCTTATCGCCACTAGTCAGTGGAATCTTCTTGTTATTTTTCTTTCCCATTACTCTTAGTCCCATCATTATTGGTGTGGCCTTAATAATGTACTTTTTATCAAAATTAAAAAAATATCAAATAACCCGCTAAATTCTTCAACTAGGATTTAGCGGGTTATTTGGTATTTGAGTTCACTGATCAGTTCTTTCGATAGCCATAAGCAAAGTAAACTACTACGCCAATGGCGAACCAAGCGAGGAAAGTGATCCAAGAATTGATGCTGACTTGGGTCATTAAGATCAGACATAAAATGACGGAAATGACTGGTAAAACTGGATAAAAGGGAACTTTAAATTCACTTTTCGGAACGTCTAAACGATGACGTAGTTTGATGATACCAGCGGCAACGAAAGTGAAGGAGACTAAGGTACCGATGTTAACCAAACTAGTCAGTTCTTTTAACGAAACGAAGCCACCTAGTAAAACTGCTAAAAGAGTGATCATATTCAAGGAAATGATGGGCATTTTAGCTTTTTGATCAATTTTTCCAAAAGCTTCGGGAATCATTTTGTCCCGACCTAAGGCGTAGATCAGTCTTGAGCCACCGTAGACTGTGTTGAGCATCATGGTAAACATTCCTGCCAAGGCACCAATATTGATTAGGAAGGCAATTTTGCCTAATTTAACGTAATTTAAAGCAAAGACTACGGGGTCAGCTACGTTTAAATGCTTGTAATTGACCATTCCGGTCAAAACTGCTGAAAGGATCACGTATAAAATGGCACAGATCGCCAGGGAGATCATAATACTGATAGGAATGTTCTTCTGGGGATTTTTGACTTCAGGGGCTGAAGAGGGAATGACGTCAAAACCTAGATAAGCAAAGAAAACTAAAGCAGCTCCTTTGACGACACCAAATCTACCCATAGGAAAGTAGGGATGGTAGTTTGCAGGCTTGATGTAAAAAATACCCACGACAATAAAAGTTAACACGACGGCAATTTTCACGAAAACCATCACCGTATTCATTTTGGTAGAAGCTTGAATGCCTCGACGCAATAAAAGATAAATCAACACTAAAACGATAATAGCAGGAAGATTGATAAATGAACCGTTACTGGGTTCAAATGGGCCGATAATGGCCTTAGGAAGCACCAAGCCGAAGCTTTTCATCAGACTCACAAAGTAGGCCGAGAAACCAGAAGAGACGGCAGAAACGCCCAGAACGTATTCTAGACATAATGCCCAGCCAATCAACCAGCCAGGGAACTGGCCAAAAATAATGCTGCCATAAGAATAAGTACTACCAGCTACGGGAAAGGTTGATGACAATTCGGCGAAGCACATGGCAGTTAAGATACAGACAATAGCCGCTAGAATAAAGGAAATAGTAATCCCTGGTCCAGCAGTTCCATAAGAGACGATACCAGGTAAGATAAAGATACCCGTTCCGATAATGGCGCCGATTCCCATCGAAATGAGATTTCCACGGGTCAGAACTTTTTCAAAATGAGAATCGCCGGCCATAAATTCTTTATAGTCGGACTTTTTAAACAATTTTTCTTTCATAATTAAATTAACCACCTAAATACAACCTACTTAGATTACATGTCTTTAAAAGTTGTTGTCAACCAAAAATATTAACTAAGAAAAAGGCAGTCAATTTTGAAAAAATGATTCCAAAAATACCCCTGATTCCAAACTCGAATCAGGGGTATCTAATATTTGATCATGATAATTAGGAGACGAATGAGTCATTCAATCTCCCAAGAATTAAGTGCAATTATTTTAATTTTGAAGCAGCTGCATCATCTAAGATGATAGTTACGTCAGGATGGTTTTGCAAAGCACTGGCTGGACAATCTTCAGTCACAGGTCCGTCAACTGTAGCAGCAATGGCGTCAGCTTTATTTTCACCGTAAGCTAACAAGATAATCTTCTTAGCTTTCATGATTGAACCAATACCCATTGAGTAAGCAAAACGTGGAACGTCTTTTTCGTCTTCGAAGAAACGAGTATTTGCTTCGATAGTAGATTCTGTCAAACCAACTTTTCTAGTCTTACCATCAAATGGTGAGCCAGGTTCGTTGAAACCAATGTGACCATTTCTACCGATACCAAGAATTTGCAAGTCGATAGGATTTTCCTCAATGATCTTATCGTAAGCAGCTGTAGCAGCTTGAGCATCAGGATTTGAGCCATCAGGAACATATGAATTCTTGAAAGGCTTCTTGCTGAAGAGGTGTTCATTCATGAAGTAGTGGTAACTTTGTTCGTTGTCTGGTTGTAAGCCAACGTATTCATCCAAGTTAACTGATGTCATATTGGAGAAATCGAGGTCACTAGCAGTCATTTCGTTATAAAGAGTAATAGGGCTGCTTCCAGTTGCTAATCCTAAAACTTTGGCACCATTTTCGATGTCATTTTTAACAAGCTTAAAAGCTTCTTTACCGCCCATTTGGGTATCTTTAACTTTAATTATGTTCATTATATAAATCTCCCATCTCTATATTTCTGGTCTAGTCCAATCTAATGCATTTTAAGGAAATTGTCAATATAATACTGAGATTAAATAAAAATAGTTTAAAAATTGCCAGAATCAATGCAAAATCTTCACAAGTTAGGTATATTTTTAACTAAGAGTAAAAACTTAAAGAGGCAGAATAAATTTGGAAAAAATATTATCTACATCTGAAGGAAGCGTCAATACAAATATGATCGGACCATATGACAGCGACAGTATCATTGTGCTTGTCCCTGGTATCAATGGATCGATTGATTATTTTAATGAAATCATTCCCTTTTTAAAGAAAAAATATCAAACAATCGTCGCCTTGGATCTTTTGGGACAGGGCAAATCTTCCAATGCCAAAAACGACCATTATACGATCGATACCCAAGCTTGGAACTTGTTGGAGGCAATGGCACGTGCTAAAGTAGCTAACAAGTTAGTGATCTTTGGTTACGGAGTCGGTGGTCTGATTGCCGTAAATATGGCTGAAATGCGTGGCTTTACAGTCAATAAGTTGATTTTATTGAACACGCCCGCAACAGATAAATATGCTGACATGGATGCTCATTCGGCAGTAGCTAACATTCCACTCTTTGGTAAATTGGCTAAGTCCCCCGTTAAAGCAGGACTATACTTTGCCAAAGACTTTGATCGTTCAGCCTTGAAAGATCCTAAGATCGTGGACAAAGCAGCCAATGCCGTTGATCATAAAGTAGCTAAGAAATTGCAGAAGATGGCTTTGGATTATTTAGGTGAAAAGCCATTGAACAAACGCCTTAGAAGTTTCAACATTCCAACGCTTGCTTTGTTTGGCGAAGATGATCAGATTTTGACGGAAAAGGGTATCAAAGATGCCAAAGCAACAATTGGTCGAGTGCCTGATTTACAAATGGAAGATATTAAGGGCGCCGGTCATTTGGCAATGATTGAGAAACCAGCTGAAGTGGCTGAGAAAATAATTCATTTTGACGAAACTACAGAGAAGAAAACCGAAGCAATCAATTAAAATATGACAGCCGTCAGGCTGCCATATTTTTGTCTTGAATGATTTTTACAGGTTGAATTAAAAACTTGTTTTTTTGAGAACTAGCGATAGGGATGTATTTATCGCCATCTTTGTAGACGAATTGAATCACATCGTAATTATTGTGAAGCTTTTTAGCCTGATCGGAGATGATCTTTTGAATCGAGTAGATATAGAGTTTTTGGTCATCATTGGCTTGATTATTTTGGACAGCTTCATAAGTGGTTTTGAGATACTTCTGCGTCTGAGTATCGGTTAATTTGACTATGATGACGGTGTGAGGATATTTACTAGTTTTATCGTTGATATTATGTTCTTCTTTGATGGTTACGATGGAACCATTTTGATTAAATTTTTGGTCAAGATTCTTTTTGATATTCTTGTATTCAACTTTAGGATGGCTAGTTGCTTGATTATTCTGGACTACTTTACTAGGTGTTCTAAGAGTAAAAAATGATAATAGCCCAGCAAAAATAACTACGATGATAAGTGCAATACTTAGATAGACTTTATTGATCGAATTACGCTGTTTTTTGTGCATTAGTAAGAACTCCTAACCAGCCAAATATGCCTTGATTATAACATGGTGAAATGTGATACAGCTTAGACTACAGGATAAATAGGTAGTCGATTCGTCTCTACGTATAAATTACGATATAAAAATTAAAATAAATTCAATATGCAGATTGATTGACTAAAACTGTCATTCTCGGAATACTTTCATTATAACCAAATAACTAGAAGAAAGTGGGAAATGCTATGTCTTCACATCAAGCGTTATTGATTATCGACTATACGAATGATTTTGTGGCCGACCAGGGAGCCTTAACTTGCGGGAAGCCAGGTCAAGCTATCGAAAAAAGTATTTTAGATTTAGCTGCCAAAATGTATCAAGATGGAGATCGAGTTTGGTTTCCGACTGACGTCCACAAGGCGAATGATCCATATCATCCCGAGACGAAATTATTTCCGATCCATAACGTGCGGGGAACTTGGGGAAGAGAACTGTTTGGAGGTCTGAAGGATTGGTACGACGGTCATAATGATGGTGAGCAAGTCAAACTATTCGATAAGACTAGATACAGTGCTTTTGCTGGAACTGATCTCGATTTACGCTTACGGGAACGAAAAGTTGATACTTTGCATTTAGTTGGTGTCTGTACGGATATTTGTGTACTTCATACGGCTGTCGATGCGTACAATCTAAATTATCAATTAGTTATCCATGAATCGGGCGTAGCGTCATTTAATCAGGCAGGGCATGAATGGGCATTGGATCATTTCAAAAATTGTTTAGGAGCCAAAATAGTCGACTAGGAGATGTTTTTCATGGAAGATGAAAATGATTGGATCATGAGACAGATCAATTCCTTTGCCAGAGGACTAGGGGCCACTTTATCTAAAGGCAAAGCTGAGGAAATTGAAGTTGTCTTTCCCCAAAAAGAAGCAGAAAAATTACCTCATCAGACTGAGATTGAAAAGTTGTTAGATGAAAAACAGTACGCTAAAGCGGCTCACCGAATATTGCAATTACAATATGGATTATCCGAGACAAACTTTGTAAAATTAGGTACGTGGTTCTATTCAAAATTGAGTGGAAAAGAGCTGCGGGGTAATAGTCAAATAACGGCTGAGAGTTTGACTGTTGGTTTAAAAAAGATTGAGAAATTCGATGAAAATATCTACTAAGAATAATTCTATTAACAAAAGCTTTATTGATTTTTAAAACACCACCATAAATGTTAGATTGTCTAACATTCATGGTGGTGTTTTCTTTATAAGAATCAATATAAACCCGTGAGGAATGATCCAGAAGTAGAGGAGTGTTTTACTTTAGCGGTGAATTTTTGGGCGAGTATTACAAATCTCTTTTTCCGTTAAATATTGATCGAAGTGACTTCCTAAGAACAAAGGAACTTTTTCTTCAACAACGTCGCTAAATTCCAAACCGAACCAAAGGGCAGGAGAAATAGTGAGGTTTTGTAGCAAGAGACGTCCACCAATCAAGAAACGGTCGAGTCCCCGCATGTATTCTTGGGCGCCTAAATCCTGGAACTGTTGATTTTGAATGACGAACTTGAAAGAGCCTACGTGTCGATCTTTGACCATTGAGTAAGTAGGTGTTTGGTCATCAATAATATGTTGATCTAATAAGCTAGTGATGATCTGTCTAATGTAAATATTCACATGTTGTGATTTTTTGAAACCGAGATTCAAGGTAACGTCAACGACGTTTCTTGTTCCCATCATATCAACGCTGTAGTTGCATTCGTAAGGGGCACTAGTTTGATTGACAGTGATGAACCAGTAAACTTTAGCCCGTTTCGGATCTTGATCCAAAATCGAATAAATGATCGATCTTTTCAAGGTATGATTAGGGCCCATCTTCAACATGTAGACTAAATTGGTCGAGTAAGTGGGGATATTTTCATCTTGACTGAGTTTTTCTAGTTGAGGGATGAAATCAGTCAAATGAACATTTTCACTCTCAGCCATATAAGCATCACGGCGCTTGTTTCCAAAGTACCAGACGACCATAATCAATAGAATTGCGGCTGTGATGATGATCGTTACGTAACCGCCATGAACAAATTTTATGATGCTGGAGACGAAGAAGAGGCCTTCCAAAGCAAAAAAGAGGACCAAGAAAAAGTTGGCAAACAAACGATGCTTCTTCATGATCAAGAACTGATGCAGAAGAATGGTTGTCATTAGCATTGTCATCGTGATGGCCAAACCATAGGCTGCCTCCATGTGTTCGGATGTACCAAAGCCCCAGACGATACTGACCGTGATCAGACAAAGAATCCAATTCACTGCCTCAATATAAAGTTGACTCTGTAGTTTGCCGGGGAATTTAACTTTAAGCATTGGCAAGATCTTTAGACCGATTGCTTCTTGAACTAAAGTAAACGAGCCAGTTATTAGAGCTTGTGAGGCAATAATTGCTGCTAAAGTTGCGATGATAATGGCAAAAATTTTAAACTGCTCTGGTAACATTTGATAAAACGGATTGATACCCGTAACGTTATAACGACTGTCTTGATAATTAGAAATCACCCAGGCGGCCTGACCGAGATAATTAAGCATCAGCATTAAGTAGACGAAAGGCCAGGTAGCATAAATATTATGCTTTCCAACTTGTCCCATATCTGAATATAAAGCTTCAGCACCAGTAGTGGCTAGAAAAACACTGCCAAGGATGAAGATTCCAACCTTATTAACTGGACTGAATAAGACTTGGATAGCGTAAATTGGCGATAAGGCCTTGAGAACACTGAGATCGTTAGTCATATTAAGTAACCCAGCAATCCCAATAAAACTGAACCAGATGAACATGATTGGACCAAAGGAACGTCCAATTCGCTCTGTTCCAAACTTTTGAATAATAAAGATCGTTAACAAAATTATCGTGACAATGATCAAGACGATGTGTTGACTGTTAGAAAAAGTAAGATGACCAAAACTTTGGCCTTTGATACCTTCAATAGCAGAAGTTACCGTAACAGCAGGGGTCAAAGTTCCGTCGGCTAAAATGGCAGACCCACCGATTAAAGCGGGGATGATCAACCATTTTCCTTGTGAACGGACTAGAGCATAGAGGGCAAAGATACCACCCTCTTTTTTGTTATCAGCTTTCATAGCAATCAAAACATATTTGATCGTAGTGATAAGCATTAGAGTCCAGAAAATTAAAGAAACGCTGCCGATGATATACTCAGGTTTTGCGTCGGCCATCGTTCCAGCATCGTTTAAGATGGCGTTCATAACGTATAAAGGTGATGTACCGATATCACCATAGACGATACCCAGTGTTATCAGCATACCTAGAGCCGATAATGATGAATTTCTCTTTTTCATGCTTATCTCCTTTTTACCAATTCCTGGTGCTGTTTACACAGTTCTAATTATAGTTTTTTTGTTAAAATTTAAAAATTTATATGATTGGCATCCAAAACACATATTGGTATACATGAAAATGATTTAGTTATACAATACTGAAATTAAATAAAAAGACTATAAAAGAAAAGAATGTGATTGGTATGAATGTGGTATTTATGCTTCTTTCAGCAATATTGGTCTGGTTAATGGTTCCAGGAATTGCCGTGTTTTACAGCGGTTTTGTACCCCAAAGAGATGTCACGAGAATTTTATTTGATAGTTTTTTAATGTTCGGTCTGGCCGGTCTTTTATGGATCGTGATCGGTTTTCCAGTTTCATTTGAAGGTAACAGTTTAGGATTGATCGGCAATTTTAACCATTTATTTTTGTCAGGGATAGACTTATCGTCTGTCTATGGCACGACAAAATTGCCGACTTCTGTATATTTAATATTTCAGATGATGTTTGCTATCTTGACCCCAGCTCTTTTTTTAGGGGCAGTCGCTAGTCGAGTTAAAATCAAGTTTATCTTGTTGTTTGTTACCTTGTGGTCTTTGTTCATTTATTATCCACTAGCTCATATCGTTTGGTCTGCCAATGGTTTTTTAGCTCAATTGGGTGTCTTAGACTTCGCTGGTGGAACTGTTATTCATATTAATGCTGGCATCACAGCGATGATCTTGGCGATTACTTTGCGAGAACCTTACAAGTATCACAATGAACAGGTGCAAGGTAATCCTTTATGGATTTTAATGGGAACGGCTCTTTTGTGGGTCGGTTGGTATGGTTTCAATGCTGGTAGTGCTTTGAATATTGGCTTTCCAGCAATCAATGCTTTCTTCACCACCACGGTAGCAGCTTGCACAGCTTTGATGACTTGGATGGCTTTGGAACAAATTTTTAAAGGTCATGTCACACTCAGCGGTATTTGTACAGGTAGTATTTGTGGATTAGTAGGAATCACGCCTGGTACTGGATATGTAACGGTCTTCGGTTCAATTATCATTGGAATTATTTCAGCAGCCGGTAGTTTTTATTTCATGAATTATTTGAAATATCGGCTACATCTCAACGATTATTTAGATATTTTTGGTTGTCATGGTATCAGCGGAATTATCGGTTCGCTAGCAGTAGGATTATTTGCCACCAAGTCGGTTAATAACGCCGTTACAACTAATGGTTTATTTTATGGTGGTGGTTTAAAACAATTGGGAATGCAAACTTTCGGCGTTATATTTACTATTATCTATGTCTCAGTAATTAGCGTTGTCATCGTGCAAGTTTTGAAACGACTATTTAGAGAAGATGTCGGACTGCCCAATCTTAAAATAGCTTAAAAAAAGCTCTTTAATTTAAACTAGAGATTTTTTTGTTCACGTGTTGGGTGGCGAGTATTACGTTCACGTTTCTTTTCATCGCTAGCCTTGAGTGATTGGATTTCATTTTCGATCTCGCTGAGGACTTCAATTTGCATCTTCTGAATATCTAAGATGTGAGGCCATTTGACTTCATTCAGCTGATCCAATTTTTCGTGTAAGATCCGGATCTCCATTTCTGATTTCATATTGGTCTTGTAATCATTTTCTGAATCAAAACGGTCACGCTCGGCCTGTCGGTTCTGACTCATCATAATGATAGGAGCCTGTATTGCGGCCACACAGCTCAAGAATAAGTTCAGTAGTATAAATGGATACGGATCAAAATTAACGCCTAAGAAGTGTACGACATTGATCGTCATCCAAACTATTAGGATAATTAGAAAGGCGATAATAAATCCCCAACTACCACCAAATTTGGCTACTGCATCAGCTAGTCTTTGTCCAGTTGACCTTTTACCATAGACGGTATCATTGAGATTGGTGATGACATAAGTATCTTTGGCCATTTCTTTTTTGAGTTTGTCGCTCGTTGCTTGATCAGTTTTACGTTCTTGATCGATAACTGCCTGCATTTGATCGATTCTTAACTTCTGTAAATCCTTTAAGCAAATAAACGAGGACTGTTTCGCAAAACTATTAGTTTTGAGAATTTGTTCTCGCAATTGTCCACTGAGGTCTCTTAAGAAAAGCCCCTCCATGATCGTAAAATGTTTTCCGCAAATAATACAAATTTGATTCTTTTGGATTGCCATAATGCACCCCCTTGAATAAATACAGACTCAGTATAAAGGGGGGAAAAAATTAAAGCAAAAAAACCAACTTAAAGAATTTTCGATAATAGCAAGTGAGGTATGACTTTTTTAAATCTACCTCACCAACATGACTTAGATTTAAAATTTCCATAAAAAAAGTTCCAGTAGCTCAACCATTTTACAGGTTAAAGTCACTGGAACTTTTTTATGTGAAAAATAGGCATTTTAGCCTAGATTCAAGCTTATTAAATAGATTAAATTGTACCTTTTCTAATTGCTGTCTTGATACCAGCGATTTCCATAATTCCACGATCAGCGGAAAGATGTTTCAACAATGAAGCCATAGTTCCCTTGAACTTCAAGTTCTTGTCGGTAATTTCGGCAATACCATGATTTTGTCCAAGTGAAGCGACTGTACCTAGTGAGTGATAAGAGAATGGTTTGAGATCTTTACCATTCAAGGCAGCAGCGATATTAAAGGCTGCTCCAGCACCCTCAGCAGTAGCTAATTGGCCAGTTGTTGGGTAAGGACGTTCTTGACCCTTAGGAATAATTGCTGAATCATCACCGATAAAGTATGCTTCGGGGTGTTCTTCTAAGTTGAGGAATTCAGTTGTCATAACACGGTTTCTTCTAGCCTCAATGCCAGAATCGGAGATAACATCAGAACCGCTGACACCAACTGTCCAAAGAATCGTACTACCGGCAACACTCTTTTCCGTGTCGCCATCCATATAGACAACAGCCTTTGGTTCGATCTTTTTGATCTTAGCGCCAGTTAACAAGTTGATGCCATTCTTTTCTAGATAATCTACCGCATAGCTTGCCAAGTTTTCATCGAACATTGGTAAGATACGTGTGGCCATTTCTAGACAAGTAACCTTAATTTCAGGGACATCATACTTGGCCTTGAGGATTTTAACAGTGTCAACTAGTTCACCTAAGATTTCAACACCGGTGAAACCAGCACCACAGACGATGATCGACAGGTCGGCAGGATCTTGAGAATTCTTGTAGTTAGCGATATTTTCATTTATCTTTTTATAAATATTTTGAGCTGTTTCCATATCTTGAAGGATCAAGGCATTCTCGCTGGCACCTTCAAGTCCAAAGTCTTCTGAACGGAATCCTAAAGCGACGACGATATAATCATATGAAATGTCATCGTGATCAGAGAACTCAACTGTTTTGTTATCCAAATCTAACTTAGAAACAGTTGCTTTAATAAAGTTAACATTTGAAGGAAGAACTGAACGAACGTCAAAGCTTACTGCATCGGCGCGGTTAGTTCCTGCTGCAATAGTATGTAAAGCTATTTTTTCAACATGCTTTTCGTGTTGATCGATTAAATCGATTTGTGTGCCTGCTGGGGTTTCTTTAGCTAAATCACGAGCAGCTCTTAAACCGCCATAGCCAGCGCCTAATACTAATATATGTGCCATAATTAACCTTCTCCTTCTGTCTTAAAAATAGATGTTTACGGTACCATTATATATCGTTACTGCGTTTTGGAAAAATTATATGCTATAAAGGATTTCGAGAGATCGAATGCTTCAAGAAAAAAGGTGCAATGATCGTGATTAAAATGATACTGATAATGACAGCTGAGTAATATTCTTCTGATAACAACTTGACGCCATAGCCTACTTGGGCAACGATTAGTGCCATTTCACCTCGAGAGATCATTCCTGAACCGATAACGTAAGCGTCTTTAAAATTGAAACCTGAGATTCTGGCACCAAAACCAGCCCCAATTAGTTTACCGATGATACCTGTGATCGTGAATAAGGCAATCAGCCAAAAGTCATGTAAGAAACTGTTAAATTCCAAATTCAATCCGATACTGATGAAGAAAATGGGGATAAAGACTGCATAACCGATCAATTCGATATTGCGGCTGACTTGAGGGTCGTAATCGGCCGCGTTAGAAACGGCAATTCCAGCCACAAAAGCTCCAAGCACTGAATCCAGTTGAACTTTGTCGGCAAAAAATGCCAAAGCTAAACAGATCACTAAAGCAAAGATGGTTTTGGCGTGAGTAGCATCGATATAGTCAGCTAATTTCATTAATTCGGGAATGACCCATTTGTGTAGAATAACGATAATAATTCCAAAACCGACCCACATTGCTAGTAGTAACAGGATTTTTTTGAGCGAAAAGTCACCAGTCAAAGTCCCTGACATAACGCTTAGAATGGAGATAGCTAAGATATCGTCTGCGACCGCGGCTCCTAGGATCACTGTGCCAGAGGTACTGGATAGGTAGTTCAAACTTTTTAAGACCTCGACGGAAATGGATACCGAAGTGGCCGCAAAGACGACTGACATAAAGATACTTTCTTTCAAGTTGATACCAAAAATCAGCGCCGTTCCCAAGGTCAAAGCAACGGGTAAAATAACGCCACAGATGGCTACATTGATACTAGGGAGGAGATGTTTGCGTAAAAGCTTCAGGTCGCTCTCTAGTCCAGCCAAGAACATTAATAAGATGACGCCAATGTCCGCAAATAATTCCACTTCATGCGTTGGTTTAATGATATTGAGTACACCTTTGCCCAAAATAACCCCTAGAATTAGCTGACCGACAACCGCTGGTAAATTTAGGCGATTGAAGAGGTGACTGACGATTAGAGTCAAAAAAAGCATTAATGCTAAAAGGGTTAAAAATTCCATGGCAAAGTCCTATTCTTTCTTAATGCCATTGATAAAAATATTGATAATCGTTGTGAGATTGGCAATATTACGCTTCCTTTTGGCATCATTGTATTCAATGTAAGGGAGTAACATCGTTAAAAAAGTTCCGACTTGAACGGGAATGGCAAGGTCAGATCGGAGTTCTGATTTGTGAGATTGAAAAATATTAAAAAGTACTTTGTAATATCCACCATCCCAATTTTGGCCAATATCTTTACGTTCCTCGTCAGTAAAGAAGGTGGCAATGTCGTTTCGCATAACAAAGTAATTGATCCGAAAATTTTCAATCATGAACTGTGACATATATAGTAAAAGTTCTTCAAATGGTAATTCTTTATGGCTTTTGTATTCAGCTAACAAGTTATCACTAAAACCACTCATCGCATACTCAAGCGATTTTACGTAAAGAACTTTTTTATTTTTATAGTAGTGATACATATTTGGCTGTGTAATGTTCAATTCTTGAGCAATTTTTCTCGTTGAAGTTGCTTGATATCCTTGAGATAAAAACATTTCAGCAGCAACCTTCAGAATCGCATTCTTGGTATTCTCAGCTTGTTGATCTCGTGTATTCATTTTTATATAACCCACCCTTAGTCTATTCGTATACATTATATATTAATGCAAGTGGCTTATCACATGATAATTTTCACTTGGAAATGAAAAAAGCAGAGACTCTATCAATTACGACAAAGTACTCTGCAATTATTTCTTGTCTTTAACGATATAGATTGGACGTTTTTTAACTTCCAAGAAAATTTTACCGATATATTCACCCAAGATACCAATACTCAAAAGTTGGATTCCACCGATTAGTAAGACGATTGAGACAATTGATGCCCAACCATTGACACTACTCAAAGGATAGATGAACTTGCGAATGATAATACCAATGATTGCGATTATCGAAGTGATCGAAAAGATTGTTCCCATCCAAGTTGCAAACATCAATGGTCCTTCAGAGAAATCGACGATACCGGTGATCGCATATTTGAATAACTTCCAGAAATTCCAAGAAGTTGATCCGGCTGAACGTTCACGGTTCTTATAAGGTAAGTACTTAGTCTTGAAGCCGACCCAACTAAAAATTCCCTTAGAGAAACGATTGTATTCGGTCATAGATTTGATGGCTTCAACCATTTGCCGAGTCATCAAACGATAGTCTCTGGCTCCAGGGATAATCTTGGTTTGAGACATCTTATTGATAACTTTGTAGAAACCTTCTGAGAAGAAGGAGATGATTTTATTTTCACCCTCACGATCCATTCGAGCAGTTCCTACGCAGTCATACTCGCCTTGTTCGAGAATGTCGAACATTTCGGGTAACATTTCAGGAGGATCTTGCAAGTCCACATCCATAACGGCGATATAGTCACCGGTAACTTCATTGAGACCAGCGTATAGGGCAGATTCTTTACCGAAATTACGTGAAAAGGAAATGAAGTGAACTTCGTCACTGTGGGCCTTTTGTAAATCTTTTAAAATTGTATAAGTACTATCTTTGGAGCCATCATCTACAAACCAATATTCTAAATTGAACTTATTAGTTTGTTCTTTCAACTTCGTCATAGCGTCGTAATAAATTTGAATAGTTTCTTGTTCATTGAAACACGGCACAATAATTGAGATTGTTTTCATTTAATTGTTCACTTTCGTAATAGTTAGAAAAAAACACTCACGAATGAGCGTTTTAAAAAATTAAACTTTTAATGATTCTGGAAGAGCTAGTTTACCATCACTTGTCGTATTAATAACACTAACACTTATATCACGATTTGTCTTATTTTCAATTTCATGTAGGTCATCATCAGTTTGGACAAAAATATCTTTAATATCATTATTTTTATCAATCAAATCGATAACGGCAGAAATATTTTTGACAACATCTTGGAAGAGACGGATTGTATTTTCGCTGTCAATACTATTCACATTCAAGATCAATTGGTAAAGCAGGTCAGAATTATTACCGACAAAGACGACATCTTCCGTATTTGGTGAGATACTCTTTAGCCACCAAGTAATTAATTCAGATTTTTCATTAAAGTCATGTTCCAACAAGCCATTCTTATCGAAGAGTTGATAGCTGTTAGCATGACCCTTGTCAAAAATCACGGTTAATACGATTGAACCATCGGTGCGGTAGAAGTGTTGTTCAGCGATATCTTTGTTCTTATTGAAAGTTTGAGTTGATGATAATTGTCCCTTACTGTTGTAAATATTAGTCTTAACAATCTGGTCATTCTTGTAATAGTTGATACGATCGATTATTTTATCGAAATATTCGACAGTCATAAGTAATGTCTGTTGTTGGTCATAGATAAAGGTATCTTGCGATTCAACATCAGTTCGAGTTACCCAGCTGTCATTTTCAGGGATGGCAACTTTTTTATCGGTAGGATTGTCGCTTGCTTGCAATTGGTCAAATAAGTTAATCACGTTAGGAATAGGCAAGTGGTTAGCTTTGGCTTTAGCATCAATAATTTCATGAATATGATTGTTGTAAAAAGTTGAAACCACTGTGACAGGACTTTGAAGTTTTGTCTCCAAATAGTTGATCATGCCAAAGAAGTCATTCTTAGCGGCATCGGAATCAAAATTATCGGCGGCTACGTAATAAGCTTTGTCTTTGTCTAAGTAAACATCACGAACCAAATAAGCTGAATGGAAAACATCTTTGATGTAATTACTGATGTAATCGATATTGTCGTTAACTTCTTTGAGTTCACCGTCGATCTTCTCGTGTTCTTCACCAAGACTTTGAATATGGCGTTCGAGTCCAGCGATTGTTTCGACACGATAATTGTGATCGCTTGTCATCTTGTCATTGATCTCATTAGCTTTTTGTTTCAAATCGTTAATCTTAGTATTAACTTTACTGATATCTTTATTTAATCCGTCAGCTTGGCTGTTAAGTTTCGTAATATCTTCTTGAGAGCGATTGATTTGGCTCTTCAATTCTTTTCTTTCAGCATAAAGTTTATTGATGGCAGTTTTTTGTTCTTCCATCGAAACCATCATTTTTTGTAAATCAGTTTCTTCTTTTAGTGAAGTTGATAAATCAGCTTCAGATTGCTCGTTTTTAGCCAAATCATTTTGTAATGATTCAAGATGAGCAGTCTGGGAGTTGATTTCGGAATTCAAGTCGCTTAATTCTGACTGTAAACTTGCTAGTTTTTCTTCTTGTTCTTTACGATCAGCGTTGACACTAGCTAGATGTTCTTTAGCAGCATCATCGTTTTGCGCCTTAGTATCAGCTAACTTATCGTTTGATTCTTTCTCATCACGCTTCAAAGTTGCCAAATATTTGTCTAAAGTTTCTTTTTTGGCTTCGAAGTCATCCTTTTCGGTAAAAAGGTTTGTCTTGAGATTATTTCTCAATTGAGCATACTGATGAGATAGGTCATTCATTTGCTCTTCAATCTTGATACGCTTATCATGAACTGAAACAGGTAAATTTTCTTCTTTATCTTCAGCTTGAGTAGCAACTGCTGGTTTATCAGTTGTTGAAGCGGTATCTGGTTTAGGATTTTCGTCCTTCGTAGGAGAAGTTTGAGCAGGTGCTGAAGGTTGCTCAGGTTTCTCATCGATTTTGCGTAGTATGTCTAAAAATTTCACGAATGAATTCCCCCATAAAAAGACTTATAATAGTTTAAAGAGTAGCATTTTTTTATATTAGTGTAAAGTTGATATGAAGCTATTTGAAGATAGTACCTAGACCAAAAAAAGGAGAGTTTTTTGTATGAAGATTATGGCTATAAATGCAGGTAGCTCCACCTTGAAGTGGAAACTTTTTGAAATGCCTGAAAAAACAACAATTGCTTCGGGAATGATCGACCGTTTGGGTAGTCCCAAATCAGTTTTTAAATTGAAATACAAAGGCGAAAAAATCGAGCGCGAAGAAGCAATCAAGTCAAATGATGTTGCGGTTCTAGCAGTTTTAGACGCACTCAAGGATATGAAGATCATTGATAGATTCGAAGATATCGTCGCTTTTGGTCATCGAGTCGTTGCCGGTGGAGAAGATTTCAAAAAGTCTGCAATCATTAATGATTCTAATTTACATAAAATTGAAGATTTATCTGAATATGCACCACTACATAATAAGGTTCAAGCCTATTTCATCGATGTTTTCAAAAAACTAGTTCCTAAGGCCATTCAAGTAGCTGTTTTTGATACTTCATTCTTTGTTGATATTCCTAAGGAAAATTATATTTATAGTGTTGATTTAGATGACTATAAAAAATACCATGTTCGCCGTTATGGCGCCCATGGTACGAGTCATCGTTATATTGCTCAAAGACTTGAAAAAATCGTTGATGGCGGTATTCAAGATAAGAACGTTATCGTTTTGCATTTAGGAAGTGGTGCTTCGATCAGTGCTATCAAGCATGGTAAAGCCTTTGACATTTCGATGGGCTTCACACCGCTGACCGGTATTATGATGAGTTCCAGAAGTGGAGACATTGACTTTTCACTAGTTCCATACCTAATGAAAAAATTAGGAATCAGTGATGTCAATGATATGATCGATATTTTGAATCATAAATCTGGCTTACTCGGAATTTCTGGAGTATCGCCTGATATGCGTGATATTGAAGCGGTTGAAGATAACAATACTCGGGCTAAATTAGCTTTAGAGATGTATCGTAACCGCATCATCAAATATATCGGCTCATACATGGCGGAAATGGGTGGTGTCGACATCTTAGCCTTTACCGCTGGTGTTGGTGAAAATTCAGCTGAAGTGCGTGAAGACATTCTCAGTGGCTTTGAATTCATGGGCTTGAAGATCGACCAAACGAACAACCAAGTTCGTGGCAAGGAAATTAAGATTACGACTGATGATTCAACTATTGACGCTTATACGATTCCAACCAATGAAGAATTAATGATTGCTCAAGATACATATGATTTTGCGAAATTGCTTGACGGAGTTAAAAATTAAAAATAACTCCTAAAATAAATGTCACCGTCTCTGTCAAAGTGATCAGTAAGAGATTCTTGATTATCAAAGGGAAAGTCTTCTTTTTGATAGGATTCTTGCTGAAAGCTTTGGCATTTTTATAGACTACAGGCGCGATTAAGAATGTTAAAAGCATCATTTTAGGTAAAATTCCCAGAATGACTGAGCAGACTAGAGCTAAGTAACCTAAAACATATAGTGATTTTAAAATAAAAATTGAATTATCTTTACCCAAGTAGTAGAGGATAGTCTTACGTCCTAAATCCAGATCTTCTTGTTGATCGGCGATATTATTTGCTAGCAATAAGTTGGAAATGGCAAAGACGGTCAGCAAAGATGACAATAAGGCATCGCCGTAGAAGTTGAAAGTTAATATTACGGTCGGATTGTTGACCACATTAATATAAATCGCAATTAAATAAATGACAAAACCCATGGTGAAACCTGAAAAGAATTCACCGAAGGGACCACGGTTGATAGGCCAAGGACCGCCAGCGTAACAAAAACCAACTGCAAAAGAGAATAAACCCATCACTAAAAGAGGCCAACCGGTTCGAGAAACAATGAATAGTCCAATAATTGCAGCGATAGCTGTGAATGAAAAATCCAGCCAACCGATCAAGTGAATATTTAGGTGATTTACACCAATGACATTGGTATTACGACGGAAACTTTCGACACCAGTGGCATTTTTGTAATCCCAATAGTTATCGTTAATATCTACAGCCATGTTGAATAAGAACATGGCGATAAAGAAGAGAATCAAATCTAAAGCGTTTATTGAATGCCAGTGATAATATGAGTACAGGGTTCCCATGAGAAATGGGAAGATACTGGCAGTTTTAGCTTTGATCTCAACAAGCTCGAAAAAAACAGATGGTTTCAATAGAATCAGTCCTTTGGATTTGATAATTTCTATTATAGAATTATTTGCAGAATACACAAAGGTATACAGGGGAAAGAGATACTTTTTATGGCTAATACGATATGGAAAAGTTATCCGCAACTGGCGGGTAAACTAGATCAAACAACAGATTTTATTCACCAGCAAGTGAATATTAATAACCTTGAGATAACTTCAATGATTAAAGATTTAACTTCTGGCGGCAAGATGTTGCGTCCAGCCTTTTTCTTGTTGTTTAGTGATTTTGGTCCCCAGAAAAGAACAACCCAAGAACTAATTCCTTTAGCCGCTTCGCTGGAAATCTTGCATGTGGCTACTTTGATTCATGATGATGTAATCGATGATTCACCGTTACGCCGTTCGCAACCGACGATTCATACAAAATACGGACGTCGGAATGCAATTTATGCTGGAGATTACTTATTCACCCTTTACTTTGAACTTATTTCGAGAAATTTAAGTGATAATAATGATATTTTGAGAAATGCTTTAAGTATGAAAAAGATTTTAGTCGGTGAGTTAGATCAGATGCTGATCAATTTCAACGTTAAGGCAACCACTAAGATGTATCTAAATGAAATTTCTGGAAAAACGGCAGAATTATTCAGTTTGAGTGGTGCGATGGGAGCAATAGTCAGCGGCGGTGATCAAGAATTGATCGATTGGTGCAAAGGAATTGGCTATGACATTGGCATGGCCTTTCAAATTATTGATGACATTCTCGATTTCAGCAATACTTCACAGATCGGTAAACCTTCCCACGAAGATTTAAAAAATGGCGTTTATTCTTTACCTTATATTTTGGGCTTAGAGGCTGGTAATGAAAAATTGATTAGAATCTTATCGCAAGAAGCATTACAACAAAATGATGTCATGACAGCTACTAATATTGTGGTTGACGATGGATATTTAAATCAGGCCAAGGATATTGCCCGCAGTTATACTCGTCGGGCAATCGATGAAATTGCAAAATTACCTAAAAATAATAGTCAAAAAGCCCTTCAGGCCGTGGTTAAGAGACTGATCAATCGGATTAAATAATAATAAAAGAGTCGCCATTAATTTTGGCTCTTTGTCAAATAATAGTTTTTGTATGAAAAGCATCCTCTTGTAGGGTGCTTTTTTCTTACCAATTCTTCAAGAGAAACATTGGAGCAAGGCATTATATGCTACTCTGATTTTGCCGCAGATTATAGTACTGCCAGTTCCAAATTTATACATTGCAATTGTTCAGAGTTTTAATTTTTAGCCACAGAAAAACACCCTTCGTATTGTCTATACAGAGGGTGCACTTCAAAAACTTCTATTAAGGAGTCCTTTTTTCCTTTTGAAGAAAAGCATCAAACTATCTCATATAACGTTATAACGGTTAAATTCCTTGATCCATTTGATACAGTTCTTTGAAATGTTCATTAGTCTGATAAAGCTCTTTCGGTGAACCTTGCATTTCAATTTGGTCACTATTCATAAAAATGACGTGATCTACATGTTTAATACCTTGTAAATGATGGGTTACCCAGATGATTGTCTTATCTTGTAAAACGCTGAAGAAGGTCTCCAAAAGGTCGTTTTCAGTGATAGGGTCCAAACCAACTGTCGGCTCATCTAAGAGGACGATCGGAGCATCCTGTAAGAGAATTCTTGCTAAAGCGATTCTTTCTTGTTCACCACCGGAGAAACGTGAACCGTTCTCGCCGACAATCGTATTATATTTATCTGGTAGTGACTCGACTAGATCTTTTAGACCAACTCTTTCAATAGCCTTCTTGACCTCAGCATCAGAACGGCTTTCATTACCTAGTCGAACATTATTCATCAATGTGGTATTGAAAAGAAATGGTTTTTGATTTAGGACGGAAAAGAGTTGTTCACGGCTAGCTTGAACTTGGGAGATGTCGAAATCATTTATCCGAATTTGTCCTTGTTGCGGTGATAAATCGCCTAAGATCAATTGCAGGATAGTAGTTTTACCAATCCCACTAGGACCTAAGAGCGCCAATTTTTCACCTTTTTTAATCTTCTGTGAGAAGTTTTTGATGAGGATTGGAGAATCAGCATCGTATTCAAAAGTGATATTATCCAGTGTTAAGGAAGTGAAGTCTTTGGGATTAAGAGAGACTTGTTTAGGTAAGGAATTTTTTACTGGTTTGATCGTATTCAAACGTAGGATCGAATCTTTATATGTAGGCCATTCCTCGAAACCTTGGCTGACGGGAATAATAGTATCTGATAGTGGGAAGATAGCTAGAACAACTGCCGCTACGAAGTTAGCCTGTTCTTGATTATGGGTCATAGTTAAGTTAGTGAAAATCAAGAAACAAATCGCAATGGCAGCGAAAATAAGTTGTAAGAAGAAGTCACGGTTACGTCTAAACGACTTAGACTTGTTTTTTGAAGTATCTAAGTCTTGAATATTTTGACTAGCTAAGTTCTTAAAATCATTCTTACGTCCTGAAATAACCCAATCGTCAACGCCTAAAACATTATCGGTCAATTGAACGTAGAGTTTACTTTTGACCTCTTTTTGATATGTGCGCCGGGCACTTTCAATCGAGACAGAAGCTAACGGTACTAAAAAGACTTCGATGAATAGTAATAAGAAGACAAAGAATCCAAATGAGGGATTGAAGACGCCTAAAGCGATAGAACCGAGAATCGTAAGTAAATAAGAAATGACTGAAGGAAAAATAGTTCTTAAATATAAGTTTTGAAGATGGCTGATATCTTCGGATAGGAGTCCCATGATATCGCCTGTCTTATGATGTTCAGTAAAAAATGAAGCGTCGCTTTCCAGTGTTTTGTAGAGTCTCGTGCGCAAATCAGAAGTAACTCGCAAGACCCAATTGTGACTCTTTAAACGTTCGATATATTTGAAAACAGGTCGACCGATACCAAAGGCTCTAGTTAAAAGGATCGGTACATAGATCAGCAAGATGTTGACCGGATGAGTCGCCGCTTTGTCGATCGTATAGCCAGAGGTAAACATCAAGGCGGCAGCACAAAATGAAGTCAAAAAACCCAGAGTCAAAGCAGTGATCAACAAGCCTTTATATTGCTTGATATAAGGTTTGACCCAAGTATCGTGTTTGAAGGTTTTAAAGAAATTCATAGTTGATCACCTCGCATATTTTCAATTAGTTGAGAATAGGCACCGTTATGCTGTTTAAGTTGGTCAGGGGTACCTTGTTCAGCAATTTGACCATTGTCCATAACGATGACGTAGTCCATCTCTTTGATCCAATGCAAACGATGGGTGGCAAAGATGACCAAATGATTTTCGAATAATTTTTCCATTGGCTTCTTGAGGGCGTACTCGGTTTCGATATCTAGATGAGCCGTTGGTTCATCGAAAATTAGAACGTGACGGTCGTCGGCTAGAAAGGCTCTTGCCAACATAATACGCTGTTGTTGACCACCGGATATTCCCCGTCCTCCTTCACCAATCTTTGTTTGATAACCATCAGTGAGAGTGCTAATAAACTCCTCTAAGCCAGCTTTTTGTGCTGCTAGTTTAATCTCATCAAGCGAAGCTTTAGGACGGTAGAAAGCAATATTTTCAGCGATAGAGCCAGAGAACAAGTAAGGTGACTGCGGTAAGAAAGTCAATTGTTGTTGCCAAGGTGCTTGTTTGAAATTAGGGACAGTTTGCTGTTTAATTTCAATCTGGGCCTTGTCTGGTATCAAAAAGCCTCCAATCGTGCGAATCAGAGTAGTTTTACCAGAACCAGATTTGCCGATGACACCGATGCGCTGATAACCAGAGAGTTTCAATTGGTCAATATCAAGGCTGACAGTTTGATTAGAGCCCTTATAAGTGAACTCTAAATTTTGGACTGTGATAGAACTATCTTTGTTCCAGTCGAGTTTGGAGAGTGTTTCTGTGTCTGGAGCAGTAGGACGTTCTAGAATTTCAAAAATTGAATTTAGAGCATTTTTCCCATTTAGAGTAGCGTGGTAGTCATTGGAGAAATCACGCAAAGGTAAGAAGTATTCTGGGGCCAAAATCAGTGTTACTAGAGCGGGAAACAATGGAAAGCTATTGTTGATCAGCCCTAGGCCTAAGAAGACGGCTAAAATAGCGATGCCTAGCGTTGTTAACCAGTCGAGGGCAAATGTTGAAAGGATCGCAATGCGCAAAGTATTCATCGTTCGACGACGATACTCATCGCTAACTGTGTAAATGTTTTTAGCATAGCGCTTACTTAGACCCAGCATTTTTAGAGTTGGTAATCCTCGAAGTGCGTCTAAGAAGTGATTCGATAGGATCGTGTATTGAGCATATTGTGCATCAGCTTTCGACTGCGCTGCCAAGCCTAAGATGATCATAAAGAGGATAACTAAAGGCACGATAATAGTTAGGGTTATTCCTGAGGCGATGTTTTGTGTATAGATATAAATCAGTAGGACTGGAGGAATAATCATCATGTTCATCATTTTGGTGAAGATCAATTTAAAGTAGTTCTCAACTAGATCGATTCCGTCCAAAGAAGACGTCACTAAATTACCAGTACCTTCTTCAGAGATCATTTCAGGACCAGCATCATAAACTTTTTCAAGTAGTTTTGCCCGAATCGTTTCTGAAGTTCTACCGGCATAACTTTCGACGATCTTAGTATTGATCAAGTTAAAGAGATGTCGCAGAATGAAGGCCACTGCAAAGAGGATCATCGGGTAAATGATCGTGTGTAAGGACTTTTGATTCCACGAATTTACTAATGCTTCTGCTAAATACTTACCTTGGAATAAAACAACAAATGCTTGCAAGAGAGTTAATCCTGCAAGCATTAGAAGTAGTTTTTTTGTTCCTGGTAAGCGAAATAAACGCTTATCAATCATTAATATTTCACCGTATTCTCTCTTGGATTTATTCTCTTTGTAAATAGAGAGTATGACCAAATGAAGTAAATGGCCACGATTGGGACTAATATACATGCGACAATTGTCATGATCGTCAAAGTATATTGCGAATTAGCAGCATTTTTAATCAAAATACTGTGGGCAGGGTTTGTAGCAATCATAACTCTTGGGAATAGACCATTGAATAAGAGAACAATGACCATACTGAGTGATAAACCACTACCAACGAAGCTCCAACCTTCTCTATTCTTTAGAACTCCATAGTAGCCCAATAGTGAGAATAAAACAATTAAAGCTGTGATGATTAAAGATGATGCAAATCTCTTAGTAAAGAAGTCAGTTTGCAAAAAGACTAGAACTGCAAAGACTACTTCACCTAAGAAAAGAATTGGATAAAGGATTTTATTCAATTTACGAGCACGGTCGCGCAGTGGACCTTCAACTCTGAGTCTGATGAAGTTTAAGCCGTGTACCAATGAAAGAAGTACGCCAGCAACGCCACCAACGATCGATAGTAAGTTAACAACATCGAAGAACTTAGGGAAGGCATCACCATTAGCATTCATAGGAATACCTTGAACCATACTTAAGAGGATCATGCATAGGAAGAATGGTGGGATGATGCTTCCGGCAAAGAAAGCCCACATCCAAAGATTCTTACCAGATTTTGTTTCTGCATGTTTATGAAATTCAAATGAAACACCACGTAAAATTAAACCAACTAAGACGAGCAAGAAAAGAATGTAATAAGCTGAGAACAATGATGCATACCACATTGGTAACGATGCAAACATTGCACCACCAGCTGTAACTAACCAAGTTTCATTACCGTCCCAATGAGGTCCGATAGTCGACATGATAGCATCTCTTTCTTCTTCATCTTTAGCTAGGAAGCGAGTCGACATGCCGACTCCGAAATCAAATCCTTCCAAGAAAAGGAAGATAGCAAATAGAAGTCCGATTACGATGAACCAAAGTGTACTGAGTGTCATTTTCCAAAGGCCTCCTTTGCAAATGGATCGACGTTTTGCTTGGAGTCAGCCTCTTCATAATAAGGTCCGTGATGAAGAGTTTGTCTGCTGTACCAAACCATAACGCCACCAAGTAAGGTAAAGAGCAATAAGTATACGATATTACTGAATAACAGACTTGCTACAGTTGAAGTTGGAGAAACCGCTTGGGCAATTGTGAATAGTCCGTAAACGATCCATGGGTAACGGCCAAATTCAGTAATGAACCAACCAGCAGAATTACCAATAAATGGAACCCAAATACAAATTCCTAGAACAAGTAGCATCCATCTGTGATTTTCAATCGTATCTTTCTTCTTACGTGAGAAGATCAATCCGACAATTGATACCAACAAGATTAAAGCATCAATACCAGTCATCACTCTGAAACTCCAAAATAGGGTCTTAGGTGGGACGTAGTAATTCATATCTTTGCCGAATTTCTTATCGTATTTAGCATGAAGTTCTTTGTTAATGGTATTCATACCTTTAACAGAACCACTGAGCTTGTGATATGCCAAGATACTTAAGACTCCAGGTACTTCTAGTTGGCCACTAGCTTTATGATCTTTAGCATCGATCAATTCAACTACTGTCCAAGGAGCGGGATCTTTAGTATCTTCATAGATACCTTCAGTAGCAGCAAATTTCATCGGTTGATCCTTGATGATCTGTTGTGTCTGAAAATCTCCGGCAACAGCGGAACAAATAGCAAAGATCAAACTAGCCCAAAGGCCAAAACGTAATGATTTCTTGAAAAATAGATTTTCATTTTTCTTCTTACGAAGTAAACCGTAAGCACTCATTCCCGTTATAACGACCGCAGCAGTCATAAAGGCAGCCAAGATAACGTGTGGAAAGACTCTCCACAATTGAGGATTAGCAACAACGGATCCGAAGTCAGTCAATTGAATACGACCAGTTGTATTGTTGATTTTAAAGCCAGTAGGATGTTGCATAAAACTGTTAGCAGCCAGGATCCAAATTGCTGATAACATAGTACCAATTGAAGTCATCCAAATCATAAAGGCGTGAACACCTGGTTTGAAACGATCCCAAGTGAACATCCAAATACCAATAAAGACAGATTCAATGAAGAATGCAAGTAAGGCTTCAATAGCTAGTGGAGCACCGAATACGTCACCCATAAAACGTGAATATTCGGACCAATTCATACCGAATTGGAATTCTTGAATAATACCAGTAACGATACCAACAGCAAAACTTAGTAGGAAAATTTTCCCCCAGAATTTTGCCATATCTAAGTAAACTTTGTCTTTCTTAACGGCATAGATTGTTTCCATGATAGCAACGAGAAAACCCATTCCGATTGAAAATGGAACAAAGAAGAAGTGGAAGACGGTTGTCATTGCAAATTGAAAACGTGCCAAAGAGACAATGCTTAAACCAACACCTAGCATGGTAATAACCTCCTTAAAACATTAATTTAAACCCATATATACAGATTTATCATATGATTAATTAACTTATTTCGCAACATATTATGCTTGTGAAAATTTTTTAGTAAACAGGAATGTTTTTGAGACCATTTAATCATAAAAATAAATCAGCATTTAACTTCACACTTACAATATAGTCGATTTAAAAAGTTGTGCTTATCAATATTAATAAGAATATTTTACGACAATGTAATCGTATTCAATTAGTGGAAAAATTATTTTATTACGAGGAAAAAAGGGCATACCAGAGAATGGAAATTTCTGGTATGCCCTTTTGGTTATCTAAACGATTTAAAAGTTTACTTTTCTTTAGTGACGACCACGACTTCTTGTCCGACTCAATCCATTTTGGTTTGGTTGTTGATTAGGATTTTGTGGTTGATTGAAGTTTTGATTGTTTTGGTTGAAATTAGGATTATATTGATTTTGATTATTGCCGTTGAATTGATTATTCGCTTGAGGACGAGGGAAGTTATTGTTGTTTTGTCCTCGATTTTGATTCATCGGTTGTTGCATATTTGGATATTGATTCTGATTGTTGTAGCCATTGTAATTTTGGTTATTGAAATTACGATTCATTTGACCGTTATTTGGCATTGGCTGATTGCGGTTATTATTATTGTTGAAATTACCGTTTTGGTTCATTGGTTGACGATTATTGTTGAGCGGTTGATTAAAGTTATTTGGCTGACCAAATTGATTGTACTGATTATTTTGGAATTGATTAGGATTTTGACCTTGGTTAGGATTAAATCCTTGGTTACCATTTTGGTAAGGATTTGGATTGCCATAATTTTGTTGATTAAAGTTATTTGGTTGATTGAATTGAGCTTGTTGGTTGAATCCTTGATTATTTGCCGGATTAGCAAATTGATCTTCTTGAGTTGGTGTTTGATCTTCATCACTGACAGGGTTGATAATCATGTCGATGATTACGATAACTAAGTCGATTGCCCCAATAACTATACCGACCCAAGCCCAAATAGTTAAAA
This sequence comes from Companilactobacillus sp. FL22-1, assembly GCF_043951805.1. Taxonomy (NCBI): domain Bacteria; kingdom Bacillati; phylum Bacillota; class Bacilli; order Lactobacillales; family Lactobacillaceae; genus Companilactobacillus; species Companilactobacillus sp. FL22-1. Next base: position 63,578 of record NZ_JBINJY010000011.1, read on the forward strand.
ATCCCGCACCAGGCAGGTTGGCATTGAAAATTCCCATCAAACCACCGAGGATGAGAATGATGAAACTAACAATATCAGGGACGATGCTGTAAGTACGATTGGTTAAAATATAAATTGCTGCAGCGATGATGTAAGTGATTGCCATCAAGATTCCCGCAGCACCACCAATAGCACCGGTACCAACTAAGGCCGCAATAAAGCCCTCAAAACCTGATTTAATCATTAAAACAATTGATAGTATAAGTAATAAAATTCCGGCAGAAATTTTTGTTATTCTTACCATAATTAACCTCCAGTTTTACTAACCAATACTATTGTATATCATCCTTTATAAAATGGTTAATAGGACCATATTTATGTCCTACCGCAATTTCATTTTTAATAGCATTGTAAGTAAATGTCTTTGCAATTTTAATAGCCTCAGCCATACTTTTACCCTTAGCCACTTCAGCAACGATACATGATGAGAGTGTGTCACCAGTTCCGTTGATGTGATCAGTCTTGATATAAGGCTTCGAGATCCAGAATGATTGGCCATCTTCTAAGAGAACGTAGTCTTCAACGTTACTAATTGAATCGTCACTATGTTCACCCTTTATCATAATATTTTTTGGACCTAAATTGCGTAATTTATTTGCAGCCTTAACAATTTCTTCTTTATTTTTTAATTCAAGTCCTGATAATTTTTGAGCTTCATAAAAATTAGGAGTAATCAAATCAGCTAATGGGAACAACTTATCAAGCAAAGTTTGGTAGGCTTCCTTCTCAAGCAACATAGCTCCATGCTTTGTAATGATAACTGGGTCGAGAATAAATTTTCCAAAAGGCTTATCTTTTATTTCTTCAGCAACGGTATTAATGATACTGGAATCAGATAACATACCAGTTTTAAAAGCCGAAACTTTAAAGTCATCTTTAATATCTTTAAACTCACTTTTGATAAAACTGATTGGCATGTTAGTACTGTCATGGATCCCGTATGAGTTACCAGCAACAGCGGCGGTCAAAATTGACATTCCATATACGCCACGAGCCATGAAAGTCTTTAGATCGGCTTGTGCACCAGCACTTCCATCCGAATCAGAACCTGCAATTGTTAATACTTGAGTAAATTCGTTCAAAATAGTCACCCACTTAATTAATTATTAATTCCTATCTTAACAGGGATTATGAAAAAAGTGGTTAATTTTTGCAAGCTTTACTTGACCTTGACGCGACGTTAACCTTTAAAATGCACTTTGTTAGGAGAGATATTTATGAATTATACAATTAAAAAATTGGCTAGTTTAGCTGGTATTAGTACACGGACATTACGATATTACGATCAGATCGGCTTGTTGAAACCACAAAAAGTGAATGAAAATAATTATCGTATTTATGATGAAAAAAATGTAAATAAATTACAGCAGATCATGTTTTATCGTGCTTTAGGAATGCCCCTAAAAACCATCAAGCAAATTATGGAAGATCCGGATTTTTCACAATTAACGGCATTGAAAAAGCAACGAGAAATGCTACAGGCTAAACAAACTGAAATCAATAATCTCCTGACAAATATTGATCAAACAATCCAAAATTATCAAGGAGGACCAAAGATGACTGATGAAGAGAAATTTCAGGCCTTTAAAACTCAACAATTGGCCGATAACGAGGCCAAGTATGGTTCAGAAATTAGAGCTAAATATGGAGAAGCAGTCGTGAAACAAAGCAATCAAAAATTTACGGAGATGACTCCAGATGATTTTCAAAAGATGCAACAAACTGAAGCCAAGTTGATCAGTGACTTAATTGAATTGAAGAAGCACCCTAATTTAGATTCAAATCTAGCGAAAGAAGTTTATCAGCTTCATAAACGTTGGCTGGAATTCTCCTGGACCAAATATACGGTCAGTGCACATCGAGGATTAGTTGATATGTATTTAGCTGATAAACGGTTCAGTGATTATTACGATGATAAAGCTCAGACCCCAGTTGCTAAATTATTAAGAGATGTGGTATACCAGTACACAAAATAATTACTGGAGTGATTTTAATGGAGCAGTGGCAAGTTTTAGAAAATGTATCGTTAAGATTAGTTGAACCAGACGATGCGAAAAGTTTGTATTCACAAATAGAAAAGACCCGTCCACAATTGGCTGAGTTTCTGCCATGGGGCGAGGCGATGAAGTCAGTTGGTGATGAAGAAAAATTTCTAATCTATTCTCAAGAGCGGATGAATGAAAAGAAATTTTGGAATGCTAGTATCTTAATTGGTGGCAAAGCTGTCGGAATGATTGACTTGCATAATATAGATTTCGATAATCAGCGAGCAGAAGTCGGCTATTGGTTGGGTAAAGACTATCAAGGTAACGGCGTTATGACGGCGTGCTTAAAGAAGTTGTTAGAGATTGGCTTTTTAGAACTGAAATTGCATAAAATTAAACTGTTGGCTGAGGTTGAAAATACAGCTAGCAATGCAGTTGCCAAGAAGGTTGGTTTTAACTTGGAAGGTTTACTGAAAGATGAAATATTTTCCAATGGCAAATTTCATGATGCAAATCTTTATGCCATCGTGCATTAAAAGTGCTTAGTTCAAAAACCGCACTTAATTCTGAAATAATTAAAAATCCCAGTGGATCAGCTACCGTTAAAGGTCGATCCACTGGGATTTTTTTATCGAAGCAACTACGGGATTTTAGTTAATATTTGAAATAGATTTCTTTTCGACTAAGTCACGATAAAAATTAGCTAACGTGATTTTGTAGTATGGTAAGATCCAAATATAACCGATTCCAAAAGTGATGGCACCAACTATAAGCCAACCTAGAAAACTTAATTGGAGGACGAAGAAGCGCCATTTGTTACCAATCATTAGTTCCTGACTCTTATTGATGTAGTCGGTTAGAGAATAATTATCTGCCAAGCCGCGATCATTGAAGTCTTTGTAAACAAAGTAAGTCTGTGAGTAAGCTAAGCCTTTAACGATTCCCGGTATAATAAGTAATAAACTCCAGAGGAAAGTAAAAATACTGATCAATATGTAGAGTAATGTTAATTTCCACCAGTCAGGATTTCTGAAATAAGTGAAATTACTTTTCAGAGGATCAAATGTAAGTTGTGGATCTTCTAGCCAATCTAACGATCTGAAATTAGCTGAAAGGTTAATTATTAAGAATACTAATGTCACGATGAAGCCGATGATACCTGGCTTTATGACCGAGTCTGTAACAGTTTCAAAGAAATAATTACTACCGTTGAAAAAGTTAGTCCGTACTTGGGAACGGGAAGAGTACATGTTTCCTAAGTAGATGATCAGTGGGATCAAATAAAGCAGGATAGCCTGTTTCCAATGGCCTTTTAGCAGATTTTTGACTTCAAATTTCAATTCAGCTCTAGTTTTATATGTTTTCATGACAACCTCCTCTTTGATATTTTACATTTAGGATACCGTAATGAATTTAAGATAGATATAGATTTTTTTAAATTATAATTGAATTATTATATAATCTGATTAATAACCTGTATTAAAGGAGAGGATCTCATGATTGGATTTATTGGTGCCGGTAGTATTGGTGGAGCCGTTATAACGGGTCTAGTAAAGAATGGCTATAACGCTGACGAAATTATTGTTAAAGGTGGTCGTTCTAATCGAACAGAACTGTTGTATGACCAATTGGGCTTTCAAATGGTCAAGAAGGTCAAACAACTAGCAGATACGGATATTATCTTTATCGCAGTCGGTGCAGACGCTTTGGATAGTGTCTTAAGAGAACTAAAGGAAATTGCTGAAAATAAATTGGTGGTGGCCTTCACAGGCAGTGCGTCAGTAACTCATTTGAAACAAGTTTTAGGCGCAGTAAAAGTTGCCCATGCAATTCCTAATACTCCTGTGAAAGTAGGGGCTGGATTTACAGGAATTACTTATTCAGACGATTTTACTGACGACGACAAGAAGAAAGTTGCTTCGGTACTTGGTTATACGGGACAATTAGTTGAAGTTCCGGAAGATCAACTTGGTATTTTGGGCACAGTTGCTGGTTGTTCACCTGCATTTTTAGATGTCTTCATTGAAGCTTTGAGTGATGCGGGTGTAAAGCATGGCTTGAATCGAAAATTAGCCTATGAAGCTGCAATCGGTATGGCTATCGGTGCTAGTAAGTTAGCTAAACAATCCGATCTCAATGTCTCAGCTTTGAAGGATGAAGTTACTTCTCCAGGTGGTTCAACTATTCGTGGTGTCGCAGCACTCGAAGAATACGGCTTTAGAAACGCTGTAATCAAAGCAGTTGATGCGGCCGAAAATGAATAAAATGCTACAACCTTACATTGCATGATCAAAAAATAAATCAGCTCTGTCCCAAATTCCTTTTTCCGTTATAACTGCTATAAAAAATAGTCATAGTTAATTTGTGGTTATTTTTGTCCACGATTAGAAAATCGGTTAAAATTAAGGAAAATTCAAAAACGTGGGGTATGTGTATTTTGCAAAAGCGAAACGCTTATAAGACGGCAATTTTGGGCATTTTGATTGCCATAATTTTTGTCCAGTCAATGGTGCCATTTTTAGGTTTTATCCCAACCGGTTTCATCAACATAACTATCATTCATATTACAGTTATTGTAGCGGCAATCGTTTTAGGACCAAGGGATGGCGCAATCGTAGGATTGGTCTGGGGTATTGGAACGATGGTTCGTGCGTTCACCAGTCCCACTTCGATTATCGATACAACTGTTTTCACTAATCCAATCGTCGCGGTTTTACCCCGAATTATGGTGGGACTATTAGCGGGATTAATTTACTTGTGGTTTAAGAAGCATACGACCAAAAAGGTTTTGGGAATGGCAGTCGCCTCTGCCGTAGGTTCCTTGACGAATACCATCCTTGTTTTGGGACTGATGCGAGTAATGTATGCCAGTGCGATGGCCCAAGCTTATGCCACTCAAACAGATCTTTTGAATAAAGTTCTGCTCGTAATCGTTGGTACTAATGGAATACCAGAAATGGTCGTTGCTATTATTTTAGCTCCGGCAATTTCAACTGCTATTTTGAAATCTAACAAATTTTTAGACAATTAAGTAGATTTATAGCAAATAAAGTAAAAGTAACAGCATATTTTCAGAAAATTCGGTATTCTATTATGTAGGAGTGTGATTTCAATGCAAAAAACATTAGTCATCAATGCCGGAAGTTCTTCGTTAAAATGGCAGTTGTTTGAAATGCCTGCGGAGACTGTTTTGGCAAGCGGTTTAGTAGAACGGATCAGTATGCCAGGTTCAATTTTTACAATAAAGTATGGCGATCATCAAAAGTATCAAACGACGGTCGATAATTTAGGCCAAGAACAAGCGGCTCAGATGGTATTTGACGAGCTACAACGTTTAGAAATAATCCAAGATTTAGATGAGATCACAGCGGTGGCACATCGTGTGGTAGCTGGTGGACAAGTCTTCAAATCGGCGGTAGAAGTAACGCCAGAAGTTTTGAAACAAATAAAGGCTCTAAGTAATTTCGCTCCCTTGCACAATCCAATGGAGGCTAAGGGAATTGAGACGATGGCCAAGACTTTGCCAAACGTAAAGCAGTATGCCGTTTTTGACAGTCAGTTTTTCACTGATTTACCTGAAAAGAATGCTATCTACAGTTTGCCTTATGAAATTACGCAGAAATATCAGATTCGGCGCTATGGTGAGCATGGAATTTCTCATGGCTATCTCACAGGTAGAGCTTCTGAACTGTTGAAAAAAGATAAGAATCAATTGGATTTAGTAACTATGCATTTAGGTAGTGGAGCCTCACTCGCAGCGGTTAAGAATGGCAAGGCTTTTGATACTTCAATGGGCTTTACACCATTGACTGGCGTGACGATGGGAACACGGGCTGGAGATCTTGATCCAGCTTTAGTTCCATATTTAATGCAGGAATTAAAAGTAACTGATCCTAATGAAATTATGATGTTATTGAATCAAAAGTCAGGATTGTTAGGCGTTTCAGGGATTTCACCTGATATGCGTGAGATAAAAGCTCAAGAAAAAACGAATCCACAGGCCAGACTTGCAATCGAAATCTTTATCAACCGTATCGTTAAGTATGCTGGAAGCTATTTAACCGAATTGCATGGTGCTGATGCGTTAGTCTTTGCCGGTGGTATCGGTGAGCACAATTTAGAATTGCGTCAACAAATTATTGATGAATTATCAATCTTCAATATCAAGCTAGACCCTGAGCTAAATGAAGCTGGTAATGAAGGCTTGATTAGCGGTCCTGACTCAGCAATCAAAGTATTATTGATTCCGACTGATGAAGAATTAGCAATGGTTCGCCAAGTGGCAGCCTTACAATAATTAGATTAAAAGTTTATTTTTAAAAAATTTAATTTTAAATTTGGGTTTAAACACTACTGGATAATTTTGGTGGTGTTTTTTTTATAGATATTTTATGGGCCAAAACATAAATAGGAGTAAGCACATTTAAAATATTGTGAGAAATATATAGAGAAAAAAATCACAAAATAATAGACAAAATTAATATGAGGTTATATAGTAGTCACAGATGGTAGCTACTATCCTTGAGAGGTACAAAAATGGATCGAGAAATTAACTTACTAAATAATTTTGGAATAACAAATAACGAAGCCAAGGTCTATATAACACTGTTACAGATGGACGCATCGACAGGTTATAAGATTAGTAAATTATCAGGGATTCCACGTTCTAAAATTTATAACTTGTTATCTTCATTAGAGGATAAAGGTTTAGTTTTGAAATCTGCTGATGAAACACCACTCTATAAGTCTTTACCTGTGAAAGAATTAATTAGTAAATTGAAGAATGATAGTAAAGAACATATAGATGATATCGAGGTCTCATTAAAAGATTTAGGAACTGTCACAAAACCAGAGTCAATTTGGTTAATTGATTCATATGCGCAGGTGTTTGAAAAAGTTCTTTACCAAATAAACAATGCTGAGAAATCATTATTTGTCCAAATTTATTCAGAGGACTTATCTCCTGAGATTATCAGTGCATTGTCAAATGCGGAAAAGCGGTTACATAAATTTGTGGTTATATTGTTTAGTAATCACAATAGTTATTCATTACCATTTAATCGATTTTATAAGCATCTTTTTGAATCGGATAAAACTTTGGATTATGGCGGCAGGTGGATCAATATTGTAAGTGATGGAAATGAAGTTACTTACGGGAAACTACCTAATAAGGCAACTAATACAGGTGTAGTAACGACAAAAAATAGCTCAATGGTTTTTTTAGCTCAGGAATATGTATTACATGATGCTTATAATTTAAGAACGTTGTCACTTTTGGATGCAGAAGCTAAAAAAGTGTTTGGTAAAGATTTAGAAGGAGTTCGCAATATCTATTTTGATGAAAAATGAGGTAAAACAAGATGCTCTATTTTCTATTAGGTGCGATTATTGTAGTGAATTTTACATATATTTTTATGCTTGGTAAAGATTTATGGAAACATAAAAGTGAAGTTTTAGCCGAACCGGCCAATAATATTTGGACACCAATTTCACAGATATTTATTTATTTTCTTTCAACATTTGGAATTTCAGATTTTGCAATTTCCACTGCTCTATATCCTAAAGCAAAATGGGTTACAATGAAAAAATTGCCAGGAACCTTGAATACACAGTGTGTTATTCCAGTATTTGTTATGTCTTTAGCGTATATTACTAACATATCTGTTGGTATTAAGACATTACTAGTTTGTATTATCTGCCAAGTGATTGGTGCTTATATTGGACCTCGATTTGTTGTTAAGCTTTCTGAAAGAATTATTCGAAATTTTGTTATAGTGGGTCTACTGGTAGCCACTGCTTTAATTCTTGGTGGTAAGTTTGGTTTAATTCCTTCAAATGGAACTGCAACAGAGTTATATGGTTGGAAACTCATTGTGACAGGTGTTCTGATGTTTATTTTCGGAGCATTAAATAATATCGGTATTGGATCATATGCATTAACTATGGCAACTGTATATGCCATGGGGATGAATCCAGTTGCTGCCTTCCCAATAATGATGGGTGGTTGTACTTTCTCAGTATCTATTGGTAGTATGCAATTTATTAAATTAAATGACTATTCAAGAAAAATTACAATGTTTTCTGTTTTTGGTATTATTGGTGTTCTAATTGCCGTCTTTCTAGTTAAGAGTTTAAATACGGCTATTATTCAGTGGGTTGTTGTAGCCGTTTTATTATACTCAGCAATTTCACTTTATTTAGGGAACAAAAATGAGAAGGAAAATGTTGAGGAGGTAAAAGAATGATTTATTTATCAGCAGCAGATATTAAGAAAGTATTCACAATGAGAGACGCAATTGATGCAGATAAAGAAGCATTGAGTTTATATTCATTGGGAAAAGCAAATATTCCTTTGCGAACCAACATTGACATTGCTGAACATAGTGGTCAAAGTTTGTACATGCCTGGTTATGTTAGTGGTGATAAACCAGCTTTAGGTCAAAAAATTGTTTCTGTATATCCCGAAAATATTAGCAAGAAGTTACCAAGTGTTCCAGCAACTATGATTGTATTAGATGCAACAACTGGAATTGTAAATGCTGTTTTGGATGGAACATATTTAACTCAATTAAGAACAGGAGCGGTGCAAGGTCTTGCAACAGAGCTTCTTTCGAATGAGGATTCTAAAACTGCCTTGCTGATAGGTACAGGCGGTCAAGGAATGTCACAACTAGAGGCAATGTTAACTGTAAGAAATCTTACAAGGGTTTATGTTTTTGATATTGATAAGAAGCGATCGGAGTCTTTCTGTGATGAAGCAACAGAAAAGTTTTCAGGGAAATTTACAACAACATTTGAAAGCATTGTCGAAATAAACAGTGTTCTAAAAGAAGTCGATATTATTACTACTGTCACAACTTCTCGTAAGGCAACATTTAACGGTGATATGATCAAAGATGGAGCTCATATTAATGGAGTAGGTGCTTATACCAAAGAAATGCATGAAATTCCAGAAGCTGCCTTAATAAGAGCTAAAGAAATCTTTGTGGATACAAATGATGGTGTATTGGCTGAAGCTGGTGATATTATTACGCCATTAAAAACTGGTGTAATTTCAAAAAATGATATTACTGGGGAACTTGGTCAACTTATAAATGGTGAGGTAACCGGACGTCAAAATAAGAAGGATATTACAATTTTTAAGACCGTTGGAACAGCAGCTCTGGACGTGGTTGTGGCAGATAGGATAGTTCGCTTAGCCTTACAAAAACAAATTGGAATACAGTTAAATTAGCGATTCATTTTTATTAAAATTGTGTTGTGTTATTAGATGTTATAAAATTTCACTTTTTAATTAATAAATGGAATATGGAAGTGTTTGATTTATTAGTTATTAAATTATAAAAGCCTCACTGTTCTGGTATATTCACCAGACTAGTGAGGCTTTTTCATAAAGTAAAAATCTTTTTCAACCGTTATATTAATTTGTAACGCCAACGCGTTCCTTATGAGCAACGATAATTTTGTCGGCAATTGCTCGAGCAACGTTTTCATTTTTAAGAATAGGACCATGCGAATAGCTTCCTATAACGTTTCTGTAACGCATACCTTCTTGCTTTTCATCAGGGTTATTACCATAACCTTCGATCATTTGACCGAATGGCTTGAGCATCTTCTTATCGTCAAAATAAGTCCGACCGCTGTGGTTTTCAAAAGCACGTACAGTTCCCCATTCAGTCTTATATTCGGTATCACCGATCATGCGGCTATCAGCTTTGAAGACCGTATGTAACGGTAATATGTTTAAGCATTGGATAGTTTGACCGCTGCTAGTTTCGTAATATTTGCCAAGAAATTGATAACCGCCGCAGATGCAAAGCATAGGTTTATCTGCTTCGATGTAGTCCTTAATGGTTTGGCGATGTCTTTGAATATCAGTGGCGACTACTGATTGTTCAAAATCTTGACCACCACCGAAGAAGAGAAAGTCATAATCGAAAGCATTAAATTCCATATTCAAGCTAATATTGTCAACTTGGGTTTCGTAACCTTGTTCTTTGAGAAGGAAGCTTAAGATTTTAACATCGCCGCTATCTCCATAGGTATTCATTAAATCTTCATACAAATAAGCAATTTTAATAACTTCAGACATAATTTTTCTCCAATATAATTAGAAATGTTGTAATATAGTTTAACAACGAGGTGATTGAATTGACAAAAGAAATCAATAAAGAGATTTTAGCAGATTTTCGACAGAACTTAAATCAAGATGTAACGAATAATGCTTTGAAAAATTCTGTTGCCCAGGTAGGTATCTACGCTGCGACAGAGAATCCTGAAGCAAAGACGATTTTGAATCCGTCTTTTAATATCACGGTTGACACTGGAAAGGTCTCGAATCAGAAGCATTCGGGACGCTGCTGGTTATTCGCAGCTTTGAATACTTTGCGGACAGAATTTGCCACTAAAAATAATTTAAAAGACTTTGAATTGTCTCAAAACTATCTTTCATTTTGGGATCGATTGGAAAAGAGCAATTATTTTTATCAAGAGATTATTGAGACGGCAAACTTGCCAATTGAAGACCGTAAGGTAAATTCATTATTGACTAGTCCTAATGGTGATGGTGGATTATGGCAAAATGCTGCTAATTTAATTCAAAAGTATGGCGTCGTTCCTAATTATGTGATGCCGGAAACGACAGTTTCTAATAATACGACTGAATTTGATGATACAATAGGCAGATTGTTGCGTAAAAATGCGATTGAATTGCGAAAATTAGTCCAAGATAAAGTCACCGAGTCCAAACTCGATCAGAGGGTTCAGGAAATGTTAGCCGAAGTATACAAGTTATGCGTCTATTCTTTTGGCGTTCCCCCAACTGACTTTGAATTGTCCTTACAAACAGATGATGGCAAGTTGATTGCTGAAGATAAGATTACGCCACTCGAATTTCTCAAACGTTATTTCACTATGAACTTAAATGATTACGCGGACGTAGTTAATTCTCCACAATCCAACAAAAAATACCATCAAGTTTATTCGATCGATACCGAGGACAACATGGTTGGAGGTTTTCAACAGCGCTTTTTGAATTTGCCAATGGAACGTTTGCAAGAGCTTGCAATAGAACAATTAAAGGGCAATAATCCAATTTGGTTCGGCAATGATGTGCTGGCTGATTCTGACCGCAAGAAAGGTTATCTGTTAGGCGATTTGTATCAATATGACCAAGTCTTTGGAATTGACTCTGCAATGACTAAGGCCCAAAGACTAGATTATTTTGAAGGCGAAGTCTCACATGCAATGACGATCACCGGCGTCAATCTCATCAAGGGACAGCCTAACCGCTGGAAGGTTGAAAATTCTTGGGGCGAAGAAAATGGTGTTAAAGGATACTTTGTGATGGATCAAAAATGGTTTGACGAATATGTCTATGACCTTGTGATCAATAAAAAGTATCTGACTAAAGAAGAAGTGGCTGAATATGAACAAGAACCTGTTGTTTTGCCAGCTTGGGATGCTTTAGCTTAGAAAAACAATAAAAATGATATTTATGTATGAAATACCCTCTGATTCAAAAATCAGAGGGTATTTTTAGAAGTTACTTTGAAATTACACTGGCATAGCTGGTTTTCCGTAGAGATATCCTTGTTGGATATTGATGTGGTATCTCTGAGCCAACAGTTGATCTTTGACATCTTCAACGCCTTCCAAGACGGTATCCAGGCAATATTTCTTGGCTTGGGCGGCCCAAAAGGCTAGATAATCTGGAATTTGATCGGCTTGGTTTAAACTGCGCAAGTTTTGCATTGCCAATTTGATTTTATCGACATAGGGCAAGGCAGCTTGAATATTCTCAAAGGTGTTAGAACCAGTTCCTACGTCGTCAATAACTAAAGGTATGTGATTTTGATGCAATTGACGACTGATCTCTTGAAGATGTTCTAAGGAGATAGCTTCGGTCAGTTCAATGTTCAAACCGATTGGAGCAATCTTTTTCTTCAGATGGATTAGTTCTTTGATTGTAGCAGGATCGTCTGCTTGTTGTTGATTTAAATTAAAAGATAGGGTTTTATGATCAGTGAACTTTCTTTTGAGAATTTCAGCAGTCTGTTCAACTAATTTTACTTGCTGTGCAATTGATAACTCCGTAAAATTTTGAGGGAGAGTCCAATTACCATTAGTTTCTTTACGTAGAAGGACTTCATAGCCAAAAATAGAGTTATTTTGATTAATCTGTGGTTGTACAAAAAAGCTATATTTCATAATTTTCCCCTAGTTTAATTAATTATCATGTGTCATTTTAAGACAATTGAAGCCGTATCGCAAAGATACTGCTCTCAAAAATTTTAAAATATAACGGCGTTATGTGAAAGAAAAACTTGCTTGTGACCTAAGGTAATATTGTATAAGAAAATCAAGGAGGTGAATTCTATGTCAGAATATACGACCGGTCAATTGGCAAAAGTAGCTCAAATCTCTGTCAGGACGATTCAATATTATGATAAAAAAGGCCTGTTGAAGCCTAGTCAGCTGAATGACAATGGCAATAGGATTTATAACGATACCGACTTGAATAAATTGAAATTGATTCTGCTTTTAAAAAGTTTAGGGCTACCATTGAAAGCTATTGGCGAAATTTTGAGTGGCGAACATTCGATGACAGTATTGAATCTTTTACTAGAGCAACAATTGAAGTACTTACATGCTCAGACGAAGACCACCAAAAAACAGATCAGAATGATAGAAAAGATTCGGCGTAATTTACCACGAGTCGATCAAATCAAAATTAATGACCTTAATGACGTAGAAAAAGCTATGAATAATAAGAAATCCTTGCGTAGAGTACATATCAACATGGTGGCAATTGGATTATTGATGGATGTAATAGAAATCAGTACTTTGATCTGGGCTATTTTGAAGGGAAATTGGCTACCTTTTATCATTGCGATAGTTATTGCAATTGGCTTGGCTGTTTGGATCACTAGGTATTATTTCCAAAAGGTGAATTATGTCTGTCCTAACTGTAATACCGAATTTAAACCCAAATTTTGGGCAGCCTTTTGGGGAAGACATAATATACGAGCTCGTTATCTGGTCTGTCCCGCTTGTGGTCAAAAGAACTACTGTGTCGAAGTTTATGACGACAATAGTAAATAATGTTATATAATGTTGTCATAGATGAAAGGGAGAGTTGAATGGATACAGTAAAAAGTGAACCAAAAAAGGTTGAGATATCTGCTGCGGAATGGCAAATCATGCGTATAGTTTGGACGTTAGGTAACGTGACCTCCTCGGAAATAATTGCCTTAATGCAAAAGAAACAAACCTGGTCCGATTCAACTATCAAGACTCTGATTACACGTTTGACCAAGAAAAAGTTTCTTAATCGTCAAAAAGAACAGGGCCGTTATATTTATCACGCAACTGTGGAAGAACAAGCAACTATGGATGAATATGCTAATGGATTGTTTGAAAGCTTCTGCGCTCATAAGACCGGCTTTGTTTTGAACGAATTGATTCAAAATTTACAGCTCAGTCGTGACGATATAGAATCGTTACAACAAACTTTGAAGCAAAAACAAACTTCGGCTCCAGAGCATGTAAAATGCGATTGTTTGCCAGATGGTTGTAACGAAATGTGTTAAAATATAGTTCCTTGGCAGGGGCGACATGGCGTTTGATTAATTAATGATCAAACGCTTTTTTTGTTCGGTCTAAGAGTAATTAAAGCAGCCAACTCACTAGTGATTTAAAAAAATATCCTCTGATTCTGTGCAGAGAATCAGAGGATACGCAGTCTTATCAGAAGGTCATCAACATATCAAGATGAGGGATTTCGTCTTCTAAATAAACTTTAGAGATCGGTTTGAAGCCAAAGCTTTCGTAGAAGTTTTGTAAATAAGCTTGAGCTTGAATTTGGATAGGTTGATTTGGGAAACGTTGCTTTATTTCATCGATCGTAGCTTGAACTATCTTTTTACCAAGGCCAGCTTGACGATATTTTTTGACCACTAGAACACGGCCAAAAGTAATGTGGTCAGCTTTAACAATTATTCGAGTGTAAGCTTTCAGTTCATTATTCTCAATTAGACAAACATGCAGATCGTTGTAATCGTCGGCGTCAACTTCTTGATAAGGACAATTTTGTTCGACCACGAAGACGGCCACACGGGCTTTAAGGATGTCGATTAATTCCTTAGGACTAAGTTCATTAGTTTCTTTAACAGTTATCATAGCTGACCTCCAAATTAAGAATTGCTTTTGTTTATCATAGAACTTAGTTGTTGCAAATACAACAATAAATAACGAATACTTCACTAACCAAGCATTGAATTAAGACGCACAATAATATAGGATAAAAGAGTGTGAAACAAGTGTTTCACGAGTGGAGGTATGTCAATGAAACCGGAAGAATTTTATGCAGCCCTAGCCAAACAGGGTATTGAATTAAGTACAACTCAAAAAGAACAGTTTGCTACTTATTTTAATGAATTGGTTGAGACAAATAAGGTGATGAATTTGACTTCGATCACCGATGAAGATCAGGTCTATTTAAAACATTTTTATGATTCGATTGTATTAGGATTCGTTGACGAAAAAATTTTAACCGAGGAGTTAACTCTGTGTGATGTTGGCTCAGGCGCTGGATTTCCTTCGTTGCCTTTGAAGATCATCAATCCGAAGTTGAAAGTTACAATCGTTGATTCTTTGAATAAGCGAATCAAGTTTTTAGATGGTTTAGTGGCTAAACTACACATGGATCAGGTGACCTTGGTTCATGGTCGTGCCGAAGAAGTCGGTAAGAATGCACAATATCGAGAAACTTTCGACGTTGTAACGGCTCGGGCAGTCGCAGCTATGAATGTCTTAACCGAATTTTGTTTACCACTAGTTAAAGTTGGTGGACAATTTGTCGCCATGAAATCGGAAAAAGCTCCGGAAGAATTGCTCACGGCCAAGTTTGCCATCAAGACTTTGGGCGGACAGATCCGACAACAAGAATCGATTGAGTTACCAAATGATGCTGGTTTACGTAATTTTATCTTTGTAGATAAAGTTGAAAAGACACCAAAGAAGTATCCACGCAAACCAGGAACACCTGCTAAAAAACCACTCGTGAATTAATCACTAAGTATAAATTAGTAGTATAAAAATGATAAGATTATAGAGTTATGGCAAAAGCGCCAAGAAGTGATTACCATAGATAAATATTTTGTGAAGTTGTTTTGCAATTTCTAGAGATAGGGGAATAAAATGGCACGAAAAATATCTGTCGCAAATCAAAAAGGTGGTGTCGGAAAAACCACAACCACCATCAATTTGGGAGCATGTTTAACGGACCTGGGTCAAAAAGTCTTGATCATTGATACTGATCCCCAAGGGAATGCAACCAGTGGCCTTGGTATTAAAAAAGCCAATGTTGAAAAAGATGTCTATGATGTTTTGGTCAACGAGTATCCACTCAAAAAGACGATCATTCATACTGGGCATAAAAATCTTGATATTGTTCCAGCAACAATTCAATTGGCCGGAGCAGAGATGGAACTAACTTCAATGATGGCTCGAGAAACTAGATTACGTGCAGGAATTGAAGAAGTTGATGATGAATATGATATTATTCTGATCGACTGCCCACCTTCACTCGGCCAGCTTTCAACCAATGCCTTTACCGCTAGTGACTCCATTATCATCCCTGTTCAAAGTGAGTATTATGCTTTGGAAGGATTAAGCCAATTGCTCAATACGATCCGTTTAGTTCAAAAACATTTCAATACCAACTTGGCTATCGAAGGTGTTTTAATTACCATGCTTGATGTGAGAACTAATTTAGGAGCTCAAGTTGTTGATGAAGTAAAATCGTATTTTGGCGATTCAGTTTACAAAACGATTGTTCCTAGAAATACCCGTTTAGCCGAAGCACCAAGTTATGGTCAACCAATTGTCGATTATGACGGTAAGTCCAAAGGAGCTCAGGCATACCAAGATTTAGCTAAGGAGGTGTTAAAGCGCAATGGCATCAAACAAAAATAAAAAAGGCCTCGGTCGCGGAATTGACGCGATTTTCTCAGAATTTGAGGCAATTGATGAAAATAGTGAAACTGTCGTTGATCTTTCAATCGACGATATTCGTCCCAATCCATATCAACCTAGAAAAACTTTTGATGAACATGCCTTAAACGAACTGGCTCATTCAATCGAACAAAATGGAGTCTTTCAGCCAATTATCGTTCGTGAAAGTGTCAATGGGTTTGAGATCATTGCCGGAGAAAGACGTTTTAGAGCTAGCAAGATTGCTAAGAAAACGACTATTCCAGCCATTGTTCGTCCGTTAAGCGAATCAGGAATGATGGAAATCGCGGTTTTGGAAAACTTGCAACGTGAAGATTTAACACCTTTGGAAGAAGCAGATGCTTACCAAACTTTAATTACTAAGTTGAATCTAACTCAAGAACAAGTTTCACAACGATTAGGTAAGAGTCGTCCTTATATTGCTAATTACTTGCGACTATTGAATCTTCCCGATGCGACAAAGAAATTAGTTCAAAATGGTGAACTTTCAATGGGACAAGCGAGAACTTTACTCAGCTTGAAAGATAAAGATCAGATCGATAAACTTGCTAAACGTGCTGTCAGTGAAGATTTAACAGTTCGTCAACTAGAACAATTAGCCACTGAATCAAAACATGATAGTAAGAAGAAAAAAAAGACCGCCCAAAAATCACCATATATCCGAGCAACTGAGGAAAAGTTGATTGAACGTTTCGATACTACAGTTGCGGTAAAAGAAACTCGCAGTGGTCACGGAAGATTGGAAATTGATTTCACGAATACGGATGATTTAAACCGTATTTTAGACATATTAGGAATCCATTTAGATTAGAGGAATCGTATGTTTAAACTTGGAGATATTATCACCATGAAGAAACCTCACGCTTGTGGGGAAAATCGGTGGGAAGTTATTCGCCTTGGAGCGGATATTAAAGTTAAATGCTTGGGCTGTGGACATATCGTGATGATTCCACGCGCTGAATTCAATAAGAAATTCAAAAAAGTTTTAACACAAGCAGATCAGGTCAAACCTGAAAATGAAGAACATTATTTGAAAAAATCTCAATTAATGCCATCAAATTTTATGAAGAGAAATGAGGAATAACAAATGGCTTTAACTGCCGGAATTGTCGGACTACCTAATGTTGGTAAGTCAACTTTATTTAATGCTATTACAAAGGCCGGTGCCGAAATGGCCAACTATCCATTCGCCACGATCGACCCTAACGTGGGGATGGTTGAAGTACCAGATGCACGTCTAGCTAGAATTGATTCTTTAATCCCAGCCAAAAAATTGATCCATACAACTTTTGAATTTACTGATATCGCCGGAATCGTTAAGGGTGCCAGTAAAGGTGAAGGACTTGGTAACAAGTTCTTGGAAAATATTCGCCAAGTGGATGCTATTGTTCACGTAGTTCGTGCTTTTGACGATGATGATATTACTAGTGTCACAGGTAAAGTTGATCCTTTGGATGATATTGAAACCATCAATTTAGAGTTAGGTTTAGCCGATTTGGATAGCGTTAATAAGCGTTATACTCGTGTTGAAAAAGCAGCTAAGAGTGCCAAGGATAAGGAAGCTCAAGCAGAATTTGCTGTACTTGAGAAAATCAAGCCCGTCCTTGAAAATGGCGGTGCCGTTAGAAGTATCGACTTCAGTGAAGATGAACAAAAGATCGTTAAAGGTTTGTTCTTATTAACATCTAAGCCTGTCTTATATGTAGCTAATATTGCTGAAGATGATATGGCCGATCCTGAAGGTTCTAAGTATTACAAAGTTATTGAAGATTACGCTAAGAAGGAAAATGCTCAAGTAATCGGTGTTTCAGCTAAAACTGAAGAAGAGATTGCTGAACTGGATGACGATGAAAGAAAAGAATTCCTTGAAGCTGAAGGTGTTACAGAGTCAGGTCTTGATAAGCTGATCAAAGCTAGTTACAAGTTGTTAGGCCTTAGAACTTTCTTTACTGCCGGTGGTAAAGAAACTCGTGCTTGGACATTCCACGAAGGGATGAAAGCACCACAAGTTGCCGGAATTATTCACTCTGATTTTGAACGTGGATTCATTCGTGCTGAAGTTATGGCATTTAGTGATCTAGATGAATTAGGTAGTGAAAAAGCCGTTAAAGAAGCTGGTAAATTACGTGTTGAAGGTAAGGATTACGAAGTTCAAGACGGCGATATTATCGAATTCCGCTTTAACGTCTAAAACAGGGGGAGCAAAATGGCTGAGGATTTAAGAGAGAAGAATAAGAAAGCAGCTGAAAAGCAAAAAGTTGTTTCAGCTAAGAATGAAAAAAAAGAAGCAGTAAAAAATGAAATTTATAACGCTGACGCGGATGATTTGCGTAAAAAGTTAAGTAATAAAAATGCCGAATATGTTTTTAAACTCAATAAACATTTACTCGATGATGGCTTTAAGGAAGATGAAGCTAAGGCAGAGATCGACAAGTTATTGCCTGAAATGATCGAAAATCAAATCAAAGGTATTCCCGCTAATCAGCTTTATGGTCCAGTAACTAAGCGAGCTCAAGAGATCGCGCATCCAGTAAAGAAACCTAAGAAGACACCATTCTGGGCTTCATGGATCGATACATCACTCTTGTTCTTTTCATTATTTGTATTATTGTACGGTATCGTTGCATTGACGAATAGCAGTGCCAAAAATGATCCTAACAGCCAGACAGGTATCATTACTTTGATCGTCTTGTCAGCTATGTGGGGTGCTTTGTTGTCATGGTTCAATAACCAAATGAAGAAGCCTAAGTCACAACGTCCAGGCTGGGGTATTACAATTGGATATTTAGTAGTTGGATTAGTTTTCATGTTCGTCTTCTTAGCAGCTATGACGGCTGTGCCAACATCAATTAACCCACCTCTAAATGCTATTGGTTACTTTATTGCCGCTGCCGTTGCATTTGGTGGTCGTTTCTTGTTCCGTAGTACAACTGGATATAAGGAACGTTCATTCTTCTAAGATGGATAGTAAACAAAGTTTAATTTTGAATTAACTAAAAATGAGGCCATGAGATAGGCTTCTAAAAAGGCGCTGTATCAGAACTTTTCGGTTCTGATACAGCGCCTTTTTGATATAATTATTGCATTAATTCAAAGGGGATTTTTTTAATGAATAAAGCTAGGGTTGAAGCATTTACAGATGCAATTTTGGCAATAATATTAACAATTATGATTTTAGAGTTTAAAGTCCCAGACTCTACAAAATTATCGGCTATTATTCCGCAACTGCCATATGTTGTTTCGTATATGGTAGGATATTTCTTCATTGGAACAGCCTGGTACAATCATCACTATATGTTTTCTAAAACCAAAGTCGTTACGCAGAGGATATTTTGGGCTAATATGTCATGGATGTTTGCGACTTCCTTCTTACCAGTAGCAACGGCCTGGATCGGTGAACATTTAAATGCCCGAGGTCCACAAATTTTTTACGCTATTATTTACTCACTTTGGTCATTGGCTTATGCCTTACTATCGTATTATTTGGTCAAAGACAATCAAAAAGCCGGCCATTCAGAAGTTGCCAAAAGTATTGAAAGTATGAAAATTTATCAAATTTTGACGTCATGGAAATGGTCGCTCGGTTTTTATGTAGCCTTAGTTCTAACACTTATTTTTATGCCAGCACTTCAACTCTTGTTAGTTACTTTGCAGATAATTTTTATTGGTTCACGGTTTAACTCCGATAGTGACAAGTTGTTCAATGAGTAAAGAGTGTAGGTGTGATTTTTGGAGCTATTCATCAAATTGCACACTCAAGAGTGGTAGGATTCAGGATCGAAGCTAGTTGAGCTAGTATTTAATGATGCAATTTCGGCTCTTTCTGCGCTGGTCAGTTCAAAAGCAAAAATATTTCAATTATCTTTCATACGCTCTGGATTTACGGAACGGGGAATTGCCAGATAATTCTTAAGTTTATCTTTTGAAAAAATGTCCATGTCGTACGTCTTCTTCTAGGATATTTTCGATAATTGCTTGTATTTTAATCCTTGGAAAAGAAGACAGTACTGTAGTTGCTTAAAAAAGTTCAGATAAATTTATACTAAATTCGATGATTGAAGTCGAATTGTTCAATCAAGTTAATTGACCGGTATGAAAAAAACAATTATATTTCAACCGTAATTTGCTTGCATTGGAGGTAAAATTTATGAAATTATTGATAATTGGAGCAAATGGAAAAGTTGCCAGACTGATCGAAGATAAAATCGTTACTGACGACCAATATAAAGATATTGATTTGACTTTGTTGTTACGAAATAAGAGTCGTCTAAGCAAATATGAAAAAGAAAAACAAGTTACCCTCATTGAAGGCGACACGTCGGATACAGAACTGCTGACGACTTTGATGAACGATGCCGATATGGTTTACGTGGCGTTTGCGGATGATTTTGATGATGCGACGAATAATATTATTGATGCGGCTAAAGATGCTCGTTTGACCTGCATTATCTCTTCAAGTTCGATCGGTTTGTTGAATGAAGAGCCTAATCCAGACTTTGCCAAATGGAATCAATCTATGTTGGGAAAAATTTTGCCAGGATTACGTGCTGCCAGAGATCGTTATGAAAAATCGGGATTAAACTATGTGATTATGCGATTTGCCTGGTTAAATGACCTCGATGAAGTTAAATATGAAATAACAGACCAAACTGAAAAATTTGCTGGAACTGGTGTTTCTAGAAAGAGTGTTGCCGACGCTATCTTAAAAGTTATCAAAGACCCCGGAGCATACAAGAATGAAATCATTGGTATCAGCGACCCAAGTACAAAGAATGTGAAGTCCTACGACGTTCATTTCTAATAAATCAAAAACGCAATTGATAGATTCCATTATTTGGAATTTTCAATTGCGTTTTTTTGTCGTCAACAGGTTGCTTTAAATTAAACTAATTTAGTTTTTTGAGAATCAAGATTAAATCAATTTTTCAAATTCCAGATAGCAATTTTTTGAATTAATTCCACGGGGATAGCCGCAATATCTTTCTCAAAATGGAGAGTCGTTTTCCCACTCAGATAAGGTGCAATCTCCTTTTCAAAATGCTTGATAGGTTTATTGGTTGGATAGAAACCGATCTGTTTATGATTAATGCCGAAGAAGCAGATTTGTTTTGGCTGGAAATATCCTACTAGGCCATATGATAGTTTCACTTGTGCCTCGGGTAGGGCTTCTGAAATAATTTGGTGCATGGCTTGAGCTAGCTGTTGATCTTTTGGGTTGGTTAGGGTCTTTAAATATTCATCCATTTACTTAACCCGGAAGAATTGCACTAATCCGTATAATCCATAACCACCAGCAGCGGCCTGAAGAATAGTCATGATTGTGCCAACTTTTTTGATCGAAAGATTGCTATCAAAGTGTAACTCGAATTGCACGAACGCAATAACTGCTATGGAAAATACCATAATTAGGATAAATTTCATTCTTTTTTTTATATATTCCATTTATTCTCGCTTTCTCAGTCCCATTAGTAATCTACTAACATCTTATTGTATAATACTAACTAGTTGTAGACTTGTAAATATATGTTCTCTTGAGAGGTTTATTAAATGAAAATCTTAGTAGTTGATGATGATAAGGAAATCGTAGAATTACTTAGTATTTATATCAAAAATGAGGGATATGAAGCAATTGCGGCTAATTCCGGTCAAGAAGCTTTATACCAGTTGGCAGCCCACAGTGATATTGCTTTGATGGTCTTAGATATTATGATGCCTGGAATCGATGGTATTGAAGTCGTCAAGCGTGTCAGAAAAGACTCCCAAATTCCTATTATTATCGTTTCAGCCAAGACCACTGATATGGATAAGATCCAAGGCTTGATCACAGGAGCTGATGATTATGTAACTAAGCCCTTCAATCCATTGGAGATTATGGCTAGAATCCGTTCTCTTTTGCGTCGTAGTTCTCAACAGACGGCCAAAAATGTTCCTGATAAGTTGGAAGTAGGGCCTATCACGATCTATAAAGATTCCCATGAAGTCGTGACTGACTCTGGTCATAAAGTTCAATTGACGGCTTTGGAATTTGGCGTGATTTATTTACTCGCTAGTCATCCCAACCGAGTCTTTTCAGCTGACGAAATCTTTGAACGGGTCTGGAAACAAGAGAGTGTTGTTTCAGCGAAGACGGTCATGGTCCACGTCAGTCACTTGAGAGACAAATTAGAAGAAGCTACCAACGGTGAGAAAGTTATTGAAACTGTTTGGGGTGTAGGCTATAAAGTGGAGGTTTGATTTTGAGTAAACGGATCAAACTGAATTTAGGAGAAAAAGGTGTCCTCCTTGTCGAAGGAATAGGCACCTTTCTTTTATTTCAGATAATAAACGTAATTTTAATCGGTAGTGTTGGAACCAAAAGTTTTATTAATAATTTAGAGACTAATTGGCAGAGTTTGGCCAGTGGAAAATTATGGGCGGTTATTGTAGTGCTCGTCATTGAAGTCTTAGTTACGGGTTTAATTGTGACAAATTCGTATCAAAAGATGGAATTCAAGCATATTCAAACGATTTTAACGAAGACTGCACAGGATAATTTGACTAAAGAAATTGACTTAAAAGTGAACCCTAGTTTGCAAAAAACGGTCGATAGTTTTAATCTAATAATCTCTAATATGAATCGCCGGGCCGAGGAACAACGTCAGTCAGAAGCAAGTAAAGATGAGCTGATTACCAACGTTAGTCACGATATTAGAACACCTTTGACTTCGGTGATCGGTTATTTAGGTTTGATTGAAAGCAAAACTTACAATGATTTGGGTCAAATTTTGAAGTACACCCATATTGCTTATAAAAAGTCTCAAGAGATGCAAAATTTAGTTAATTCGCTTTTCGAGTATGCCAATGTTCAACATGCTACCAGTCAATTGAATATGACAACTTTTGATATGGCCCAAATGCTCGACCAATTGTCAGCTGATTTTGAATTGGAAGCTAATAAACGTGGTATGGAAATCATGGTCAACGCCACTCCTGATAAGATCATCATGAAAGGTGATACTGAAAAGTTGGGTCGGGTCTTCAATAATTTGATCATGAATGCCTTGAAGTATGGTAAAGGTGCAACGCATATTTGGCTAACTGCCGAACAAAAAGACAAAGAAGTTATCGTCACAGTAGCTAATAATGGCCAGAAGATTCCAGAGGACTCCTTGAAGCATGTGTTTGATCGTTTCTATCGAGTGGAAGATTCGCGTTCAAAGAAAACTGGCGGGACTGGCTTAGGCTTAGCAATTGCACAGAGTATGGTGCAGTTGCATGGTGGAAAGATCATCGTAACTTCGGATGATAAGAAGACATCGTTTATCAGTCATTTTCCGACGATGTAATTTTAAAGATTGATTTGTGAGGTTTAATAAATGAGGAATTTCGTTAAGAAATTAATGTTGGTGATGTCTCTAGTAATTCTGACTTTACCGACTTTTGCATCAACCGTTCAAGCTGATGAAACAACGCAGACGTTTGATTTGGCTGCAACAGCAGGGATGGCTTTTGATGAGCATTCTGGACAAATCGTCTATAAGAAAAATGCTGATGAACCATTGGCGATAGGTTCAATTACCAAGATAATTACTTTATACTTAGTCACTAAAGCAATTAAAGAGGGTAAATTCACTGAACAAGATCAGCTACAACCGACTGCTGCTCAAGCTGAGATGACACAAAAGGATGAATTGACTAATGTGCGCTTAGATGCTGATAAAAAGTACAGTGTCAAAGATCTGTATGATGCTGCCTGGATCGTTTCGTCTAATTCGGCAGCCATGATGTTAGCTGATAAAGTAGCTGGCAGTCAGGCAAAATTTGTCAAACTGATGCGACAAACTGTCAAAGATTGGGGCATTAAAGACGCCAAACTCTACAATGTTTCCGGCTTGAATAATTCGGATCTAGAGCCTGGGATGTATCTAGGAACGAAGTCAGATGAGAACAAGCTGACAGCTAACGATATTGGGGTGATTGTTAAGCATGTTTTAGACCAATATCCCGAGATTCTAAAAACGACCTCGCAGGCAAAGTTGTCTTTCCCAGTTGATAATGAAACTAAGACTTATGAATCTTTGAATTTATTATTGAAAGGTAACCGTGATTATCAGGAAGGTTATGAATTCGATGGCTTGAAAACGGGAACGACCGAGGCTGCTGGAGAATCGTTCGTCGGTACATTGCCAATCAAGAATACGCGAATCGTGACTATTGTTTTGAATGCTCAAGGTGAAAAAGATGATCGTGATAAACGTTTTCGTAGTACGCAAAAATTAGTTCAATATTTGAATGATAACTTCGATGTTCCAGAGGTTATTCAAAAGAATCAAAGCGTCACAGTTAATAATAAAAAGTATAAAACCTATGAAGCAGTTTATATGTGGCTGCCAAAAAATTATAATGTTTCAGATTTACGTTATAATGTAAGCAGTGACGATTTAGGTTTTACTGCAATCCATAATAAAAAGACGGTAAAATTGGTTGCCGCTAACACTGATAGTGGTTATCTTCCGTTCAAAAAGGCAGATGTTAAAAAAGTAATTCAAAAGAAGACGAGCCAAAAGAATTGGTGGGATCAAATCATAGAATTTTTTAAACATCTATTTTAGGAGCGTGTAAAAATGAGTTTAAAAATCAAGAATGCTTTAGATATCTTGAAGAAACACGATTTATTGGTTTCTAGTTCAGTTAATGATGAGAATTTAGAAGTGACGAAGATTAGTTACAATTCTAAACAAGATCAGACCAATGGCATTTTCTTCTGCAAAGGAAATAAATTTAAAGCTGAATACTTAGACCAGGCAATCGATAACGGTGCCAAGATTTATGTTTCAGAGAAAGAATATAGTAAAGATATTGACCGGATCATCGTCAAGAGTGCTTCTAAAGCTTTGTCACTATTGAGTGCAGAGTTTTACGGCAATCCTCAAAATGATTTGTTCATCGTAGCTTTTACTGGTACCAAGGGCAAGACAACCACGTCTTACTTCCTATATGACATTTTGAAGAACGCTTTTCCAAAGCAAGTTGGGCTCTTCTCAACAGTTGACCGGATCGTGGGACCAAAGCCAGAAGATGAATTTAAGTCAGACTTAACGACACCCGAGTCTTTGGAATTGTTCCATGACATGAGAACTTGTGTCGACAATGGTTTGAAGTATTTGGTAATGGAAGTATCTTCACAAGCTTATAAGAAGAATCGAGTTTACGGATTGCAATTCGATATCGGTGGATTCTTGAATATCACACCTGATCATATCGGACCTAACGAACATCCTACGTACGCTGATTACTTGAATTGTAAGAAACAATTGATGATCAACTCTAAAGTTAATATTATCAATCGTCAAACGAATGATTATGATACAGTTTATGCCGCTGCTAAACAGACGAGTGACGACAAGGATATTTATCGTTTTGCTAAAAATGAGGTCGGTGATACTGACTTCTCGATTCGGAATAAAGAATCGAATTTAAATGATTCAGTCTTTACTTTCACAGCCGAAAGCGACAAGGCGGAAGATTTACAAGATCACAGTGAATATACATATCAATTGGGTCTCGTCGGTGATTTTAACGAATTGAATGCCGGTGCTGCCATTATTGCTGCTAAGAAAATGGGCGTCAAAAATGAGATAATTGCTGATAGTTTAAAGACAGCTTTTGTTCCAGGCAGAATGGAGCATATCAATACTAAGTCGCACGGTACGATTTTTGTCGACTACGCTCACAATTACGCCAGTATGAATGCTTTGTTGAGTTTTCTCAAGCGTGAATATCCAAATTCAAAGATTAAAGTAGTGGTTGGAAGTCCTGGTGATAAAGGAGTTTCCAGACGTGAAGGCTTTGCTAAAGTCTTGAGTGAATTAGCTGATTCAGCTATCTTAACAACTGATGATCCTGGATTTGAAGATCCAGCTGCCATCTGCAAACAAATCGACGAAAAAATCGATCACACTAGAGTGGAAGTGAAAACTATCCTTGACCGTGAAACAGCGATTAAAGAAATGATCAGCTCTAGTTCTGATGGAGACATCGTTGTCCTAGCTGCTAAAGGTAATGACGCTTACCAAAAGACTAAAGGTGAAGACGTACCATATCCTAGTGACCCAGTTGTCGCTAAGAAAATTTTAAAAGATATTGAGGGATAAAGAGTTATGAAAAAATTCTTTACAGTATTGGGTGGCATGGGAAGCTTAGCCACAGAAAGTTATGTGCATTTGTTAAATGAACGGACACCAACTAACAAAGATCAAGATTATTTAGATTACATCTTGGTCAATCATTCAACAGTTCCTGATCGAACAGCCCATATCTTAGATCACAATCAACCAAGCTTTTTACCTCCACTAGTGGAAGATATCAAACAACAAAGCTTGTTACATCCAGAATTTATGGTTTTGATCTGCAATACTGCTCATTATTACTATAAAGAATTGCAAGCTGCCACCGATATACCTTTGATTCATATGCCTCATATGGCTGTCAGCGTGATGAAACAGAAATATCCAACGGCTAAAAAAATCGGTTTGATTGCTACTAAAGGAACGATTGCTGACCATATCTACGAAAATGAGATCAAAGACGCTGGCTTTAACTACAGCTTAGGTGATCAAGCTGTACAAGACGAAGTTGAGAGTTTGATCTACGATGACATAAAAGTTAAAGGTCAAGTCAACGCTGAGAAATATCATGATATTTTGCGGATTATGCATGATAAATTTGGTTGTGATGTGATTGTTTTAGGGTGTACGGAATTATCTTTAGCGCAAGAAAAAGCCGCTGACCATCCATACAATGTGATCGACGGCCAAAGTATCATCGTCGATAAGTCGATTGAATTTGCTGAAAAAATTCGGCGTGGTGAGAAAATCGATTTTACTAAGATTTATTAATGTTTCATGAGAAACATTGCGGGGGCAACCTCAGATCCGATATAATTTGAAGTGTATAAGGAGGTACTTCCACATGTTTAAGAGATTATCTATCTTCACGATTATCTTATCAGGGGTTTTGTTAGCTGGATGTTCCCAACAGTCAGCAAGTACGCAATCGGCAACAAGTTCCGATACAACGTCAACAAAAAGTAGTGCCAAGAAAACTCCTGCTAAATCTGCTCAAACAAAATCAGCAGACAACGAGAGCGGTTCTAATTCCAATTCAAACAACAATGATTCTGACACAGTAACAAATAAATCAACCAATAGTCAGGATACTAACGCTGATAATCAAACTAACGGAAATAGTACTAATAATAATTCCAACAGTGATTCAACTAGTCAAACTAACCAAAGTCAACAGACGCAAGTTAATATTACGACGCCAGATCAAGCGGTTGAGTATTTGGCTGATAAGTTGAGTGCTACTTACGATAAGGCCAGCACACAGTACGTTTCTAATGGTAAAGTTACTTGGGACAATGTGTCTGGATATCAAATCAATATTTACAGTAAGAATTCTGATACACCAGTGGGCAGCTATTTAGTTCCTGCCAATGGTCAGTATTTCCAGATTTGGTAATGGTGGATAACTTGCCTTTACTCGAATAATTAGTTATATTTTTAGGAGGTCGGTTCAAAACTTCAATGTTTTGTTCGACCTCTATTTTTGTTTTTAAAATATTGTTTGGTTGGAATGATGAAGGATTGTGGTGGTTCACTGCCGGCTTCCGTTCGGCTCTGAGGGGTCTGGAACGCCATGGGCATCGCTTTGAACCAATTGAAGTGCACAATTGTTTTAAAGTCGAGCCTTGTTCTAAGTGTGCTTCGCCCACTAAGAACAATTTCATGGCTGAGACCCCTCAGAGCTCTCACTACAGCCTAGAGGGTTAAAACATGCTTGGATATCCCTCAAGTGAACAGATTCAAGAGCTAAAATAAGTTCAAGGGCAAAAGATAAAAGTCAAAAACTTAGGTTCTTAAGGAAACAAATGCTTTTAAGAATTTATGATTGTATAGAATTAATGTGCTCATTATATGTATGTAAACATTAGTGTGTTTATAGAAGTGTGCAATTTGAGTGTGTAAATAGTAGTTTAATATCTTTTGTCTTTAAGTACCAAGGTTTTCAGCTTCCACTCCAACCAAGCAAAATAAGGAATGTAGGATTCCTATATATATCACAAAAAAATAAAATGCACAGAATCCCTAGTCAGGAGCGGAAGTTCTGGGGGATATCAGTGGTGAAATTTTACTTAATTGGCGTCCTTTGCCAATTTAGTAAAAGGTCGAGCTTGAAGACAAGCGGTTTTCTTGGCTCCAAGTCGGCCCACCACGTTCCATATCCCCCAGAACTGGAGCGGATGACGGCAGTGAACTAATACAACTGCAACGACAAAACAGCAAAAAATTGTTAATAATAATAGAGGATTATAAATGTATAAAAAAAGAGTTTGGGTATTGGCCTTGGTTATGTTGCTGATACTGTTAGGGGGATGTAGTAGTAAAAAGCCTTCTTCTCAAAAGTTGATTACTACCACTGTTAATACTTATATCGAACCAATCAAAAGTGTGGTCGGGGATAAATATCAAGTGGAGTCGATTATCAAATCGGTCAATGTTGACCCACACAGCTTTTCACCATCTAGCAATGATGCTAAGGCCATCGCTGATTCCAGATTGATCGTTGCCAGTGGCTTAGGATATGACGATTGGGTCAGTAAAATTGTTACGGCTAATAGTCAGGATAAAAATCTAATTAATTTTTCTAAAGATGTCTTGAAGAAAAAAGATGGCGAAAATGAACATGTTTGGTTTGGGGTTCAAAATGTTCAAAAGCTCAGTCACTCGATTTATCTGCACATGGCAAAGGTAGATCCCAAAAACAAAGCTTACTATCAAGCTAACTTTAAGAAATATGACTTAAAATTAGCTAAGTTAGTAAATAGAGAGCAAGCTTTGAAGAAATATACTAACGGTAAAAAGGCTTATGTTACGGAACCTTTACCTTACTATCTGCTCAAGGATCTAGGTGTGAAAGTCGCCAATCCTCACTTTGCCAAAGCTATTGAAGATGATACTGATCCGTCGATCGAAGATGTTCAAGCTATGGAAAATGGTTTAAAAAATCATCAGGTCAGTTTTTTGGTCGTCAATAAACAAGTCACTAGCGGTATCATTACTAAGATGACCGGTTTGGCTAAGAAATATCATGTCCCCATTATTTATTTTACGGAAACATTGCCAAGTGATTTAGGGTATTATGATTGGATGGACGGAAATATTACGCAAATTGAAAGGATAGTGAAGAAATAATCGTGATTGAAGCAAAGAATTTAAGCAAGAGCTTTGGTAAGCAATTAGTTTTCAAAGATCTGAATTTTACTATCAATGATGGTGATTTCATCAGTTTAATCGGACCAAATGGTTCAGGTAAAACAACTTTGGTGAAAATCATGATGGGTCTGGAACAAAAAACTAGTGGTGAGTTAAAGATCGATAAGCAAACGATTGGTTATGTGCCGCAATTTCGCAATATCGACCTCGACTATCCTTTGAATATCGAACAATTTGTCCGTTTGAATTTAAAATTTACAATGAGTCCTAAAAAGCGTCGTCAGGATAACAAAATGATCAATCGCATCTTAGAAAAGACTAAGCTGACTGATTTGAAAGATCGACCATTAGGATTGGCTTCTGGTGGTGAAAAGCAAAAAGCCTATTTGGCTCAAGCTTTATTGAATGATCCGAAAATCTTGATTTTGGATGAGTCAACGGCCAGTTTGGATGTTGAAGTAAAAATGCAACTGATGGATCTAGTTGAGGAACTCAATCACAAATATAATCTAACTGTAATCTTCATTACTCACGATTATGAATTGACGAAGAAGTATACTAGTCGGGCACTGTTCTTTAAGAATAAGACGATTCAAGAAGTCAATGTGAATGATGTATCTGAAGAAATGTTTGAGATGGGAGGTTAGGTCGTGTTTGGATATGAGTTTATGCGTGAAGCCTTTATTGCTAGTACTTTTATCGCTATAACGGCAGGATTAGTAGGAGTTTTCGTAGTTTCAAGAAACATGTCGTTTCTGTCTCATACTTTGTCAGAGATTGGTTTTGCGGGAGCTTCATTTGGTATTTTAATTGGAATTTCACCCTTAGCAGGAATGATTTTATTTACGTTGGTGAGTTCGATTGCTGTTGGTAGTTTGAGCACTGAATCATCACGAAGAGAAGCGTCGATTAGCGCTATATCATCGTTATTTATCGGTTTAGGTATCTTATTTTTATCGTTGTCTTCGGAATCGAGCAGTTATGCCACTAATATCTTATTCGGTAGCATCGTCGGGATAAGTTTCAAGGAAGTTAATCAATTGATGATTTTGGCGTTATTCGTTATTTTGGTCTTTATTATTTTCTATAAGCCACTTTCATTTGATTCATTTGACCATATCGGAGCCCGTGCGGCCGGTTTAAAGACTAGATTACTCTCGATAGCCTTTCTAGTTACTTTGGCTCTTAGCGTCAGTATTGGAGCTCAAATTGTAGGTTCATTGTTGGTTTTCGTGTTATTGACTTTACCAGGTGCCACTGCTAAATACGTTGTCCACACTGTTCCTAAGCTGATCATGGTTTCAGTCGGTTTATCGCTAGCTGGTGTCTGGCTAGGACTTTATTTAGCTTTTGTAACCAATTGGCCAGTTACTTTCTTTATTTCAGCTTTTGAAGTTATCGCCTATTTCTTAGGACTAAGCTATAAAAATTGGAAATTAAACCATTAAGGAAATTATTTTATGATAAAAGAATTGTGGAACAAATATAGAGATACGATTCCTTATTTATTCTTTGGAGTCTTAACAACTTTAGTAAATATCGTCAGCTTTGACGTTTTATGGCATTTCTTAGGTTGGAACTATCAATTTGCCAATGCTTTGGCATACTTAATTTCAGTTATTTTTGCTTATGTGACGAACAAACTGTGGGTCTTTAATTCACATACCAATACTTGGAAAGCTTTCTGGAAAGAAATGGGGTCCTTTTTCCTATTCCGAGCAGCTTCGTGGGTTATTGATCAAGGAACGATGACAATTGGTGTCTCGCTCTTACATGGTAACGGCCTGGTGGTTAAAATTATCGCCAATGTTGTCGTGATCGTCTTAAACTACATTTTCAGTAAGTTCATTATTTTTAGAAAAAGAGATTAAAAACAACAATTACCCTCTGACTCCAAGTAAGGAATCAGAGGGTAATTTATTTTGTTGAAAAGTTTGATTTAATGTTGTTCAGCTTTGATAATCCGCTGATCGCGCCGAATAACTTCGAAGAGTCCAAAGAGTAGCAGCAGCAATATCACCGCTATGATTACCGCTTTAGTATTGCCGAAGATCAATTCATCTCCACCAAAGGCATAGAGAAAGGAAACTGGTAGCTAACCAATCAGAATGCAGATCGCCCGATTTTTCCAAGACATGTGCATTTCGATGGCAGCGTAGTTGACCAAAAGAGTTGGTAACATCGGGATAGCGTAACCGATACTGATACCGATTCGTGGATGTCGCATATTTTTAAGGCGGGTAGATAGTCTGTCTGAAGAGATCTTGTGAGGGAAACGCTCGAGGATAAAGAGTGCTAAGAGATTGCCTAGAAAGATTCCAGAAACGTTGATGAAAAATCCTAACCAGCGTCCAAAACAGACGCCAGAAAGAACCGCTACAGCAGCAATGGGAACCCCAGGAATTGCCGAGCCGATTGCCAAAACAGCCATGAATAAAACGGCGTTATGGCGACCTTGATCACGCAACAGGTCAATCACGTCTTCACGGTCAATCGTGTAAGAGAAGAAAGTCTCAATTACAGAACGATAATTATTCCAGAGAATCCAGACTAAGCCAATTAAGCTGATTATGCCTAAGCCGATCAGCAGCACTTTATGCCATAATTTCATTACCTTTCCCCCTCAGTAAGTATATGGCTTCAACTTAGCATACTTACTAATAAAAGTAACCAAAAAATTCTCAAAGCAAACGGCTGCTTTGAGAATTTTTTTACTCTTGTAGTTCACGAATTGCTAAAGCAAAATCACCTAAAGTGGCAGATCCATTATTTTTAATACTTGGCATCGTGATATATTTTTCTAATTCAGGAACTTCGACATAGTCATTCAATAAATCTTTGAATTGAGCTCTAACTTTGACTAAGAAAGGTTCACTGACAACACCGCCACCAAAGACAATCTTGTCTGGACGAAGGATCAAGGTTGCTTGAATAGCTGCTTGAGCAACGTAATAAGCCATAATATCCCAGACATGATCAGTCAAAGGCACGTCTTTACCAGGTTTTCCTAGTCGAGCATCAAAAGTTGGTCCAGCAACTAGACCTTCAAGACAATCTCCGTGGAATGGGCAAATACCTTTGAAATTAAGATCGTCAGGGTGACGCTTCAAGAAAGTGTGACCCATTTCAGGATGTCCCATATTACCGATAAATTTACCATCAGCAATGGCACCGGCACCAACGCCAGTTCCGATAGTATAGTAAACTAACGAATCGATTTTTTCATTGGATAACGTTGACATAACGTACTCGCCATAAGCGGAGCCATTAACGTCAGTCGTCCAAAACATAGGAATGTCAAAGTTTTCTTTCATCTTGCCGATGAAGTCAGTATCTTTCCAGCCTGGTTTTGGTGTTGAAGTAATATAGCCATATTTGGGCGAATTTTTTCTGAGTTCAATTGGTCCAAATGAAGCAATTCCTAAAGCTTCAATATCAAATTTTTTAAAATAGTCGACTGTCTTTTGTAAAGTTTCTTCTGGCGTCGTAGTAGGGAAATGAATGCTATCCTTGATCCGATAATCTTCATCACCTACAGCACAAACAAATTTAGTTCCACCTGCTTCAATACTTCCTACTAGCATAATTAAATTTCTCCTCAAAAATAAAGTAATCGTTTTCACCGACTTACATTACTATTAAATTTTTTTCTCGTCAAATTAACTTTTAAAAAAACACATTAAAATAACTTTGAGATGTAATGTTGCAAAATTAAAGGTGTGACAAAAAATCCAGTTATACGAGTCATGTATAACTGGGATTTTTGCTTATTTGAGAATTGATAGTACGCGATCTTTTTTAGTAGATTGTATGTTTAGCGTCATTTTTAAAATCATTGAATGGTTTAATGGTGATCTCACGGTCATGTTGTTCAAGATTCAAAAATTTATCATCTTGTAGATCATCTTTGATGAATTGATAGATATTGTCGTCACGAAAACCAATTTTTGTAGCGTCCTCAGGCGTGTTGCCATAATAACAAGTCTTGATATTGCTCCAAATAATGGCTCCTAAACACATTGGACAAGGGTAAGCGTTGGTATAGAGTTCACAGCCAGATAAGTCGTGCGTACCTAATTTTTTACAAGCTTTACGAATTGTATAAATTTCCCCATGTGCTGTAGGGTCATCATCTAATAACACGTGATTACGTCCCTTGGCAATGATCTCGCCATTTTTAACGATCACGGTACCAAATGGTCCACCATCATGGGAAGTAACATTCTTTTGAGCCTCATTGGCAGCTAATTCCATAAATTTTTTTGCATATGCCATTATTTAAACATCTCCTAATACATTATTGTAGTTCAAACTTTCTTGTGACAAAAATGCCAAAAAAAACCTAAGAGAGCTAAGTTGCTTCCCTTAGGTTGTAATTAATAAATTTTAGTATCACGAATTTCCTTGAGAATCTTTAAGGAACCATCTTTGTAACTTAAGAATCCATAAACGGCGACACCGATAAGTCCACAAATGATGATGACAACTGAAGCACTGACTTTTGTCGCTTGAGGGATGACTTTGACAACCAAGAAATCAGCTAGAGCTACGACAACTAGCATGATCAAACTATCGAAGAAAATCTTCAATAGTTTCTTGCCGAGGACTTTGTCAACAATCTGGAACTCTTTGTTGATCAATCTGAAAGCAAAGTGACTCATGACCATAAAGGCAATGGTTGAAGCGGCTAATGGTCCGTAAACTCCTAACATTAAAGTTAATGGTAATTGCAAAATAATTTTTAGAAGGTAAGCAAGAACGAGATAGACCATCGATTTTTTGACGTGATGAGAAACTTGCAAGATATTTTCCAAAATCATGAATAGACAATAGAAGAAAGCTTCAAAACACGAAACAATCAAAACTTTCGAACCGAGAATACTTTGGTTATAAAAAACAAAGACTGTCCAGAGTTGGCGGCTAATAGCCATCATACCAAAAGTTGCTGGTAGGATAATGAACAACGTAAATTGAACGATATTGCGCATTAATTTTTGAATTTGTTCTTCGCCAACTTTTCGACTGATCATAGCGGATAAAGCTGGGATAACGGAAGCAGAAACGGAAACAGCTAGAGATACTAGAACCATGATCAGCTTGTTAGCTTGGAAACCAAACATTGCGTAGAGATCATCAATGGTTCTTTGACTGGCATGAAGGATTAATTCATAGATCCAAGTGAAAGTTGTTTGATCGAAGAGCTGCAAAACAGTCATGATCGTATCAACTAATAAGAAAGGAATGGCTGAACGTAACATGGAACTGAAGTTGATTTCAGGTGCAATTTCATCTGAAGTTACATTAGCAGTATCTTTGATATCTGTAACGGTGACAGAACGGCGAACTTTTATTCTGATCCAAAGTAAGAATAGGTAAGCCAGCGTTGCACCGATGAACGAAGCTAGTGTCGATTGATTAACGGCTGACATATAATTGCCTTTTTGCAAAACCATGATTGTATAAGTGGCATAAAGCATATAGGCAACTCGTGCAATTTGTTCGATGACTTGAGAAAAGGCCGAATAGGAGATGAAAGCATAACCTTGAATATATCCACGTAGGATTCCCAAAGCGGGGATGATCAACATGGCGATACTCAAGTACTTAATTGGCGTTACCACTCTCATATCGCCAGCAGCCAAGACAATGGCTACGTACTTAGCACCAAAGAACATGATCAAGGCCAGGACAATACCTACGAGTGACATGTAAATTGTGTATTTTTTAAAGAGTTTTTCACTCTGATCATAACGTCCTAAAGCATTATGTGCAGCGACTTCTTTGGAAATAGCAGAAGGGATACCAGCGGTGGCGATAATCAAGAAAAGATTGTAGATATTGTAAACTTTTCCGTATAAAGCATTAGCTGCCCCTACAGCTACTGGTCCAATCCAAATATTCCAAGGAATGATGTAGACAACTGAAAGTACTCGTGAGAGGATTCCACTAATTGAGATCC
This sequence comes from Companilactobacillus sp. FL22-1, assembly GCF_043951805.1. Taxonomy (NCBI): domain Bacteria; kingdom Bacillati; phylum Bacillota; class Bacilli; order Lactobacillales; family Lactobacillaceae; genus Companilactobacillus; species Companilactobacillus sp. FL22-1. The sequence continues at coordinate 98,833 of NZ_JBINJY010000011.1, forward strand.
AGAGTGAACTTTTAAGTAATGAATCTTTTTTCATTTTGTTTTCCATTCTAATTTAAATTACGAATTTAGTGATAGAAGATGACCGTGCAAACTAGTGCGATCAAGGCAGGCAGTCCTTGTAGATAAAGAATCTTCTTAGTGGCCGTGAAAGCACCATAGACTGCGACGACGATGATGTAACTCATCATTAAGATCAAAATTATTTTTAACGTCGTACCGGTGAAGAATAAGATCATCAAAAGGATTACGACGCCAAGCATACCGTTATAAATTCCCTGATTGGCTAAAGCAGTCTGAGCTTCTTTAGTTTTCACAAAACCAAGTGGCATCTCAAAGGCGTTGGCTTGCATGTCAGGTTTACCAAACATCTCTAGAGCAGCAATACCAACATGTTCAACCGCCACTAGAGCGACTAAAAATAAAGTTAAAATTTGCATCATAGACTTCTTTCCATTAAAAGTATAAGTACCATATTAAACTGTTTTGAATTGTTGTACAAATTGTAATTAAAATAAAAAAGAAGAATCTTATTACGATTCTTCAGGTTTTATCATAACAAATTTTTCAGCAAATTTGCCCTTTTGATTGATTTTAGCTTGGCGCAGACTGTCCATTTCTTCATAAGTAATGGAGGCATCATCCAAAATAGCACGAATGACTTCTTCTAAGTCCCCTAATTCTTCGACTAAATTGGCTCGTGTATCAGCCCTTTGAACTTCTTGAGCTTCTTCGGCGATCTTTGTTCTCAAGGCCTTTCGGTAGTCCTCATTTGAGAGGGTGTCAAATTTGGTCTCGTCAGAAATGATCTCAGGTATTTTGTCCCGAACTAACTTTTTCATAAAAACTCCCCTTTAACACTTAGTAGTGAAATCTTACCATGAAGCGACCAATGTGCCAAATGATGACTGAAAGCAGGTTAATTGCTAACTTTATAATTATCATGATATGATTTGTTTGAATAAATTTATAAAAAGTGTTGATAACTATGAAACTATCGAGTGTGGTTGCTACAGAAATATATGGCGGGCTTCTATTATTGGTAATGACGGGTATAATTATTGCATTGATTTTGAATAATTTTATTCGTAGAAGAATGGTTCTAGCCTGCAAAAAGACTTTGCAAAATAAAGAAAAAGTTTTAAAAGTTTCAGTCAATGATGAAACTGCAGCTTATTTGAATCGTCATCGTAATGAGGATTTGTATCGGATCGATGAATTGATCACCAAAAGGCATGACATTATTAAATATAAGTTGTGCTTGAAGAAACGTAGTTTCGATTTTTATTTGAAAAAACAAAAATTATTAAATTATAAAGTTATAGCAATAAAGATATATTAATGACTTGTCAAAACGACGACAGGTCATTTTTATTTCACAAACTTTAATTGACTAACCAAAAAAAATCGGCTACCATGTTTATAAATTTTACCCATTAATAGGTGAAAACAAAATCTTAGGAGGAATATCATGTCGGCATGGGATACAAAATTTGATAAAAAGGGATTCACTTTTGATGATGTTTTATTAATACCAGCAGAGAGTCACGTTTTACCAAATGAAGTAGATTTATCAGTTCAATTAGCTAAAAATATTAAACTAAACACACCAATTTTAAGTGCAAGTATGGATACCGTGACAGAAGCTCCAATGGCTATTGCGATGGCACGTCAAGGTGGCTTGGGTGTTATTCATAAGAATATGAGTATTGAACAACAAGCTGACGAGGTTTCAAAAGTTAAGCGTTCAGAAAACGGCGTTATAATTGACCCAATTTATTTGACAGCAGATGATCCTGTTATTGAAGCAGAAAAATTGATGAGTACTTATCGCATCAGTGGTGTTCCAATCGTTACTAGTAAAGAAGAACTGAAACTAGTTGGTATCATTACTAACCGTGATCTTCGTTTTATCAATGATTATTCAGTCAAAATTGGTACCGTTATGACGAGTGAAGAATTGATCACCGCACCAGTTGGTACATCACTTAAAGAAGCTGAACAAATTCTCCAAGAACATCGAATTGAAAAATTGCCTTTGATTGACGAAGCTGGCCGTTTAGGTGGTTTGGTAACAATTAAAGATATTGAAAAAGTTAAAGAATTTCCTAATGCAGCTAAGGATAAATATGGTCGTTTACTAGTTGCTGCGGCTGTAGGTGTTACAAGTGATACCTTTGAACGGGCTGAAGCCTTGCTAGCTGCTGGAGCAGATGCTATCATCATTGATACTGCTCATGGTCATTCCGCTGGCGTGCTTAGAAAGATTGCTCAAATTAGAGATAAGTTCCCTGATGCAACTTTGATTGCCGGAAACGTTGCTACAGGAGAAGGTACTAGAGCTTTATATGATGCTGGTGTCGATGTTGTAAAAGTTGGTATCGGACCTGGTTCAATTTGTACAACTAGAATCGTTGCCGGTGTTGGTGTTCCTCAATTGACAGCTGTTTATGATGCCGCTAGTGTCGCTCATGAATATGGAAAGACGATCATCGCTGATGGTGGTATCAAATATTCAGGTGATATTGTGAAGGCTTTAGCTGGTGGTGGTAACGCCGTTATGCTTGGTTCAATGTTAGCTGGTACCGATGAGGCACCTGGTGAATTTGAAATTTATCAAGGTCGCCGTTTTAAGACTTACCGTGGTATGGGTAGTTTGGCAGCAATGTCACATGGCTCATCAGACCGTTACTTCCAAAGTGGTGTCAATGAAGCTAACAAGTTGGTTCCTGAAGGAATTGAAGGTCGCGTGGCTGCTAAAGGTGCTGTCGGCGATGTAATTTATCAACTACTGGGCGGATTGCGTTCAGGTATGGGGTATGTTGGCGCTCATAATTTGACTGAATTGCAAGATGCTCAATTCATTCAAATTTCAAATGCAGGTTTGAGAGAATCACACCCACATGACGTTACAATTACCAAAGAAGCTCCTAATTATTCAGTTAAATAATAGCAAAAAATAATCCCAGTGGATCAACCATCATGAATAGTTGATCCACTGGGATTTTTGTTTGAAAGGAAGTATTTTCTTTACTTTTCATTGCTATGTCGATAGCCGTAGAAAAAGTAGATTATTAAGCCGATGACAGTCCAGCCAAGGTACATTTTACAAGTAAAGGCCTGCAATTGTGTCATTAAGTAGAGGCAAGCCACAAATGATACTAGTGGAAAAATTGGATAGAAAGGAACCCGAAAAGCTGGCTTTAATTCACGGGTATTTTTACTATGACGTAAGAAGATAACGCCAATGGAAGTGACAGCAAATGCCAGTAATGTTCCGATATTAACTAGTTCAGTGATTTTATCAATCGGTACTACCGCCGCAACTGTAGCCGCAATCAAACCAACTAAGAAAGTACTGCGAGTGGGGACACCCGCTTTACTAAGATTCTTGAACTGTTTAGGTAATAAGCCATCGCGACTGAGTGAGAAAATCAAACGGGTTCCGCCATAAACAACGACTAGTAAAACAGTTGTCATTCCCATGATAGCGCCTAGAGAAACAATACCTGAGACCCAATTTAGATTGAGCAGATTTAAGGCATGGGAAACCGGGTCAGCCACATTTAGTTCTTTATAATTCACTGCGCCCACTAATACTAATGAAACTAGACTGTACAACACTGCGACGATCAAAAGCGAGGCAATGATACCAATAGGCATATTCTTCTTAGGATCTTTAACTTCTTCACTAGCTGACGAGACGACATCAAAGCCTAAGAAAGCGTAGAAAGCTACAGCCGCTCCTCGTCCGATCCCGCCAACACCAAAAGGTAAGAAAGGATTGTAGTTCTTAGGTTTGACGTAGAAAATTGTGACAGCAACGAATAGCAAGATGACGAATATTTTTACGTAAACCATGATCGTATTGATTTTCATCGATTCATTCAAGCCTTGTAGTAATAGAATAGTTGCTATCAAAACGATGATAAAGGCAATGATGTCAAAACGACCACCTGAGTTTCCAGCAGTTCCAGGCGCTGATTGCAGAGCTTTAGGCAGATTTATTCCAAATCCGCTTAAGAGATTTCGAAAATAGGCCGACCAACTGACAGCTGTGGAGGAGGCCGCAAATAAATATTCCGAGATCAGTGACCAGCCAACGATCCAAGCAATTAGTTCGCCATAGACTGAGTAGGAATATGTATAAGCACTACCAGCTAGGGGAATCGTGGATGAGAATTCAGAGTAGCAAAAAGCCGCGCCAATACAAACCAAAGCTGCTAGCAAGTAAGTTAAAATTACCCCCGGGCCGGCGTAGTTAGCAGCAATGATACCAGGGGTGATGAAGATACCTGATCCGACGATCACCCCGACACCCATGATGATTAGGTCTTTGGCAGTTAAAGTTCTTTGGAGACTAGTTTGTTCATGAAGTAAATCATTCACAATATCTTTCTTTCGAAATAAAGATGGCATAGGCGGACACTCCTTTTTGTCTAATTTAATTAAAACAAATTTAATAGGATAGATTCAAGTACTCGCATTTATAAATATAGTGATAGTATCATATTAACTATAAGAATTAAGGAGTGATCAGAATGGAATTTAACTTTGACAAGATAAATGACCGTCGGAATGTTAATTCAGTGAAGTGGCTTGTTCCTGAAGATGTCTTACCAATGTGGGTAGCAGATATGGATATTCAAACGGCCCCAGATATTATTGAGGCAATGCATAGAGATGTCGATCGAGGAATCTTTGGTTATCAATATGTTCCGAAGGAATATTACCAAGCGGTTGCCAGTTGGTATCAGACAGAACACAATTTTACTCCTGATTTAGATTGGTTGGTTTTTTGTAACGGCGTTATGCCAACGCTTGGTTCATTAATCAGACATTTAACTGATGTCGGCGATAATATCTTGATTCAAGAACCAAATTATAATTCTTTTTTTAAAACAATCGAAAATAACGGTCGCCATATTTTGAACAGTGAGCTAGATTATCGCTCCGGAAAATACAATATCGATTGGAAAGATCTTCAAGAAAAAATGCTCGATCCAAAAACTAGTTTAATGATCGTCTGCAATCCTCATAATCCTAGTGGTAAGATCTGGGAACGTTCAACTTTGACCAAAATTGGGAAGATGGCTAAGAAGTACCATGTACTGATTATTTCTGATGAAATTCATGGCGATATAACGGCACCTGGACATCACTATGTACCTTTTGCTTCTCTAGATAGTGAAGTGACTGACAATAGCATCTCGTTAGTTTCCCCAAGTAAGACTTTCAATTTAGCGGTCTTGCACGCAGCTACGATGATCATTCCCGATGAAAACTTGCGTCAACGAGCTACAGTAGCTGTTAGTAGCGATGGTCTCAATGAGCCTGGAGTTCTAGCAATCGATGGTTCAATTGCGGCCTATACTAAAGGACATGAGTGGCTGCATGAATTATTGAAGTATCTTCAAAATAATCGTGAATATGTTGAAGAATTCGTCAAAGAAAAACTTACCGAAATACGACTAATACACTCAGATGCCACGTACTTAGCCTGGTTAGATTGCAGTAAGATTACCGATGATTCGGAAGAATTAAATCAATTCCTATTAGACCATGTCGGGCTTTTGTTGGCTGAAGGTACTAAGTATCGCGGTAATGGTCGATATTTCTTACGAATGAATTTAGCTACACCAAAATGTAATATTGTGGACGGACTAGAGCGTTTAGAGAAGGGGGTCGCACTATATCAAGCTGAGAAGAAGTAATGATTATTGCAACACCACAAACGTTTTAACAATTTAAACGTAAATATCCCCTGATTCGATAGGTAGAATCAGGGGATATTTTTACTTAATTAAGACCATAATGATAGGAACGACAATCAAACTTAATAGAGTCGTCTCCGTGACCATGATTGCAGCATAGTCAGAATCGGCATGGTAAAGCTTGGCTACTACCGGTGCGTTAGTCATGACCGGCATTGCTGCTTGAACAATAAAGACTTGTTTCATCAAAGGATTAGCAGGGATAAATAGGAACAATGCGGCCATTAACAAAGGTGCACATAAGAAGCGGCCAAAGAGGATAGCCAAATTGTCTTTGTGAAAGGAAATATTTTTCAAACCAGCATTGTAAATTGAAATACCGATGAAAATCATTGAAAGTGGAATCGTCAAGCCACCTAAATATTGAAAGTCAGACATCAGAAAACTTGGTAGCTGAATATGCATTATGACTAGGATCAAACCGACGATAAAGCCCATTAGTGGTGGTGAGAAAACTTTTTTCAGCGTAGTTTTCAATTTGAAGTGGCCTTTGATCTCACCATCCATTTGAATCAAATAGGTACCAAGTGTCCAAAAGAAGGTCGTATTAGCCATGTAATAGACTAAGACATAAGGAAGACTTTTCTCACCGAAGAGAGCCATGTTGACGGGCAAACCAACGAAGACGGTATTGGAATTAAAGAACATCGAAGCGAAAAGACCTTTATGCTTCGGATCGATTTTTAAAACTTTGATTAGTAGAATCGAGATAAAAATCAGGATGGTCATTGATAAAACGGGAACGCCTAAGTCGGGCAATAACTTTATTAATTTTTCTGCAGTGAAATCTTTCGTGATTGTTGAAATCATATAAGCAGGTAGGGCAACTTGAGTGACAAGTTTTGCAATCAAACGAGTTGAGTTTTCAGAAAACCATCCTAAAGCGCTCAAACCATAACCGACGGCAATTAAACCAATGATAATTAAGATTCCTTGAATACTGGAGAAGAATACACTCATAAAAAAACATCCTTTGTGATTTAGTCTACTTATTATCAATGTTACTCTTTTTTGAAAAAATTGAAAAACCTCTGATTGTGAAGTGCTTTTAAGATTGGACAGTACCACTTTAAATTGTGTATGGGTTCAAATACTTGAAAAATGAAAGCGCTGACTTAGAATAGATGTGTAATCAAAAATTCAGTTTTCAAAATAATTAGGAGAAATTATTATGGCTTATAAAACAATCAATCCTTACAATAATGAATTAATTAAAACTTATCCAGATGCCACAGAAGCAGACATTTCGAAGGCACTCGCTGTTGGAGATAAACTTTATAAAACTTGGCGTGATCAACCAGTAGCAACTCGAGCACCGATCCTACATAAAGTCGCTAACCTCTTGAGAAAAAATGAAGATCAGTTGGCTAAAATTGCTACGACCGATATGGGTAAACTTTACACCGAATCAAAAGGTGAAGTCGAGCTCTGTGCAATTATTGCGGACTACTATGCAGACAATGGCGCTGATATGTTGAAACCAACTCCATTAACTAGTCGCAATACCGGTGATGCGGAGATTTTGCACCAGTCGAGCGGCGTCTTGATGATGGTTGAACCTTGGAACTTCCCATACTATCAAATCATGCGCGTTTTCGCTCCTAACTTTATGGTCGGTAATCCAATGATCTTAAAACATGCTTCTAACACCCCAGGATCTGCCGAAGCTTTTGCCAAAATCGTTTCAGAAGCGGGAGCACCAGAAGGTAGTTTGACTAATTTATTTGCCAGCTATGATCAAGTCGCTGAAATCATTGCTGATCCACGGATTCAAGGTGTGGCTTTGACGGGTTCCAACCGTGGTGGTCAATCAGTTGCCGAAACAGCTGGTAAAAACTTGAAGAAAAATTCGATGGAATTGGGTGGTTCAGATGCCTTTGTCGTCTTATCTGATGCTGATGTGGACCAGGCAGTAGATTTAGCTTGGCGGGTAAGAATCTATAATGCGGGCCAAGTATGTACTTCCGCAAAGCGTTTCATCGTAGCTGACAATTTGTATGATGAATTTTTAGAAAAATTAAAAGCTAACTTTGCTAAATTAGTTCCTGGCGACCCCATGGATTCTAAGACTACAATTGCACCAATGAATTCCAAGCGAGCTAAAGAAAAGCTTCAAGGTCAAATTGATAAAGCTGTTGCCGGTGGAGCTAAAGTAGCGTTTGGCAATCAGCCAATTGATTTGCCCGGACAATTTATCCAACCAACAATTTTGACTGACATAACACCTGACAATCCAGAATTTTACGAAGAGATGTTTGGACCTGTAGCCCAAGTCTTCAAGGTAAGTTCAGATCAAGCTGCAATTGACTTAGCGAATGATTCCAAATTTGGTCTAGGTGGGATCGTGGTTTCAAATGATCCCCAGCGTGGAAAAGCAGTTGCCGAAAAGATTGAGACAGGGATGGTCTTCGTTAACTCATTCTTAGTTTCTATGCCAGAATTACCATTTGGTGGAGTTAAAGGTTCAGGTTACGGCCGTGAATTGAGTCAGTTGGGGTTGACAGCCTTCACTAATGAAAAATTAGTTGTGACAGCTCAACAGCCTGACTGGAACAATCCTGCTGGTGGTCTAGCAGTTTTCAAATAAATTGAAAAGAAGTTCGTCTGAAAGCGGCTTCGAGTTATAATTAAAGTAATAAATGTAATGGGAGATGTGCTTATGGACGAAACAAAAAAGTTTATTAAAGATGATTTTCAAGAAGTTTTACTAGATCGTCATTCATATCGAAAGTTTCAAAAAGATGTCGTTATTCCCCGCTCAGAAATTACCGAAATGTTAAAAGAAACCATTACGGCACCATCAGCCTGCAATTTGCAATCATGGCATTTTGTAGTTTGTGACACTGCAGAGGCTAAAGCTAAGGCCAGAGCAATCATGATGCCATTCAACTATCCACAACTAGATACCGCTTCCGCCGTAATTTTTGTATTGGGTGATACACAATCACATTACAAGTATCGTGATGTTTGGAATAAAGCTTGTGAGAATGGTCAGATTACACCTGAAGAACGTGACAAAGTCTTCAAGAGCTTTTTACCACTATATGAGAATGCTGACCGCAGTTTCTTGGAAAAGGATGCAACGATCGATGGCAGCATGGCCGCAATGCAACTACTATTAATTGCTAGAGCTCACGGTTATGAAGCTAACCCAATGTCAGGATATTATTTTGATAAAGTTGCTACAGCCTTTAATTTGGACAGCGAGCGTTATATTCCGATCACTGCCGTAGCGATCGGTAAACCAGATGGAGAATATACTAAATCAGTCCGTTATGACGTTAATGATGTAACTGACTTTCTTTAAAAATAGAAATTTTTTTAAATTCATAAGAATAGCCTCTGATCCCAAGATGTGGAATCAGAGGCTATTCGATTTTCTTTAAAATATTATTTTAATCATTCTCTTCTTTAATTCCCCTGACGACAGGTTGTTTGTCTCTTTCTTTTACAAAGAAAATGACCGTCATAACGACCAAGAAAACTACACCAACTAGTAAGGAAACAGTTGTTTCAGGATTTAAGAACATGAAAATCAAAATAATGAAAAGAGAAATAATTGCAAGGTAATTGCTGATAGGGTAAAGCGGCATTTTGAAAGGATGATCTTTCATCTTATCTTGATTCAATTTGCGAAAACGTAATTCGCTGAAAAGAATCACAAACCAAGGAACCATACCAGGTAGAACACTGGAACTATATACAATAACAAAAACATCGCTTGATGTATGCAAGAAAACTGGTAAAGCATAGTTCAAAATTAATCCGAGCAATATTCCAGTTGAAATGGCTAGAACAGGGATGTAAGGCACGTTGTGTTTTGATAATTTCAAAAATGATTTTGGTAAATGTTTTTCAAGCCCAAGTGTATAGAGCATTCGACTTGAACTAAAGATACCAGAGTTACAGCCGGACATGGCAGCTGTCAACATAACGAAATTGATGATTTCTGCTGCAAAAGTAATACCAACTTTTGCAAAAGTTTCAACGAAAGGAGAACCGATCGTACCCAATTTATTCCAAGGATAAATTGAAACAATTACAAAGATTGCGCCAATATAGAAAATTAGAATTCTGCCAACGATTGAACGGATAGCCCGAACAATATTTTCTTGTGGGTTTTCAGCTTCCCCAGCAGTGATACCGATAACTTCGATTCCTTGATAGGAAGCAACTACAATTGAAAGCGCGAAAATAAACCCTTTGATGCCACCAGTAAAGAAACCGCCATTTTTCCAGAGATTACTAATTCCCACTGGATGTCCGCCATTGCCGACACCAAAGAAAATTACGAATAAACCTAGAATAATCATCATAATAATCGTCAACACTTTAATTAAGGCAAACCAAAATTCTAGTTCGCCATATGCTTTAACAGAAGTTAAATTGGCTAAACAGAGTGTAACAACGACAACAACACCAGCAATCCATTTTGGCATTGTAGGGAACCAGAAAGCTAAATATGTTCCTACTGCGATAACTTCAGAGATACCAACTACTAAATATTGGAAAACATTGCTCCAAGCAGTCAAGTAACCAACGACTGGATGGATGTATTCGGTGGCGTATTTGGCAAAAGAACCAGTTGAGGGATCAACATAAAGCATTTCCCCTAAGGCCCGCATTACCATATACAGAATTAAGCCTGCGAGTGCGTAGGCTAAAAGGACCGAAGGACCGGTCCACTTAATGGTCGAGGCTGATCCCATAAATAGGCCGACGCCAATGGTTCCACCTAAAGCGATCATTTGCATTTGTCTTGAAGATAAGCTACGACTCAGTTTTTCTTTAGCCATAATAAATTCCACCTTTGTGTTTACGAATCATGAACAAGTGTATCTTGAACATGGACTATATGATACCTCACAATCATGAAAATGTCATATATTTTTTTCTTTTTACTGAAAAAATTTTCAGACAATTTATCGGATTATTATTTAAATTAAAATAGCTTGTATTGTGATTCAATATAAATATGTTTATATATATTTACAAAGTCCCTTTTTAAATAGATAATAAGTGTTGGATGTAAAAGGGACTTTTTATCTGAATTAATATTGCAGAAAAATTGCAGGTATTTTGCCTATTACTACGACAACATTTACTTAATTCGATCGAAAGTTATTGAGGATAAAATTATGGACATTAATATTTTTATTGAACGTAGAAAGTTGCTTAAAATGTCACAAGTCAAGCTGTGTAAGGGTATTTGTACTCAGTCTACTTTGAGTAAGTTTGAAAATAACGGTAGAGTACCTTCTTTGAACATTCTTAATAAGTTGTGCGAACGTTTAGGACTATCAGTTGACGATTTGTATAGAAATTCGAATAACTCGACGACTCATATGCGTACCGTTTTGGATAAAGTCGAAAAAGAATTTATGATGGAGAATTATTCCGATGTTTCAGCAATGTTGCAAGAAATAGATTCCGAAGTCATTAATAATGATATGTTAAAAATGCAATATTACTATCAAAAAGGTTTTTTTAATGTTTTAACTAAAGGCAAGTTTGAAGATGCTTTTTATAACTTTTCGCGAATATTGGATGAATTGGATGAAATCCATAAAACGATTTATACTTTTTTAGCCTATACAGGATTGGGAGTTTTATACTCTCGAGAGAATAAAATGCAAGAAGCGGAATTTTTCTTCCAGAAGGTTTTTGAGTTTATTAAAATTCACGAAAATGAAAAATATCAAAAAGCAAATGTAAATATGTATTTACGTGTCTTAACGATTGTCTTTTTCACCGCAGATTTTTACATTCAAAAAGGAATGTTTGACGAAGGTGAAAGATTAGTTGATCGAGGCATCCGTCTTTGTTCTGAGCAACATATCACATACTATCTTGCCCGCTTGAAATATTTATCGGCTAAGATTGCTATCGGTAAGAATAAATCGAATGAAGTTGTTGACGGATTGCTGATTGAAGCCTTGGCTTTTGCAAAAATCAATCACAATGAACCTGTAGAATTACGGATCAATGCTTTGAGAAAACAGTATGAAGATAGTTTAAACAAAGAAGAAGAGTGACGTTGTCTCTGATTTGGATTATTAGAAAAACAGTATTTT
>NZ_JBINJY010000012.1:0-84369 GCF_043951805.1 Companilactobacillus sp. FL22-1
TAATAAAAAGAAGCAAGCCACATCAAATGGTTTACTTTTCAATTGTTTTTAAAGAACTAAAGAAAATGTAATAATACTTAGGATAGTTGGATAGCTATCAGAATTATTGGAGATGCTCATTGAGGGAGCATCTTTTTTTATGCTGTTCTTCAAAATCGAAATCTGGTTCAAATTCATTTTGAAAGAAATCTATTAATACATTCTGTATCTCTATACATTCAGCGATACCCTTGAATATCAATACAGAATTAGTAGTTATTAATAGATAATCTTTCTGTTCGTAATTATCGATCAATAATTTTGCATCATACTGATCAGTTCCAAATTCAGTTTGATTACTGGTTTTTAGACTACCAAGAATCACTTTGCCAGGTCGGTTTTCACAAATAACAACTGGTACATCTTCACTGAAAGGACCCTGTTTACCATTCTTAACACCGGTAATAGTAACTCGATCATTCCAAACACGTTCAATCACACCGTTCATCTTTTTGAATACTGATTTCACCGTTGGATTCTCCTTAAACTATTTAATTGAGCAATGAAATTATCGGTAATTGGATTGACTGATTGAAGTGTGGAATATACTTCTGCAGGTGTCTTGAATGATACAGAAACATCCCCTTCGGATAGTGAAGTGACACCATCATTTCTATCTTCAACGGGAACTAGAAATTCATGAGTATCAATTACCTGCGCACACATAGAAGCAATTGTCATATCAAGTTCTTCAGGTGTCGAATCAATAGGGATATGAATGTAATTACTAACATCACTAACCACTTTATCAACCACAAAATCAATAATGCTTGAATAATCTTTATTACCATTGTCAGGAACCAGAATAGCCAGTTTGGCTATAATATTATCCTTTCTTGGAAAATCAATCATTTAATCATCCCCTATTCATTAGGAATCAAAGCCAACAAATCAGCTTTGGCAGTCTTACCAGTGTGATCAATACTATGAGCATCTAACCATGCTGTAATTTCTGCCACCGTATTTGAACTGGTTGGCTTTGAGTCTTCAGGGGTTACGCTTTTGGGGCTTTATTAGCAACTACAAATTCAATACCCTTTGTCTTAGTCTTCAAAAGAAGTACATCATCATATGAATCTTCATAGTATAAGTAGTTGCCACTATTTTGAGCAGATGGTGCATCAAAACCGGCAAAAGCATATTTTTCAGGTGCAACTTGAACACCATTATAAATTAAGAACATTTCAATTTGCTTGGCATCGTCCTCAAGCTTTGATCCTACTGTGAAATCAAATGCAGTTTGCATTAAATCAGAAGGAACAACATTAATAGTTACATCGTCAAGACTATAAACCGAACGTTTAATGTTTGCTTGATCACTCAAAATAATTGAACGATTGATAGCATCTGCACTCTTCAAAATCTTATTAATTTGAGGAGTGACATACAAAATACGTCCAGATTGTGGAATACGTTGTTCATCAAAGTTAGCCATCATATTATCAAAAGCACCTAGAATGTTCTTTTCATCTAACGTGTCAGTTGAAATGCCACCATCATCTGCAGTTACTTTTTCTTGATACAGTTTACTGAACATGTAGCGATCTTTCTCAGGCAACTTCTCATCAAGGTTAAATTGTTTAGTAACATTTGCTAGAGAAGTAACCATATTGGATTCGTCAACATCAGATGGATCAACCAGTGTTGACCAGTAACGTTCATTCTTTAGTTCATATGAATCCCAGTCATTTGAATAATTAGAAACAATTTCTGTAATCGTTCTACGTTTTCTATCCTTACGACCAGAATCAATTGTTAGACGTGGTAACTTAATATGTTTTGCTCCATCAAATTTAATCAATGAATTAGATGGTGAATTCCACAATGAAGCTGAAAATAGATGACCATCATAAAAAGCTTGTTGAATTGCTTGTTGATATGCATCAGCATAGTTAATTGTCATTATTTATTACTCTCCTTTAAATATATTAGTTAGTGTTTGAACATCATTCTTGTCATTTGAACCATTGCCACCAGCTGGGTTATAGCCTTGCTTTTGACCTTCATCAAATAGATAGCCATCAGACTTCTTGAGTGATTCTAGTTGATCATTAACACCAACCAGCTCACCTTTTTCATTAAGCTTGATATCATCCATATTTAATAAACCTTCAATAGCCTTAGGGTTACGTACCTTTGCAGCTATCAAAGTTTCCGTAAGAGCACTATTCAGTTTATTTTTATTGAGTTGGTCCTGAAGCGATTCGGTATCAGTCTTGTATTTACCTTGCAAGTCACTAAGTTGGCTGGATAAATCATCATTATCCTTAACTTGTTTCGAAAGTTTCTTGATATCTTTATCTCTTTCAGCAATTTGAGCCTTGTATGACTCATTCTCTTGCTTGATAGACTCAACATCACCAAATGACTTCTTTGTATTCTCAATATCAACACCATTTTGTGACATGATCTGATCAATAACTGAATCTTCTAAGTTCAAACCTTTTAAAAATTCTCGTTTCATAATTAAAAATCCTCTCTCGCTAGATTTACGTGGGGCGACCACAATCAAGGCATAAAAAATAAGCATTTTTACGACTTGCTCAGGTCAAAAGGGTATAAAAATAGCACTCAGTATATTTACCAAGTGCTAAGCTCCAGGAATCATTCCCTTAATATCTTTTAATGTATTTTTCACTCGCTCCATCATTGAGTTACTAAATAAATATTCAATCCCTGCTGGAGTAATTTGAACATTATCAGCAAATGAAATACTTGAACCACCGAATGTTTTAACTTGAGTGATTCCGGTAATATATCCACTATCTGTTAAATTCAGTAAAATATAATCCCAATACTTTTGATTATACTGAGACCCTAACTCTTTTAATTCCTGTTCCGAAATGACTTTCCCCTCTTTTAATAAAGAATAAAGTCGTTTCAATAACATATACATAATTACAAAGTAATCATCCTTTGCCATATCATCACCTCATAAAATAGCACTCAACTCAATTGTTGGGTGCTAAAAATCTATATTATTATCTTCTTCATATTTAAGAAAGTCTAGATAATCTTGATAAGATTTCTTGGCTTCTTCAGGAGCATTATCAATCAAAGATAATTTATCAGTATCTTTTGACCAAATGTACCACTCTGGATGATTCACAAAATCTGGAACAAACATTATCTATTCACCTTCCTTAGATATTTCTTCATTACCTGATTCCATCTATTCGATTCATAACCAATCTGTGACTCAGTAAATAACTCAGCAAAGAGTTCATTATTATTTACTATTGAATATTTGGACGGTAACTTAGACGGCGTCACTTTAGTACCATAGTCCTTCTCATATATATTATAAATGCTTTCTATCTGATCAGCAACGTATTCATTCTTACTTAAATTTGAATCGGGATTATCCAATATATATTTATTCCAAAGCTCATTGTGTAAAACGTGACCTAATTCATGAACAACTGGATACGAATCCATTTGACTAGCTTTAACGCTAACGAATTGTCCATCATTTCGTTTCACATAGTTGTTAATAATTTCTTTAGATTTATGAATTGCAGGGTTCAATTTAATTGTTCCATCCAAGTCAGGGGGTGTAACTCCAGCTGCATTAGGATGTTGAACAAATGGAGATTCATCAAAATAGATATTTAGTTTTTGATTACTGAATCTTGATTTCAAGAATTTATTATTCTCAATCACTTCTTCAGCCTTTTGCATGGTACGACGCTTTATATTATTTGGAACTTTCACATCACTTCTAACCTCAGCATTATTAATATACGGTCTTGATTTGAGGTAGTCATTGTTAATATAATCCTTCCATTCATCAAAGGATATATTATTAATAAGTTTCCCTTTACTAGTCTCTGGATCACGTACCCAACGTTCCTTAATATCAGAAAGCCCTTCAATGTGCGGAACGGTTGTACATCGACAATGTGGATGAATCAAAGGATAGTTAATACCTTCCTTTTTTTCAGACATCTTAAATATTTCACCATCTAAATGACTACACACATCGCAAGTATGCGATTCCAAGGTAGCCATATATTGATACTCTTCAATACCTGATTCTTCATAAGCTTTGGCAGTGGCTTGCTCAGCAATATGCCCCATCTCAGTAATAACTAATCGATGTATCTGATGTCTTCTAATGCCTTCAAATCTTTGCTGAAACATCTTGGCGATACGTTGAGGACTGTAACCCATGAACGTTCCACGTAACATTACGTCGACTAACTGATTAGGCAACTCATCACGATAATTTCTCCAAACACGTTTCGAAAAGTCATCCTTATGCCAAGGTTGATTAACAATATATTTAATCTGATCTTCATTGAACCTTGCAAAATCACTACTTAACTTAGCTTGCTGAACCTGAATATTAAAAATAGTCGTCATGTAAGTTTCCTGGAACTGATCAGTCAATTTATTAGATAAACTATCAGTTTCATCACTTGCAAAACGACTACTAATTTCTTTGAGCTGCAACTCTAAATCTTGCAACCTAGCTATTCTACTTTTGAAATATTCTGAATCAAGTTCTTTAGTGTAACCACCTTTGATTGCCTTACGCCTAAATTCCTCAAGGGTCATGGTCCAATTAGTACTACCGACTGTCTTTAATAACCTTTTAGCTGTATCAGAATCAACATCATGATTGTTTGCGTACTTTGAATACCAAACATTAGCTTCTTGTTCTAATTCGTACTCCAAACTGGACAATCTCGATTTTAAATTGCTCTCATAATCAGCGGTATTCTGAAGTTCTTGAGCCTTGATTCTAAGATAACGTTTATCCCAGTAACTGAGCCTAGTCATCTTCATCACCGTTTAGATTATTGAGGTCATCTGGATTAGAATAACCATCCCTATTAACTTCATCATCACGACGATTCTTAATTTCTTCCTGCCAATCATCAACAATTGGATTAGCTTTGGCAATAGATTCATCAGATGAATAGTTTGCCACCTGAGAAATAACCTGAGCATCTTCCAAACTGTTATGAATGGCCGTTCGAGTCCATTTTTGGTTGATTTTTCGGCCTTCATAGTCGGATACATTCAACCATTGCATAATTGCTCTAACCAATTCATTTAAGCTATCTCTGAAGTATGATTCCGTCATTGAGGCCTTGAGTTCCAAGTGACTGTATAACATTTTAATTGCCGTACCAGTGGCATTATTTGTAGCAAAATCAGTTGGATCAATACCTTGAGCTTCAACAAATAAATCAGACTTAGTTATATCAAGTAATGAGTTTCTTGCCTCAGTAGGGATATCAATTGTAAGTTTATCTAATCCTGATTTATCACCGGTACCGACATTATCTAACTTGATTGCTTTGTACTCTTTTATAGTGTCCATCAAGTCACTTATCTCTTCACCACCGTAATTGGTTAGAACAAGAATTACTTGTTGCACATCATCAACATCATTAACAAAACCGTTATAAACATTATCATAAACATCAATCAGGCCTTTGTACTTATACAAATCTGGACGTTCATATTTATTCTTAGGAAATGATATGAATGGAATCCTACCAAAATGATGTTCAAGAACATTGCTGCTTCCCAATTCATCCCCTGTACTAGCATCAAAAATAGGAAAACGGTCATTCATTTGCAATAGATTATCATAGTTAGAAGTTTCTGATTTAAATACCGTTACTGTCTTATCATTCCAATACTCATGCACACTATAATTCCTGCCGGTATCCGGATTGAGTTCATGATATGTTCTACGAACAGCTAACAATTTCTTATCCAAATCATTTGAATAAATCGGTGTAACTTGACCCGGGGGAACAATGCCATATCTAAATTGCTTATGCTCATCAATCCAATAGTGAACCCACGCAACACCAGCATTGGCAGCATCTACAACTAATTGGTTCAATCTAAGATTAAAGTTATCACCCAAAGTAGATTTAATTTTCTCATTCAAAGCATCATCTTCAACATCAATTGCCGGTGGAATAGTAGCAAGATAACCAGCTTCCTGATCAACAAGCAACTGATGATAATTGGAACTAACACGATTATCAGCTTTTCTCAGTGGCTCATCTTTTCCATTATCATTCGTTTTAGACTCTCCATTGTTGCGATTCGTAATGTCATTCTTATTGAAGTAATAATTCAATGACTTTTGAAATCTATTAATAAATTTAATTCTTCGTGGATCAGTCAATTGAAGTAATTTTTTCATTTCTTTGATTTCCAAGGTTTAAATCCTCCTTTCCTAATAGTTGATTCAAGCGAATATCTTGTGGCATCCATCGCATGATCATTACCATCGGGATAACCAGCTTTGAAGTTTCCATTTGAATCTCTTTCTAATTCGTATGTACTAAATTCTCTTGCGGTATTGGGACACTTTTTAGGATCTATGACAATCTCACGTAAATCCTGTAACCATTTATAACCCTGGTCTCGGCTACCTGGTCCCTTGATGGCACCATAGACATTCAATCCCATATCTCTATATTCGGCAATCGTTCCAGGTGATGCTGAATCACCGATGACCTGCTTATTTTCAGGATCTAACTTCTTAATCAGAACAACAGCGTTTCTATTCTTCAATCCAACCTGGTAAATTTCATTAAAAATATATAATCGGTGTCTTGCGACATCAAAAAAGGTCTCGACGTATGCTAATGGATCATGAGCAAAACCGAAATCGAGGCCTCTTTTTATGTTATCGAATAGTTGATATTCTTCCTTAGTAATTTTACGTAACGTAATGTTGTCGAATACCTCAGCACCAGTACCAGTTATTTCACCCAAATATTCATGATTGAATGCTTTGGGATTATCCTTCTTCAATTGCTCCGCATCAGCCAAGAATTCTTTTCCTAGCCATTCTTTAGGAACTGATAAGTAATCCGATGAATGCACCAAAGTGTCATCACGAGCAACCTCTTTAGCCGTAGTTTGATTAACCCAACTATTAAGACTTGCAGGAGGATTGTACGAATAAAAAGTAATGATATTACTACCACCACGATTCAACGATTGATTCATTGAACGTATCTCAGCCCAATTTTTGAACTCATCGGCTTCTTCGTAATGCTTAAATTTAGTAAATCCATGACGGAATTTCTGAGATTTAATCTTCCTTGGCTTGTCCGCACCCTTAAAGCGAATCTGTTGACCTGTAGGTTTATAAGTCAATGTCATTGGACTAACTGATTCTTTCCAGTAATCTTGTACACCCAGTGCATCAATTGCCCAAAGGTATTGATCGTATACAGAATCACGTAAAGTATTTGCAACCTTTCTGAGTACAACTGCATTAGCTTCGGAATCACGCATAATTCCAAGAACGACTTCAATGGATACAAAACTGGATTTGGTTGAACCACGTCCACCTTTCAGCCAATAGTTTGAATGTCTATGGTGTTTGATATCAATGTGGAGTTGTCTGAAAGATGGTGCAATCTTATTCTTGAGTCTCACTTGTTGTACCATCTTCATCATCACCTTCAATATCATCTAAAATTTGTACGCCATTAGTTTCTTCTTGTTGGCTGGTATATATATCAGCATATTTCATTAGGCTATCCAGAGCTTTCTGCTTATCATACATTTCAACGACCGCTTCACCTTTATCAATTCGAATAGACTTGATATTTGAAGTGTCAATTTCGTCGCTGTCATGCAACTTAACTCTGTTCTCAAAATAGAATGCTTGTTTACCAGTATCAGGGTCAATCTTTGGATCAAGCCGATAACTCCCATAGCTATCTTCGTATGGCCCACTCTCATCCCTAATCTTCGTCCAAGCCATGTGCTTAACCGTTTGAAAATCAACTACATCACGTATGTCAGACTTAGACTGCTGACGAAACTCACGAACAATATCATTGATATCGAAATAGAGATCAGTTGATTGTTGTTTCTTCAAGCTATTCAATTGATCTCGTATGCCTTGATTTGCCATAAGCGACCATGAATTTTTCTGAGCTGTTGAATAATTACACTTATAGGCTTTCTGATATGCCCAAGTCGCATTAAATCTTTGCAAATAAAAAAGGCAAAATAGTTTTTGCTTATCATTAAGCTCACTGTTTGCCTCTAACTCATCTATTATTTTGGGTGCAACCTTTTTGGATTTTGTATGCACACTCTTCTTAGTGGATGCACCCCTTTGCCAACCATGTCTGCTCTTCCACGATTTAACTGTATTGATTGATACTTCATACTTACTGGCAATATCCTTGTACTTCATTCCAAGTAAGTAATCCTTCTCTGCCTCTTTCCATTTATCCATTACATATCACCTAACCTCCTTAGCCTATTAAAAAACAAAAAAGTTATAGGCATAAACTAAATACCCATAACTCAACATATTTAATTATATTTTCGTACTACCTTTTTCAATCGGTTCGCTTCCAAAAATCATTGCTATTGATAGCAGAGACGTTTGCAAAGCATAGGCTATAAATACGCCTACTAAAAAAGACCAAATATAATAAACACCAATGATATATTTATTACTATATGCGACAAGAACTTGCATAAATATTGTAATAATTAACGTTAAGAAAGAAACCAATAAAGAAATCACCAAAAGTTTAGGGAGATCCTGTCTGTATTTAGATCCATTTAATTCCTTCATAAAACTTGATTTTAAAACTGAGATAATCATTCCATAAAATGCAGAATAAAATCCAATCACTATTGACAAAAAATTAACCATAGATTCAAGAACATTATTGAAATTCTTTATATTGGAATAATTCAATTTATATCTGACATTTATAAAATACAGTAATGAAAATAAGCCTAATCCAAACAATACTGGGAAAATTTTAAACAAAAGATTTTTTACTTCATGATAAATTTGATTATATCTCGATTTTGTAAACACTATTAACATTATAAAAACTATTACGACAACAAAACAAATCAAAACTTTTTTCATTTTCAATCCTCCCTCGTAATAAAATTATAAATTTTTTCTTACTCTGAGTCTGAAGGCATCCTTGTTTGCTCCATCAACTCTAAAATAAATTAGCTTCATAGTATCTTCAACTGAACTAGGGCTCAAATGCATTTTTTTAGTTTTACCATCTTCATCTTTTACTGAGGAGAATTTATATCTAGTTGATAGCTTTGCTCTCAATAAATCATAGATTTCTATTGGTGCGTCACCAGCTTTTCCTTTAATCATCGCTGATGACAAAATGGTTTTTCCATCACTTATATCTTTAATAAGCTTCTGAGTTTGATTCTTATTCAAAGATTTCTTATCGCTCCCCATAGAAATAACAAGTTCCATATTATTTCCTCCAACGGAATTAAGAACATCACCCATATTGCCTAATATCCTAGTGAATGTCTTTGATAATGCATTCTGGTTTTTGCTTGCATACTTCAATCGGATTTCTCTGACATTATCTGACTTTAAGGCATTTTTAACTTCATCTTTGTTTTTAACTGGTTTAAATATTAACGATAAATCTTCATCATCTTTTTCCAAATCATGAACTTTACGATACTCTTTAACAAGATATACATTTAATCCTGAAATTGATAAACTTCGAAAGTTTCTTTGAAGAAAAACCGTTTTCAGTTCAACATCAAAGAAACCGTTTATATCCTCTGCAATATATTCATTTGAATCCAATTCCAAATCTGTCAATTGCTCCGTATCACGTCCAGTTGTTGCAATTCCCTCATCTCTCAATTTGGTCATATGAAAATATATTATTCTCTCTTTAATTGGAGTATCAGTGAATGGTATAACGTCATGTATATTATCCATTCTAACAATTTCTCCAAAATAATTTATTTCTCTATCCTCTAAGTCCTGATTTTTTATACTATCAAGTAAATCAGAAATATCACAAAATTCTTCATTACCATTTTTATTGGTAAACGCAGAATATGCTTCAAATTTTACTGTTTGTGTTTTAGATACCATTTTAATAACCCCGTATAACAATTTATTATTTAATTAAACATCATAAATAATATAATATCAACTTGACTATTTTACACACAATGAACGCTGATGGATTCGAACCATCGAACCAAAATGGAACAGGGTTACAACCTGTCGCGTTTAACCACTTCGCTAAGCGTTCATTAATAGCTCACCGTTCATGATCAGATGACGGGCTATTAATTGTTTCTATAACTTCTAAACTCGAAACAATGGTTGATGTCTATTGGCTAGCCTAACAACCGTTTTATTTAGCTTTATGCTGAAGGACAACGTGGATACTAGGATTCGAACCTAGTGACTGCTACCGGAAACTTATTATTCGAAAAAGGGGATTATACAAAAGTTGGTATTAACTTACTAAGTAATTAGCAATCATTGAGCCTCTCTCAATCCACAAAAAAAGTGACCCTTTCCAAAGGTCACTCCAAAAATCATAGCTGAGGTGCTATAAGGAACTATCTGACTAATTCCACGATATCATTATAAATCTTTAAATCTGACATTTGGATACGACTTTTTGACATCATTTTGACATGTCATCAATACTGTCGGCTCCAAACATCATGACTGACAACTGTTTGATGGCTTTTCGTTCATCACGCCTAATTGTATTATCATCGACACTA
The DNA here is from genome assembly GCF_043951805.1 of Companilactobacillus sp. FL22-1. Taxonomy (NCBI): domain Bacteria; kingdom Bacillati; phylum Bacillota; class Bacilli; order Lactobacillales; family Lactobacillaceae; genus Companilactobacillus; species Companilactobacillus sp. FL22-1. The sequence goes on from NZ_JBINJY010000012.1 coordinate 10,585, forward strand.
TATTTTTTGGATAATGCTGCATAGGTCAACTGTTGTGGAGCTATGTACAATCTATAGATCACATCATATCGTCTGCTACCCTCGTCATGAGCATCCTCACAAATACGTTTGTATTTTGATAAGATTGTATTAACAAAGGTCATTAACTCCTTAGAACGTGCCCTGTACCCTAACAATGAATACAAACTCAGCTCATAATTTGAAAGTTTAACATCATCCTCTAATTTGGGTAATTCAACATTCAAATGATTCTCAAGATACTTGTAATTGATCAACAATACTTTTACATTACGCAATTTCTTTTCCGACTCAAGCAATTTAAATGAGTCGGATTTTTTGACTAAACTACTGGCAAGTTTATCAATTGTTTCATCACTTAATTCTATTGCTCCCATCTATTTACCTCCCTTTCCCAATCCTAAAGTTCTTTTTTCGAATGTAATTCATGAACTGGTAAATTACTTATAACCTTTTCTAATTCCTCACGCGCTTGATCTCGCGTCATTTCTTCCATTTTAATAATCAATCTCCTCGGCTAAATCATAGACATCCCCTAAATTCTTAGGTGGAACTTCACTCAGGTATTGATAACCCAATTGTTCTGCAGCCACTTGTAATGCCCATGCTGATACATCGTCATTCATAGTTAAACCTCCATATAATTATTAAGTTCTTTATTTTCACTTACTCCATTAGTTTTTAAAACGGCAAATCGGCATCACTAACTTCTACTTCGCCAGAATTATTTTGATACGGATCATTGGAACTATTGTTAGATCTATTTGATTGATTGTTACCATACTGATTTTGATTATTTGAATTTCTCGAATTGTTATAGTTATTAGAACCTTGATTGTAATTATTTTGGGTATTCTGATTATTAAATCCATTTCCATTACGGCGTTTATTTTCCGCTTTGGATTCCAACAGTGAAAAGTTATCAACTACCACATCTGTTCTAAAGACGCGTTGACCTTGTTGGTTGTCATAAGAACTTGTCTGAATACGTCCATCGATACCTACGAGTGATCCTTTATTAGTGAAATTAGCAAAATTCTCTGCAGCTTTTCTCCAAATGACACAATTAATAAAATCAGCTTCTCTATCACCATTAGAATTAGTAAATTGTCTATTTACCGCAACAGTAAAACTTGCAACTGCAGCACCATTCGACGTATATCTTAGTTCTAGATCTTTAGTTAATCTTCCAACCAAAACTACTCGGTTAATCATCCTTATCACCTCTAAATTCATCTAAGCTAATTCTCAATGCATCAGCTATTTTAATCATCAATCCGATGGTTGGATTTTTTATCTGGCCATTAATAATAGCCACTATATTTGTTCGAGGAACATCAGCCATTCTTGACAATTCACTTTGATTAATATCCTTGGATTTAAGTATTTCTTTTAAATTATTTTTATACATTTTACACTCCATCTTGTATGGGAACTTTTGTTCTGCACAATATATTGACACAGCTATATTTCTTTTATAAAATATTATTATTGAATTACACATAATTTTATCCCCCCTGGACAAATGAATGTGCTATTCAAAATAATTTTTAAGGAGACAGTTTATGTCTGGAAAAAATCAATGGGTATCACCTGATGTTAATGGATGGAAAGTTAAGGGAGAGGGAAATGTTAAAGCCACAAAGTTATTTGATAACAAATCTGATGCCATAAATTTTGCAAAAGATATTGCTAAAAACCAGCATTCAGAATTGATTAGTCAAAAGAAAAATGGTCAGATCAATTTAAAGAACACTTATGGTAAAGATAACTTTCCGCCTAAGGGTTAATTAACCTTTGGATACATTTTAATAAGGTATCCTTCAGCAGTGGCAACATCAGATGATGAAACCTCTGCTATTTTTTTCCTTCTTTTGTGATTACCTCCAGCTTTTCCCATTCATTTGACTGCAAATAATCATAAATTTCCTTTGATTCATTAAATCTGCTTTCAACTATTATAGAATTTATATTTTTCATTATTATTCTCCAACTCCACTATTCAGAATTCCTAAAGTCTGCTTGTCATCCCTTAAAAAATCACTAGCATCACTACTATTTAAATTAATGGTGGCCAATATCTCTAAAACATCTTTATTACCTCGATAAGCTTGGTTATATTCTTTAATCTCACGCATTAATTCATATGCTTTGGCAGATTCAGTATGATTATGATCAATTAGATTACTAACGGTGGTTACGTCACGTCTAGCCATATCAAATCCATTCGGTTCAAAACCAAGCTCATTTTTATTTACTGCCATAACTTCGCCTATTCTTTTCATATGTTCCTCATATCCTCACTATCGAATCTAATTGCATTACTTGCTTTTTTAGCAATTAAACGACTGTATATTTTAGGGTTATAAATTGATTGCAATTCCTTACTAGAATTATTTGTCGTAACAATATTTACTTTGCTCTTGCGATAGTCTGCCAATCTAAAAAGTAATGATTGGGTATAATTACTGGCTTCATCAGTAACGGACTTCATTGCACTTTCAGAACCAAGATCATCAAGTACTAAAACATCACATACCTTGATACAGTCTTCAACATCCCAAGCTTTTTGTTTCATACTAAAATCCTTGATCCCTACCAATGTCATATTCAATAACATGGAGAAACTTACAAAATAACAAGATAAAGTGGTTTTGGAATTCATGATCTGATTCAAGATACTAACTGCCAGCATCGTTTTACCCGACCCAGCTCTACCAGCAAATGTGAAATTGCCAGTCTCTCCAGATATAATTCTGTCAGCAATTTCTTTAGCTTTATTGAATTCAAGCGATTGTGCATCATCATTAATTTCAAAAGAATCGAAAGATTGATGTAAGTCTTCAACATCACTGATCAATGAGCTATTGAAGAGCCTATTTCTTTTAATTCGATTATTCATAGCTGTAAATTTAATAGCCTCCAACTCTTCTCTTCGACTACGTTCTTTCAGAACTTTGTCAATATCAATTTTATTAACATCAATCCCATGTTTGGCAGCAATTCTTCTCATTGGTCCATCTAAATTTAATGGCTCCACATTTAGCACCTCCTAAAATATCTCCGGATAGGCAGTCCCACCTGCGGAACTAAAACTATTTCGCTTTCGCCGCTTATTAAATTGAACAAACATCTGATCATACTTCATTCTCAATTTATCCGCCGACAGGATTACTCCAGACCAAAAATCATGTTGCTGACACCAATCAATCATCGTTTTGATCTGCTGGTACGATCTGTTGTCACGTTCATGCATCAATCTAATTGTGTTAGCCCATTTTTGAAGATTAGGCTCCTTAAAGTTAGGGTTGTTATCTTTGATTCTCATTGCTAAGTAACTAGCAGCTTTAAAATTTAAATCATCTGGTCCATAAGTCTTTTTAGACTTTGGACTATTACTTTTATTATTAGTATTTTGTTTATTAGTGATTAGTTCATTAGTACTTTGTAGTGTAGGATTATCCGATATCGGTTTAGCCGACGTCGGGTTATCCGTCGACGGGAAATCCGTCTGCGGTGAAATTCGCGTTAGATTAGGTTCATCAAACACTTGCCAATCTTTTTGACCAAATTTACCTCTCTCTGCTCTTGTCTGAAGTCTAACTAGATAACCCAATTTTTCTAACTCTTTGAGCCCTGATCTTACAGAATCTCTTTTGTCTGTACTGTGTTCCATTAACTCCGTTTCATAAAACTTCCAATCATCTGGAAGGCTCAACATATAAGCCAATAAACCTTTTGCCTTTAACGACAAACGTTTATCTTTGAGCCCAGTGTTTCCAATAATAGTAAAATTAGTTTTTCTTTTAGCACGTACAATTGCCATGATTACCCTCCAATCCTCAACTTCTTACGATCTTCATCGTCTAATTTGATTGGCTTAATATGATACTTTTGAAGAAATGACATGATACCCATCTTGTGTTGTTCGATATGATGGACCCTACATAGTGCCATAAAGTGAAATTCAGAATGATTTATTTTTCTTCTGTTTCTACCTGATCCAACAGCTTCAACATGAGCTACATCGGCGTGTCTACCACAGATACAACATTTACGATGTTCTAAACATCTAAGCTGCATTGCATAATCATTTGGCAACATGTCCCAAGTCTTAGTACTGAACGGAACATTATTATCAAAGCAGAAATCAAGCAACCAACTAAGATATGAATTGGCCTGTGTCATTGTGCAATCGGATAAACTAAATTCATCCCTGCCAGTTTCAATCAAGTATTTCCACTTCATAATTCCTGGAGCTTCCTTTTCAACCATGTAACCCGACCAATCACTTATCTCACCAATCAAGGCATAAATCTTAATGCGTTGATCAATTGAAATATGTCGATTATCTGAAATCTCCATTTCAACTAATGGTTGCTTTCCATTGGCTAACTTTGCAACTCGTAAATTGTTAATCTCATCATTCATTTCTAAAGTAATATTATTGCCTTGAATGCTTTTGATTCGTGCAAGGAATTTCATTATTAAATTGCACCGATTTGTTTCAAGGTAGCCTTAGTTGTATCAATTTGTTTGCCCAAGAAAGAGATCATATTATCAGCACTAGAATCAGGAAGATTTTCGAAGTCAACATTTGGAAAGTGAGATTTTAATGCCGTCAATGATTTACCGAAATCCGTTTGATTCAATTCAGACAAAGTAGATAATTGTTCGTTAATTACTTTCTTCTTAGAATCATTAGCAAGCCTTGGTTGCGGTTTTGAAAAGTTACCATATGAATTGCCTTGTTGATTGTTGTATTGATTTTGTGGTTGATATCCTCCGAAGGCATCTTGACCATAGTTATTAAATTGTGATTGTTGGTTATTCCAACCATTGTCGTTTTCAGGATCATCACCAGTTGACATAAGAAATAGTTGCATTAGAAAATTCTTTTGTGCACCTGTTTCAGCCTTATAGATAGCCTTATCACCAGAATCCATGCCGATACCAGGCATACTGCCAATCAACTCTTCTGCGCCGTTTGTCAGTTTAAAATTACCAATCACTGAAACATAATTCATTGTATTTCCCTTATTAGTTTGGCTAGTCCAGGAATTCAGAATTTCATAGTGTGGAATAATCATGATTCCGTGATCAGCCAGCTTATTCTGTAGTTTTGATTTAACCTGTGATTCACTGACATAATCAAAGCCTTGGCTATTATTTTTGCCATCCTTTTCAATCTTATCTAATTCCTTTTGAATTTTAGATAGCTCTTGTACTAACGTTGCTAAGGTCGGTTTTGTCTCAGTCATTGCTATCCCTCCCATACACTAAGTGGCTTGATGATATTGTTGGTAACTTTATCCAAGTTATTAATCTTTTGAATGGCTTGAATAATGTCAGCTTTACTCCCAATCAATTGAACGGTCACAGAGTAACCAGTTGGTGCTGATTGAACGACTTCTCCAGTTTCCGTATCAATAACTGCAGTGCCTACATTTTGCTATGTGGCTTTTTTAATAGCTTTCTCAGATTCAAGTTTTTTCTGTTCTTGAACCTCTTTTTGCTTCTTTTCCTCAATGAACTGATCAATAGCTTTAATCACATCAGTGGCATTGTAATCATCAGATAGTTGGCCAACCCAACCTTCTGATTCAATTCCAACGTATTTACAATGTTCAACAATTAATTGCTTGTTCGTTTCAAATAATTCTTTTTTACGTTTCAAAGTATTGAAACCATCAGCAAGTATCTTGATCAACTTAATATCAGTCATAGTCTTGTTAGTCCAAGATTTTTCAATCTCAATTTCTTCAGGATCAATATCATATTCATGAGCCATATTATTAATAAGCTCTTGAACATGCTTCTGACGATCTTCACGCTGAGAATCTTCAAGCACCTTGATTCCATGACTAATTGGAATTAATGATTGGTCGATAATATCCTTAAACCCTTTTACCTTATCCTCGAACTCAGACAATGGCTCGTTGTAACTAGATTTAATCTCTTTTCGCTTATCATCTAATCCTTTATTCAACGCATTCAATTTAGCTCGTGTTGCTTTAACGCTTTTAAGATTATCTTCTGTGACAATCAGACTTTTATATTTATTGGAGATTCCTTCTAACTCTGATTTCAAACTATCTTCGTTATTAATCGTGATCTCAGTAGGTGTAAATTTCACACTGAAATCTTGAAGTACTATTTCATTAGCCATTAGCTACCTCTTTCGTGATATACTTTTGTTGTTAAATATTTTTGTTTCTAGTCGTCCTCAATTGCCGTTGAGAGCGACTTTTTTTCTGCATTCATAACTCTTGCCGAATGTAAGAGTGCCTTAGTATTAGAATCTGTTTTCAATTCACACATAGCTTGTTGATAGCCATACTGAATACAAACATCTTGAAATCCTTCTAAATAGAACCGTGTTTCCTGGTTCATACCTTCACCTCGTTTTAGGAATAATAATGCTCAAATCTGTTGTAAATATCTGTTTCGGCACGCTGTTTGTCGTTCTCAAGTTCTGCACGGTGCTTTTTTAATCGATCAATAGAATGTTGCAATGGTTCATAATCAATTCCCTGCAGCTTATTTAAATATTGGTCTGCCTTATATGATTCAATTTGTTCATCAGTTCGCCCGATTTCTTTACAAACTCGTGCATGATGATTAAGTGATTCATCAATTGCCACTACGTCCTTGTTAATAATCATGTGGTTCATCTCCTGTTAGTTTGTCATCTGAATATTGGTCGTATGGCTCCATGTCACCAATAGGGCTGTATTCATCGTCTGTTTTAATTCGAATGTTGTTATTCAATGTATTTGTTCCTTTGATATAATTGAAATAAATTGGAGGTTGTATTATGGATAAGGAATGTTATCAAGCTATTTGTTATAATGGTCATCAAAGAACCATTACTCTTGAATACGCTAACTTGAATGATGACCTAGGTTTCTGTGAAAAATGTGGAGAACCTGTTATCTGCAAATGCCCAGAATGTGGTACACCCATTGAGGGGTGGACATACTATGATGGTGTTTTTATGATGCCACAAATGGACGTTCCAAAATATTGCGTCAAATGCGGTAAACCATTTGAATGGACTAACCGTTCTCTATCATCGTTTGATGACTTACTGGATCTAGAAGATCAGTTGAGTGATAATGATAAATCCAAATTTAAAAAATCAATATCATATTTATCTGGCGATGGTGAATTGGCTAAAACAAATGCCTCTATCGCCAAAGTTTATCTTTCAAAAGCAAGTAGTGCAGTCGGACCTTTGCTGTACAATTTTTTAGTTGATTTCTCATCTGAAACAGCAAAGAAAATCTTAGAGGGTTAGACTCTCCGCAATTTGGGCAAAATCTGTATTTTATTTTTATTAGGGATTTACAATTTTTACAATAACCAAATTTCATAAGACACCTCCGGGTGTGTTTTTATTTGCATTCATTCCAAAACTTAATGAATAATCCTGAAACAACTACAGCGATTATGAGTAAAAATAATCCTCTTAGAATTTCCATCTGATTAAACCTTTCAACTTTTGAATATCTTCTTTAGTAAAATCAGTCAGATTCAAGATAATATTCTCAATAGTTCTATATTTCATAAATAGATAGCTGGTCATAGAACTAACAAGTGCTACTAAAATTGTCCAATTCATTAATGCCTCAAATGTCATGTTTTTGTCCCTCCTTCTTAGGAATATTCTTTTTTGAGGAATGATTTGTTATAATTAGTCAGCATTCTATTTTGAAAGGAGCTGATGGCTCTTGGAAGGAATGTTGACTTAAACTGTGTCTCCAATATTCTTATATCCAGTTTTCGTGTTACTTCCGCACGCACCGATGGCTAGCATCGTAAAAATAGGAAAATAACAGTTTCATCGTTATTCAGGATGGTGGATAGAGGATGTTTTAATCGCAGTGCTGGACGACGATACCAGTAAAGGATTAGAAATATACCATCCTATATTTGAAGACTTTAAAAATTTCGCAGCATACTTGGTGGATGGACCTTGTATGCTTTTTTTATTTAAAAATTCTATTCAAATCAACCTCTGGAAATTCTTTTTTAATTTTTTTAATTAATTTGAACCCTGGATTGACAAAATTATTTTCAAGTTTCACATAATGTGAATACGAGATGTTTAATATCTTTGCCATATCTCTTTGATTCATTCCAGATTTATTCCGTAATTCTTTTAAAATCTCCATGAATTCGTACCTGCTTCCACACATTTTTAATTTTTATTTATTAAAAACGAACTCATCAATTTCTTTCTTGCTATAAACCAAAAACCCATTAACGTTATGAGCTTTTAGATCCTTGAAATATTTATCAAAAGTATTATTTGAAACTCCTAGATATTCACAGGTTTCCTTTTTATTAAGAAACTTCTTATCCATACCAGCGTCAAACCTAGCCTTTTGAACGGCATCAGTTACTACTGAATATACTTGTGAACCAAGTTCTTCTTTTTGCTTGTCTGAGAACAATACTTCAAATGCCATAGCTACACCTCAATGTCTAATTGTTCTATTTGAGGAACAATTCCATGTTTCTTCAATTCTTTGTACAAACCAAGTCGTCCTTTTTGAGTCCATTTAGTTTGTAATGCTGATCCTTTACCTGTGGCATTCTTAGCATTCCTATAAGGAACCGTTTTGGATTGTGTCCACCCTTTATCCTGATATTTGGCATACAGGAACCAAGTGCCACTTTGTGGATACTGAATTTTCAATTCATAAAGTAATTTATTAAAAGTTTTTCCACTATATCCATAATCCTTAGCGATGGCTGTAATATTCATTAAAGATGGATTAGATAAAACTTGATCATAATAAGTAGCCTTTGGTTTTAACTCATTCACTTGCTGCTCAGCAATTAATCTTCCATTCCGTTCAGTTTTCAACTGAGTTGCCAACTTAATTAAATAATCTGGATCGGTCAAGGTTTTTTCAATCGCCGAATCTGTCAAATAAGCTCCATGCTTTCTAATAGTGGGTAGAACTTCTTTTGTTACCCAATCCTGGAATTTTTCGGCTGTTGCATTGTTAGCCTTAATAGCTAACTTATAGAATTGTGGTTCAGTAATGAAATCATTCGTGCCCACAAGTGGGCATGATAAATATTTTCTAACTCGATCCCAACGTACAACCGTGTTACCACTAGGTGCTAAGTGACTAATTCCCAGCCCAATTGCTGCTTTTTCAGCATCAAATTCAATGTCACCATTCTCATTCGTTCTTACCGGCAACTTGATATCACCATTACTAAATTCCTGCAGCATACTCATTTCTTCACCTTCTTTTTTAATCATCAAATAAATTATCAAGTCGTTTTTGATAGAGTTTCAAAAACAAACGTTTAATTTGAATATAATCATTCCTAGCCTCATTCCAATCTTCATATGAAAGATTCTTATTGAGAGTTTCTCCCATAATTGCCAGTGTCAATTTTCTTATCAAATCATGAATTCCATTTGAATACGGACCATTGTTTATTAAACGTTTTCTTTCAAAAGAGCCATCATAATTAAAGGTTTGATGTTTTGAAAAAGTTGATCCACCATAACTAGCTAAATTATTTATTCTTGAGAAACCGTACTTTTCATTAATTAATCTGATATCTGAACTGTCTATAGCAGAATTCCTGAACAATAATGTTGCCGTTGAAGGCTTAGCCGTAATTAATGCTTTAGCATTCCCAGACATCAAACTTTGTAGTTCACTTCTAGTTAATGTGATTAATTCTTCTTCCAAAATGGCTTCTCCTATACTCTTTTCGTCTTTTTAAACTTACTATCTATTACCTGTTCTTTCTTAAACGCCACGTACTCCACAGCGTTTTTCCATCTCTCGTTATCAAGAGCAGTTGCTGTTAGTCCTCTACCTTTAATCATCTTATTTACCAGATGAGACATCTGGCTTTTACTTAGGCCAAGGAATAATCCAACTTCAGTCTGATTCAAATGAGCTTGTTTTAGTTCTACTTCCCATTCCCATTTGTCACTCATAAACTCACCTCCTATTTTTTATAAATAGTTGTTAAACCAAGTTGACTTAATACCAATTTAGTACTAATATGATACACATAAATAGGCGTAACAAAACAAGCAGATTCCTATTCCTTAAGCCTGCCAGCTCATTAGGATTTTTGCTTTAATTTCTTGTACGCTGTTTAACAACTTGGTACGTGTATTAATATAGTACTTATTTAGTACTGCGTCAACAAAGCATAGTACTTTTTCGATACTTTTTTTCACGTACACCTAGGAGTATTGATATGACGCTATATGAACGTGTTAAAACCTTAGCCAAAGAACGCGGTTATAATTTAACTGAATTAGCTGAAGCAGCACATATTGGCAAAAAAAGTATATATACATGGAAACCTTCAAAGACGTATCCAAATGGTGTAACACCCAGCCGAGAGGTCTTAGAAAAAATTGGTAAAGTTCTAAATCTAACTGTTGAGGAAATTCTTGATACTGAAAACAATACCGTTCAAGATAAAGCAACAGATAATAGTATTGATCTTGAAAAAGAAATTGCAAAAGGACGCACTGTTCGCTGGGAAGGTCGAGAAATACCACCTGAAGAATGGGAAATGTTTCGTAGAATCATGGAGGGTGGCAAATAGATAATATGGGGAATCAAAAAAAAATGGTAGTTGGCTCATGGATCCAGTTATAACTTACTTATTAAATTTTGCTTATGATCATCATATAGGATACACATTAATTCATAACTACAATTCAGAGTGGCCTTCTTTTGCCTCTCCAGATGACAATATGATTCTTATTAATATGGATTGGCACAGAAAGAATGACATTCCACTAATAATTGCTCATGAAATCGGTCATATGTTGGATGAAGATGCTTGTTACTTATATGATGAATCTACTCCAGCACAAATTAAATCTGAAAATCGTGCAAATATAAGAGCAATTGACTTATTACTCGGTTACTGTAAAGAAAACGATATTGAATTCGACAACTACATTACCTTCTTACAACAATTTAATATTCCACTCAAATATGAAATCGTTGTTAGGGATAAAATGATAGCCTAGATATAAAGTCCAAATCCTGATTGACAAAAAAAGCTGAAATATGTGTTATTGGGGAGGAACTTATTTATGAAAAATCGAGATGAGAACAATAAAGCTAAACCGTTTTATACCAAATGGTGGATTTATGTAATATTAGTAGCAATACTTGTATTAGGAGGATTCGGAATTAAATCATATGTTAACTATCGCCATTGGTCTGCACCATACTACAACCAAACTGGTAGTCATGTTTTACTTTCAGATAAAGTCGATAAATTAAACGATGATCAAAAAGAGGCTTTTTATGGTATGGCTAAATCCGCCATTCAAAGTAAAGATTCAAAAATCAGCTTTGATAATCTTAATGATAAGGGATTATATGTAGAAAAAATGAACAAGAAAAAAACATATCATATAGAATATGTGTGTCAAAGTGATCTTATTTTAAAAATGAATTTCAGAACTAGTATGAATATTACTTTGAATAAAAATTCTCTTAAGGAAGATTCAAGTTTTAACTTCTATGATTATAAATCAGATTTAACTAACTTTACTACTGGTTCCAACTAAACCATTTTAGAAACAGAGGGAAAAACATGCAGTATCTTATATATGCAATTATTTTGGTTTTATTATTTATGTTACTTCAGGCCATCTGGCCTGTACTTCTTGCATTAGCTATCGGGTATGGAATATATCGTTTTATTAGATACAGAATGAAGGAGAAATACTTTCAAAGTCCAGAGTTTTTAGATCATAAGGCTAAAATTGATTCCACAATTAATGATTATAATGAAATAGCTAATTATGTTCAGAGCATACCAAATGATAATCAATTTATTCCAGATAATGCTAAGAGCAAATATTCTGATTTGGCAACTTTTGAAAATACTAGTAGACAAGATTACAAACGGGATAAAAATGAAAAACATTTAAACAGCAATAATGTATATTCAGCTTCACTTCAAGTCGTTAGAAATGCATCTGAGCAGCCTATCAAATATCTTTGTAAATATTTTGACATTCCCGCTAAAGATGAAAGTTTGAATCAGCTTGAGGAAATAGATACTAATATTTCAAGAATGGAAAATACTGTTAATAACTTAAAAGAACGAGAACAAGAAATTCAAAATGGCTTCAATCCACCTAAATTTATTCTTAAATATTATAGAAAAGAATTACTTGATAAAACCGGTATGCAGGTTCCTGAGATTAATATTAACTATGCAACATACACATTCGAGTATGTAAGTGCTGGCGGTAATAGTTCTCAAAAATCCACAATAACCTTTGACAGTAGAACCGTAGAAGCAGTGGAAGAATACATATCTAGCAGAATCAAATATAATAAATCTGCAAAAGCACAAAGATCACTAATGACTAACTCTTTGAGAAATTCAATCAAAGAAAGAGATAACTATACTTGTCAAATGTGTGGTGCATCAATTGCCCAACAAAGTCTCCTTCTACTAGAGGTTGATCACATAATGCCTGTCGCAAAGGGTGGCTTAACAACACCTGACAATTTACAAACACTTTGTTGGAAGTGCAATAGATCCAAATCTGACAAAATCATTGCTTAATTGAAAACTTTATATAAATGAGTCTAATTAGTAGGCTTATTTATTTTTACCAAAATTGAAAGAAGGTGATAAAATTCATAGACCTCTCTTAAACCTGCTTCCACACGCTTAGGAGAAATTATGGCTAAAAAAGATGAAAGAATTAAAAAATATACAAAAAAAGACGGATCAACCGCCTATATGTTTTGAAGTGCTTCATAATTGTTAGACAAGAAATCTAACAGTTATGGAGTACTTTTTTTATATGGTTAAATACGGCTCAAAATTAAAAGCAGAGATTGTTGGTGAATACCTTCAAGGAGAAAACAGCATGCGTCATCTTGCGGAGAAACATAATATATCCAAACGACAAGTTATTTTTTGGATTCAAAAGTACCGTTTAAGCGGTGCAGACGCGCTTAAACAAAAAAGGACTAAAAGAAATTTCACGGCTGAATTCAAAATTGATGTGATAAACTACTACCAAACTCATGATGAAACTTTAGCCGAAGTGTCCGCAAAATTTGATGTTAATTCATGTCAGATAAGCTTTTGGAGGACGGCTTTCAACCAGTATGGTATAGAAGCCTTGAAGTCTCATCCGAAAGGTAGGAAATCTAAGTTGAAACATGATAAAAAGAAGTTACGTAAATTGGTAAATAAGAACGAGGTAGATCGACTTCGTGAAGAGCTAGCAAAGAAAAATCAGGAATTGTACGATACAAAGCCGGAGAATAACATCTTAAAAAAATCAATGACCCTGTTCGGGACCTCAAAGGGCGAAAAAAACGCAAATAGTGGATCAGATCAGGGTCGAACAAGAGTCCCTTCCCCAAAAAAGAACGATATAAAATCGATGAAATCCTTAGGGCTATTGGTCTTAAGAAAGCTGCGTATCATGATGAACGTAAGCGCATCAAAAATCATCTAGATAAGTATAAAGACATCAAAGTAGAAATATTGAAAATTGCATAAAGAGGCAGATTGCGCAGACGTCTAACCTTCGGTTATAGACGTATAGGTGACGAACTAGCCAAGTTGAATATCCATCGCTTAATGGGCGAATTAGGAGTTCAAGTGAGTCTTTATAATCAACATAAGAACGAAGAACGGAAAGTACTCTTCATATAAAGGTACTGTCGGAAAAGTAGTTCCCAATGTTTTAAAACAAAAATTTGATGAAACTGTACCCTTCAAAATTCTACACACTGATGTTACACAAGTCCGCTTAGCAGATACTAAATGGGCTTATATCTCTGCAATAACAGATGAGGCAAGTAAAGAAGTTCTAGCCTTTCAAATGAGTAATAGTCCTAATAGTGAATTGATTATGGATACCCTAAATGAACTCATAGTGATTCTTCCAGAAGAAGCAATGCCAACAATTCATTCTGATCAGGGCTGTTATTACCGAATAGAATATTATATTGATAAACTCTCTGAAAATGATTTTGTACAAAGTATGTCTCGCAAGGGAAATTGTCTAGATAATGCTCCAGTTGAAAATTTCTTCCATCTCTACAGAACAAAATGTCTTAATGGATTTCCGCCTTGCGAAAATATTGAAGAACCTCAAGAAATTTCAAAAGAATACATCAAATGGTCTAATGATCAAAGAGTTTCAAGAAAAACAAAAGGCATGACTCCCCGTGAATACAGGGAGCATGCCTTGGTAGCTTAAAAATTATTTAATTTTATCTAACTTTTGTGTTGCACTTCAGTTCGAGCATCCCTCTTTTTTGTGTCTGTATTTTATCACACTATATAATATAACGTAATGTTTAGAGCAATCAATTAGAGGATATCCTATATTTTAGATCCACTCGTTACAAAGAACATAAAAATGCTATTTATTTATGGTATGAAATGCAATCACATCCCACCTAACTTTCAAATAAAATCTCACCCATTCCAAAATAATCCAACTAAAAACCAAACTAATGAAGTATTGGCATCACAATCTGAGTCCACAAAGCAGAAATAGGCATAATAACTATCATTATCGGTATCATATCAGCGGTAGGAAACATTTTGATCTTGGTGATCCGAAATCCACTAGCTAGCATCAATACCCCACCGGCTGCTTTAAAATCGAGAATCATATTTGGTGTGGTCAATGGTACAACTACATGGGCTAAAAAAAAGATAATCATCAAAATCACAAATTGGGGAACAGCTATCAGTGACACTACGGCTCCTAAACTGGCACCGAAAATAAAGGCACAAAAAAAGTCCAAAATAGATTTAGAAATCAAGATGGTCGCATCCCCACTGATTCCTTCAGTCAAAGTACCGTAAATTCCCGTTCCACTGGCACAAAACAACACAATAATGGTCACCAAGGTCGTATCAAATAACTCTTGATCCATTTTATTGGGCACGCTTAAGAAATGTGAGATCAATCGTTGCATCCACTGTGCTCCGTGTGTAATTGCCTGGCCAAAGTGACAGATTATTCCCAACCCTGTCCCGATAATAACTGCAAAAATAACGGCCGCCAAATTTTTTAAAGGAGCGATTGCGTATATCCCCATTGCAATTGAACAAATACTAAAGGCCATATTCAAACCATCCTTGAATTGATCCGACATTTTTTGTCCACCCAGGGCACCTGCAATTCCTCCAAAAAAAATAGCAAGCACATTTATTACTACACCAATTGGCATCTTTAAAACTCCTAACATAAAAAATAACTTCAGATAATATTTTAATTGCCAAAAAGCGTCAGAACAATTCAGTTTTAGTGTTAAACTATTCAGATTATGAATAGTTAGGGGCAAAGTATGGATACTAGGAAATTAGCTATTTTCAATGATTTAGCCGAAACTCAAAATTACAGTCGAACAGCCGAGCGTATGTTTTTAACTCAATCAACGGTTTCAAAACATATCATGTCGCTTGAAAAAGAATGGAACGTTAAATTATTTATCAGAGTTCATCGGCAAGTCAAACTTACTAGTGCTGGCAAACTGCTTTTACCTAAAGTGAAGAAACTTTTACAACAATCAAATGATTTACAACAGCTGATTGATGACCAAATTTGGCTCACCGAACGGCCGTTAATTATTCAAGGCTTATCATCACTTCCACAATACCAAGCCTTTAAGATGATTGCTAAATTTACTCAGCAATATCCTCGAATCAAATTGAAGTTTAGTGAAAATAATGTTGATCAATTAGAACATGCTCTTGATCAAAAAAATGTTGATATAGTTTTTACTAGAATTTTTAATAATAAATATCCGGACTATAATGTATTGCCAAATGAAACTGACCAAACTGTTGCTTTAATACATCAAGACAATCTTTTATCTCAAGCAAACTCACTTGAAATTGAACAATTGAAAAGTCAAAACATTTTAATCTTCAGTGACAATTTCAGTAAGGTTAATCCACTTTATCAAAAGCTTCAATCATTAATTTTCCAACCGAAAATTACCTACAGAGGCCAAAATATGAATTTAATTTTAGAAATGGTCAATCAAAATCAAGGTATCTCCATCGTTTCAAAAGAGTCTGTTGATCTCACTAATTACCCTCAAATTAAAGTAGTCACACTAAAACCTCAATCCGAGAGTAAATTGGTCTTCATGAAACAAAAAGACAATGATTCGGCGGTCGTATCCTTATTCTGGAAATTCATAACCGAACAAACTAACAATTATTTCCATAAATAAAAAAATTCCACGTTTAAATTACGTGAAATTTTCTAAAGAATCTTTTTTTAAATCACTAACTACACTGATTTTTTACTACTAGCTAATTCGTTTCTTCCTCGTCTAAAGATAAAGTATGAACCTGCTAGAACGGCAATTGCTGCTAAATACATCACATCATACGAACTATACATGATCAAGACTCCACCTAACAGAGGACCCATCGCTCTAGCAAATGTAGCTGCCATATTGATGATACTTTGATAGCGTCCGGCCTCTTCATTGGGGGTCGATTCACCAATCAGAGCGGGAATGCCTGGATAAACTAACATTTCACCCAACGTCAGGACCACCATCCCGATTGCAAAGGCAAAATATTTGGTAGCACCGATGATTGACACAAAAGCAATAATAAAAAATGCGACTCCCACAGGTACTTGAATTTTTTTAAACCAGGCTTTATTTTCAGCCAAATGATTTATCAATGGTAGGAAGATCACAATTACGATTGCATTGATCGTCCACAACAAACTATACATACTGACAGGAATACCTAAATGGGTCAAGTGAGCGGAAATATTACTACTCCATTGTGAATATGATATCCAAGTCGTTCCTAAAAATATTGCAATCAAAGCCGTCCCCGGTTTTAATTTTGTTTTTACGGGATGGCTTTTTTTAGTTCTTCGACTGGGAACCACATTGCGATTGCCATAAGTAAAGACTGATAAGACAAAAAATAGTCCTAGAAAAACAAAATTAGCAATAAAAACCCAAGTCATTTGGATGCCCGCAATATAACCACTCAAAGCTGTGCCAATTCCATTGCCTAAATTAGTCCCCACGTAGATGGCATTGAATAATTTATATTTATCAACTTCATCAATCTGTGCCCCAAAGGAATTGATCACCGTATAGGCACTTCCCACTCCAAAGCCTAAAATTGGCAAAAGGATTGGATAGGCAGGCCAACCATGATTGAAGATTAATCCAATCAAGGCCAACAAACCTATTAAGGTACTGACAATAACCGTTTTATGTCCACCAATACGATCGAAAAGTTTTCCACCGGCATAATTACCTAAAAAGGTCAGAATCGAATTGAAAAACAGGACCGTCCCCGCCACAGCTAAGGATTTGTGCAAATAATCATGGATAAAAATCGTATTGATCGGCCAAATAAAGCTTGCTCCAACCGATTCCAAAAAAGCTCCAAAAATTAAAACTTGTGCATTAACTTTTTTCATGATCATTCCCCCCATTTCAAAAAAAGACCGCCAGCTCACGCCGTCGATCAAAATAATCTGTGAAAAGTCTATCATTTTAAAAATCTTTGTCAATTGAGGCTTTATTTAACTACGGTCAAATCATGCAAAGTTTTATTATCAGGTGATTTTAATTGCAGCCAACTGTTGGTGCCAGCAAAATACAAAAACGTACCAACTTCATTCACACTTCTCAAGGTTACATCTTCGATTAAACGTGAATTTTCGATGGCAGCTGCATGTTCGTCACGCAACCGCAATCCAAATTTACCCGCAAAACCAATCACACCTGCTTTCGTCAAAGGTGCATTTTCTACTAATGTTGCACCTTTTTTGATTACAAACTCATTTCGCTTCTTCCAATAAACTATTGCTTGACTGCCTTTGTAATCAATTGAAAATGGCTGATCAACCAATTTAGGGTCGAACTTGTGACGTGGTTTTGCTGCCGTTCTCTTGGTCTGCTTTGCTAGTTGTAACCCAAAGGCTTGCAGTAAAGGTAAAATAGTACGCCAATATTTTTGAAACTTTTTCATTGAGGCTGGTGAGACTGACATTGAATAGCCAACATTCATTTCATATCCTGCTTTATCCATCTCCAAAGTCAAGAAATAAAAGAATTCTGCCGGAACAATTGTTTCTGGAACTATCAATTCCAAATAAATATTCTTTCCCGCCGCATCATTTTCGATACTGCCAAAACTCAACCCTACCACACGTTGCCGATTCAAAATAATAAAAATAGATTCAGATTCTATTTGCTTAGGTTCATTAGCATGATATCTAACGATTCCATTACCAGCTAATTTTAAAGTAATAGTTTCTTTTGAAAAGTCCCCCGTCAAATTTGTATTCATTATTTTGCCTTTCAAAATATATTTATTGATTAGATTCTAACATATCTTTTTCGTGGTTACGGAATTAAAAGTAACCAAGTATTTCATTTTTATAAATATTATAATATTTATATACAAAATATCTAATTTAATCAATTATATATATTTTTTTATACAGTTTTATGGCATTAAGCCAACATTATATAAAAATATTTTCGTAAAATGGAATATTTGAGTTATATATCCAATTTATAATAATGGTAGATTGTGATAAGTGTATCGGAGAGGAAAAATTATGAACAAATTTAAAAAATTTGGAGTTTTTATTATCAGTTTTCTGGTAGTTCTCTTCAGCTGGTTGTCCTTATCAGGATCAATAATTAAAGCTGAAACGAACTACAGTAATTACTTTCAAGATGGAATTAGTAACTGGAAACGCATGGGTTCAGCTGCAACTTTACCAACTTCACAAACTGGTAGTATTCTGGTCAAAAAAGGAGCAACGTCTGCCAGCGATATTACGCTAGATTATACTTTTGGTGGGGCTCAAAACAATTCTGGTAAAGTTGTTAAAGGTATGGACAGTAACTTTTTAAAACCAACCGAAGGTTTAACTTCAGCATCTCAAAATATGGTTTATTCCAAAATGAATATCTTTATGAATAATGCTGGTAATTACTATGGCGCAGTATTCCAAGGAAAAAGTAGCGACCAAACTGAAATGCTTCGCCAGGCATCTAGTTCATCTCCAGACTTTCTAATTACACCTGCAAACTATACTGGTAAAATTTCATCGCGTGAGTTCGCACTATTAGGTTACTCAGCCAATAATAACGGAAATATCGGGTTAACCAATAAGCAATACTACGTCGGCACGGACGATAATGGCAATCCTGCTTATAAGATTGTTGGTGAATTTACACGTGAGGCCGAATCCAGTAGTGGAAATCAAGCATATCATATGTATGCTGAAATTTTATTGCGTCCATCACCTTCTAACGCAGCTTTTGTACAACGTGAACTTTATCTATACAATCCCGGTCAAACAACTCAAACGTTTCAGACTTGGTTCGGAGAAGATACTGCTTTAGGATCAGCTGCTGGTTCAAATGATTTAATCGTTCCACATGCAATTGGTGGCGGAATCGGTCTCTATATTGGTAATAATCCTGGTAAGTTAATGGTCACTAACGTGACAAATGATGGCTTTACTGATTTTACAGGCCATACCTTTAATAACACGGATTGGTCATCTGGATTTACAAACGGTGTTGGTCAAGCTAGTGCCGCTGCTGATGCCGCGTTAACTACTACCCTAACTGATACGGCTTATACTCTAAAATGGCCTTCAACCAGTTTGGCCGCTGGTAAACAAGCCCACTTTTCATCAACAATGGGACTTACATACGTTCCTTACGCATTAGTTATTCCCAAAAAAGAATACACTAACCAGACAGCTGCTGATCGCAAAGATACTACAAACCGTATTGGCGATAAATTAAATTTCTCATTGAAACTAACTAACTATGGTCAAGACGGTTCGCTTCCAACTAGTTGGCTTTACACTAAAATGGAAGATACGATCCCTAATGGATTGGATCTTGATACAAAATCAATCAAGGTTGACGGTGTAGATGCGACGAGTGCTTCAACTTACGATCCGACAACTCGACTCTTAACTGTTGATATGAAGAAAGTTTCTGTCGGTGCAAATAAGACTTCAACAATAACTTACAACGCTACAATTGATAACAGTGCCAATACTTTATCCTCAATCACAAATACTGCCTACTTCTATGGTCGTGATGCTAATGCTGGTACAACGACTGATACTAAATATAATGCACAAGTAACTATCCCGATCACCAAGACTAATTTTTACCCCACACTAACCAAACTCGTCAAAAACGAATCAGACGGTACTAACGCCCAGTATGCTTCTAGTGCCGACGCCAAATATGGTGATATTCTTGACTATCAAGTTAAATATAACTTAGGTGCTGGCAGTGATTCGATGAAAGATGGCGCTACTTTGAGTGATGACTTACCAAGTGGTCTTCAATTAGTACCAGGGAGTGTCAATTACAGTGCTGACAATGGATCTGACCATTTAACTAATGGTGACAGTCTAAGAAGCTTCAACTTAGGGGCAATGAGTGCTAACCAAACGGCCACCTTAACTTTCAAAGCTAAAGTCAATGCTTCAGTAGCCGGTGTCATCACTAATACTGCTACCGCGACTGGAATTAAAACTAACTCGCTCTCGATTGGCGATTTAACTTCTCAAGCCAATGTCTCTGTTTCAAACGTCAATGCCTTTTTAAGCGTTCCTGACATTGATTTTGGTCAAACTAATATGTATGGCAGTGAAAAGGTCTTAAAAAATGTCGCTACTAACGGCGGCTTACAAATAATGCATCCCTCAACCAATGATTTTTCAGTCAATGTTTCTTATGACAATAACAATGATGATACTAAAATGAAATCTGGTAGCGATACCTTAACTGATGACGGTTCGGGCTTACTATTTATCAGACAAAGAACCTCTTCGCCTGATGATCCCGGTTCGTTCACTCCTATCTCTGCTAGCGGTACTCCTATTCAAACTGCTTTGTTCAAGGGTGGTTCGGATCAACCAACTGGCCTATAAGGATATGTCGGTGTCGGCGATTGGAAGATCAAACTTGCTGCTAATACGAAAGTAGGATCTTATAAAGGTACCTTGACCTGGACGATGGTTGATTCACCAAATTAAAGAATTAATTTTTCTTAAAAAAATATCTACTATAAAAATAATCTGGTACTATAAGGGAGTAGGAATCAGTTGTTTTTATAAAAAGAGCCGCTCACATATGTGAACGGCTCTTTGTTTGTCTTAAATACTTTTAGCTAAAACCCAATCTTTAACATCTCCATGACTCAAGTTAACCTTTTTAACCGAGCGCACGGAAAAATTATTTTTCTTATAGAACTTAACGTTCTTTTGGGTATTTGTTTCCAAAATAATATTACGGTATCCGATCTTCTTAACATAAGGGCTAATGTGATTATTCAACATTTTGCTACCAATCCCTTGACCTCGCAAGGACTTATCAACAGCCAAATATTCAACGATACACTTCTTTTTACCCTTAACCTTGTCAAAAATGTCTTCAAACTTAAAGATATCGAATGCATTGAAACCATTGAATCCACTCTTAAGGATTTCAGGCAATATCTTCAGACCATCTATTGAAAGATAGTCCCACATACTGATCTGTCGACCTTGATTAAATTCAATTAGAGCAACTGCTCTAGGCGTTCCCTTTCCGTCAGCTCCAACATAAACCAAACCTTTTTTCATGAATACATTAACTTCGAGTGCAAAATATTTTCTAATTAAGCGATCGAACTTTGCACTAGAACGAAACTCCTGCTGGAACATGTTCTTAGTTGTTATGTACTCTTTAAATGAATCTGTAAGTAAATTTATTATCTGGGGTTTATCGCTATTTAACCCACTTCGAAAATCCAAAAATATGACCTCCTTTTAACAGCCATAACTACATAATAAGATCAAACATACAAATTGTCCATCATTAAGCAATTTTATATGCCAAAAGTTCAATTATTTAATATTTTTTCATTTTTGTTTTTATTACGAAATATTAGACAATTGAAAAAATCCATAGTATGCTAATCTGTAATGTAAGATTTTCAGTTCACCGGTATCTAGGCCTAGCTTAGGATATCGGTTTTCTTATGATTAACTACTATCAGTCGATGGTAGTTTTTTTGAACTTTAAAACGACTAGTGGGGAGGAAAAGTATGGGAAAAAACAAAAAATCTATTTATATTTTAGTATTCAGCAACTTTTTAATTTGTTTGGGAATTGGCTTGGTTATCCCTGTCACCCCATTCATCAAAAACGAATATCATTTCACGACTTCGCAAATGGGAGTTATGACTTCTCTCTTTGCCTTTGCACAATTTATTGCCTCGCCAATCGTTGGTAAAATGTCTGACAAACTTGGCCGTAAACCAGTAATCGTTTTTGGATTATTTACCTATATGATTTCCGAATTTATCTTTGCGGTAGCAACTAGCCTACCTATCTTTAATCTTTCGAGAATTATCGGTGGCCTGTCAGCTGCTATGGTTATTCCAACTTCAATGGCCTTAGGTTCTGATCTAACTACTTTAAAAGAACGTGCTAAAGTCATCGGTTGGCTTTCTGCTGCTTTTAGTGGTGGCTTGATCTTAGGACCTGGACTGGGTGGTATCCTAGCCGGTATCAGCTATAAGACTCCCTTTTGGGTAGCCGGTGTCCTTAGCTTAACCAGTGCCATTTTTACTCAATTCTTCTTGAAGGAAAACAAAGAAGTGCTCTTACGAGAGGAACAAGATGCGGAGGCCAAAGCTAAAGAAAAGGGTTCAATCAGAGCCATTTTAACTCTACCAATGGTAATGCTTTTTGGAATGATTTTAGTCTCATCATTTGGACTACAAGGATTTGAAAGTATCTATAGTATCTACGTTAACCAAGTTTTCAACTTTGGCTTGGGGACGATTGCCTTAGTATTGACTTTGAATGGAATTATTTCACTAATTCTACAAGTGGCCGCCTTTAATTGGATCATCAGTAAAATTGGTGAAATGCGTCTAATCAGTATTGCCTTTTTACTGAGTGCAATTTGTGTTTTCTGGATCACGCAAGCACATTCCCATATCGAAGTTATCGTAGCAACCTTAATTATCTTTTCATCGTTTGACTTATTGCGACCTGCAATCACTACTTTATTAACCAAATCAAGCCGCTCTAATCAAGGTTTGATCAATGGTATGAACATGTCTTTGACAAGTGTTGGTAACGTAATTGGACCATTGATGTCAGGGGCATTGATGGATTGGAATACCCATTATCCATACTTAGTTGTGACGGTAATCTTGGCGCTCTCTTATCTTTTAACCTTTATTGTTAGAAAATATCCGATTGTAGCAGAAGAATAGTAATTAAGAACTTTGGGTAAAAATCATTAAGTCATATAAAAGCTCTTCAAAACCATACTTTATTAAACCACCATGAATTTTACTAATTTATATAAAGGTGCTGATTTTTTTATTTATCCGTTTAAAATAAATAATGAAACTGTTTTATATCGTATGTTCTAAGTTGGAGGCATTTGATTGAAATTCTCTAAATTGAAAAATACTAAAAATCTCACAAATAGTGAAAAAGAAGTTCTCGAATTTCTTTTAAATAATAATAACGAAGTCTTAAACTTAGGCGTTCGAGGTGTCGCCAAGGCTAATTTCACTTCCACCTCAACTGTAATGCGTTTGGCTCAAAAGTTAGGTTATTCTGGTTTTATTGAAATGCATTATAAAATAGCTGAATATTTAATCAAGAATGACAATTCTGATGAGATTATTTCTGATATTGGCGATAAGATTATAGACACACCTCATGAACTGCTAGAAGAATTTGCACAAATGATTCATTCACAGGAAAAAAATTTCATATATATTTATGCCACAGGTTTTTCAACTATAGTTGCAGAATATATCTATAAGAAGCTATTGATACTTGGGAAGAAGTGTTTAATTTCGTCCGGTGCTGATTCTATCGGTGTTTTTGAAAATAATTTGAACAATATTGATTTTTTAGTTGTTATTTCGAAGTCTGGAGAAACTCAACAAGTCATCGACAAAATCAAAATGGCAAATGATGAAGGAATTAAAGTTGTCAGCTTCACGGGCAACAATGATAATACCATCAACTACCTTTCATCTCTTCCGATCATTTGCAAGGATAATTTTCCTGCAGATGACTATAATCAATTCTCAAATGCATTTTTCCCAAATGTTTTGTATGTTTTTGAGAAAGTAATCGGCTTATCAGAAAAATTTTAACATCAAAAAAGCTCCTAATTCAAGGATAGAAATATATTTCCTTTCCTTATAAATTAGGGGCTTTTTGAACATCTAGACATATAGTTTTGTTACTAATTTAAATACATATTCATTTAATCAAAACTAGAGAAATGCACTTATACTGGCTCTTCTTCACCAACTTCTGATATTAAACCATATTTCCTATTTGGGCGTTTTAACTCTGGCCAAAATTCCTTATTTGCTTCAATCAAATCATCAAGTAATTCCTTTGCAACTTGAGCACTAGGAACCGTTTTTGATAGGGAGAGTGCCTGCCATAATTTCTGATAGTCATGTTCTATCCATGCTCGAACAGCTAATTTTTCAACTGTTACTTGTTCATACATCATCCCTCTTTGAAACATTGGAATTTTACCCTGTGCTAAAGGTTCTGGACCATCATTGCCAACAATACAAGGTACTTCTACCATAGCATCGTCGTCAAAATTAGAGATTGCTCCATTATTCTGTACAATTAAAAGCATTCTCTCATGTGTGTTATATGCAATGGCTCTCGCCAAATCAACAATGAAAGAGGCATGACTATCAATATTGAATTCACCAACTGAGGATGTACCAGCATCAATAATTCTTTGTGCAGCTGAAAAAACGTTTTTCTCTCTTCCGTCCATAACCTCATTAGCCCTCGTATAGTTAGGGTCAGACTCATCAACCACATAATCTGGATACAAATAATACTTAAGATACGTATTTGGCAAAAATCTAGGGTCAACAGCAAGTAAGTCTTTAGCTTTTTTATGAGTTGCTTGCCAACTAGCATCCATATGTTGAGTATCTACCTCGACTTTTGTTAAATAGCCATGATTAGCCACATAATCCCTGATCTCTGGTAAATACTCATGACCATTATGATCTTTAACACTAGTCCACCATCCAAAATGATTCAGGCCGAAGTATTTCACTTCTAAATCTTCTGGAGTAAGACCAACAATTTGAGACATTCTTCTCAACGTACCAACTGGCATATCACAAATATTCAGTATCTTAGAATTTGGTCTTAGTACACGACACGCTTCAGCTACAATTGCTGCTGGATTGGAATAGTTTAACATCCAGGCATTTGGTGAATATTTCTCCATATAATCAATTAATTCAATAATATCTCCTATACTTCTCATACCATAAGCAATACCACCAGGGCCACATGTTTCTTGTCCCACAACTCCATGAGCTAATGGAATTTTTTCATCCAATTCTCTCATTCTATATTTACCGGATCTGATATGTGCAAATACAAAATCAACATCAGTAAAAGCCTCTTCAGGTTTAATTGTGAATTTAAAATCAATTTCAGGTGCTTTTTCATTTAGAACTATTTCTAACGCTTTTCCTAAGGTTGCTTGTCTTTCTTCGTCATTATCATATAATGTTAGTTTTCTAATTGGAAATCTATCCATATTATCAAGCAACATCATTACAATTCCGGGAGTAAATGTGCTTCCTCCACCTGCAATTAAAATTGAATGTTTTTTCATGTTATCTTCTCCTATTCCAATTCTGTATTTAAGTCAGTCAAACCCAGTTCTGCATCGACTGCCTTTCTAACCGCAGTTACTGTCAATCCATAAACAACCTGTACATTATTTCCTTTAACAATGAGTCCACTCGCCCCAGTTTCATTTTTTAGAACATTTTCGTTAACTAAAGTAGGGTCCTTTAGAACCGTCCTTAGTCTTGTATAACAATTCGTAACACTTTCAATATTATCTTCGCCACCTAAAGCATTTACAATTAAAGTGGCAGGAATACCATTACTTTCACCAGACTTAGTACTATTCCCATTATCATTATGTTGCTTCTTTTCCTTCAAATCTTTTTTAGAATATAATTTAACGTCACTGATATCTTCTTCTCGACCAACAGTTTTTAGATTTAATAGTGTTATTAATGTCTTAAAAAGAAAATAGTAAATAAAGAAGAAAGCTATCCCGACAACAATGTACATTGGCCAATGTGTTTTACCCACTCCTAGCGGAACATTATACAATAAGAAATCCAAAAAACCATTTGGTCCAATTGCACGCACATTCAAGATATTAAGAACAACCATACTTAATCCAGCCAGACCAGCATGTACAACAAACAAAAGTGGAGCTAAAAACATAAATGAAAATTCAATTGGTTCTGTCACTCCAGCCAAAAATGAAGTTACAACAGCTGGTATTAGAATTGCTTTAACACGCATTTTATTTTCAGGCTTTGCTGTCTGATACATGGCCAAACAGGCACCAATTAAACCAAACATCTTTGAAATACCTCTTGCGTCCCAAATAACTGATCTCGATAATAAATGAATCGACGGATCCGCCATTTCTGCATAATAAATATTTCTTGCTCCTTCATATACGTGTCCCGCAATAGTTTCAGTACCACCAAGGCTTGTATAAAGAAATGGTGTATATACTAAGTGATGTAATCCTGTAGGAATCAATAATCTTTCTAAAGATCCATATAGAAAAATACCAAAATTACCAGACTGTTTAATAAAACCACCCATACTTGAAATGCCAAGTTGAATAAATGGCCAAATATAAGTAAGCATTATTGCCAAGATTACTGTTACAGGAATAATCACAATAAATACGAATCGAGAACCACCGTAAATTTGAAATGCACTCTTAAATTCAGTATCTATAAAACGATTGTGTATCATTCCAACTATTACACCTAGGATAATTCCCAGGAACACACCCATATCAAGAATTTGAACTCCCAATACCATTGTTTGGCCTGTTCCTTGTAAGTCTGATGCTTTACTTAACAAATGGTTAAGTTCCATAAATTTATTCATTGCGTTAATAAAAACTAAAAACGCTAGTAAAGCTGTAAATCCCGCTTCGGCCTTTTTCTTTTTTGCAAGGCCAACTGCTAGTCCCACACAAAAAATAACGCCTAAATTAGTTAAAATAGAAACCAATGATCCAGACAAGATCATTCCAAAACCTTTTGTAATAGGATTATTCAAGAATGGAACTGCTTCAAGCAATTTAACATTAGTAAAAATATTCCCGATTGCAATTAATATACCTGCAATTGGAAGGATAAGAACAGGAATAAACATCGCTTTTGAAAAACGTTGTAGTCCATTCATAACTTTTTCTTTCATACTGTATTTACATCTCCTTCTAATTGATTTGCATTTACAGTATAGATTAAATATTCTTGTTTGTAAGCGTTTTACCTAAGATGGAAACATGTTACTGTGTTTAGTTACTGGTTATCAGTTTTAAAGTTTAATGTGACTCAAAAATTCTACTACATATAATAATTGGAGGGCATATAAAGTAATCAAGCCTTTTTATTTATCTTCTGATGATTCTTAATTTAATCTAACTTCATTTTATAATCTACATACCGACTCTTTAAAACAAAAAATCAAATCATTAAGCATATTAAAGATTTTTCAATGACTGTTTGCCATCAACAAATTTTTTTGCTAGAATAACTAGAAATCAATTAACACCGCCGGGTGTCACTAAAAAAGTATTCTTATTAATTCCATTAGGCCAATGAAGGAATTAACGAGAATACTTATTTTTTTGGAGGAAACTATTATGAATTGGATCTATTTGATTACCGCTGGACTTTTTGAAGTTGTTTGGGCAACGACAATGAAATTGAGCCATGGCTTTACAAAACTAAACTACACGATCTTAACCGTTGTCGGCTTGGCACTAAGCATGGGACTATTAGCTTTAGCGGTTAAAAAAATGCCGATGAGCTTGGCCTATCCAATTTGGACCGGGGTCGGCGCAGTTGGCTCTATCATCGTTGGTGTCGTCCTCTTTGGCGACAAATTATCACCACTGACTTGGGGCTTTGTGGCCCTATTATTGATCAGTATTATCGGTATTAAATTTACTTCTGGTAGCTAATTTTCTCGACGATACACTAAAGCTGTATAGTATCCACCGATAATTATTAACAAAATCGGCACGATCCAAATGGTTCTCAGAAATAACCACTTCTGTAAAAGTGCGGAAATGATGGCCCCAAACGAAAAGCCTAAAACTAATTCAAAATAAATTTTGGACGTGGTGATGTCTCCTTGACGATGGTGATAGAAATATTCAATAAAATTAATAATTGCCTTTTTCAAGTTACCCGTTGAGAAGACATTGTTATACCCCAAGCCCTCAATTTGATCGAAGGATATATTTTGCATCGCCATCACAAATGCTAATGGTGGTACGACGTAGAGATTAGAAACTGTTTTCGGCAAAAAACCGACGACAATACATATGATAAACTCAGCAACTAAACTAGTTAAACGCCAATAATGACTACGATTATTTTTGTGTTTCAGAAATTCGACTACTATAATTCCTAAGCAAAAGAATAGCATCGTCATGATCTTAGTAACAATTCCTGGTAAATTTTGACGAGCAATATCGACACTGAGAAAGACAATGTTACCCGTCTGCCCCGCTGCCAAAACATGCCCCCTTTGGACAAATGTGTAAGCATCGATAAAGCCACCAACAAAAGTTAAACCGATGGCTATTTCTCGTAACTGGAACAATTTATGACTTTTGAAGCGCTTCATTAGAAAACCTCTTTAACTAATATCTAAGGTCAATCTTATCAAAGTTAAAATAACTTGGTATAAAATTTTCGTCAATAATTAATGACATCGGTTACATTTTAGCTTATGCTTGAGTGGAAGCCGAAAGGATGCGATATTATGTTGACACCAGAAAAATTACACCAAGAAATAAAAGCCAATACCGATGTGAGTTTGGAAATTATTCGTAAGAATCCTTGGTTGATTCCAGCTTCAATCGCCTTGACAACTGTTCCTTTAACGATTTCTGTTTATGGATTTTGGAAGAATCGTCAATTAAGTAAACAACTAAAAATTGAACGTGAAAAAACTAAACAAATAGCTTTGAACAAAGCTCCAGCCAAGAACCATCGTTCATTTAAGCTTCATTAAAAAAATTGTGTTACCCATTAACTTGCGGTAACACTTTTTTTACGAGTAAAATATGATTGAATACATTCAGAGGGGATATCATGAAAAAGAGAAAAATCGCATCATTGCTGCTACTATTAACCATATTAGGCTTGCCACTTTCAACTGCTACTGCTCAAGCTGCTGCCGCTCCGAAAGCTAAAAATCTGACATCGATCACTCAAAGTGTCAATCATGCCTCGCCAAATAATCCTTTAATTTTTTCACACCGGGGTAGTCCCTACAATAATCCTGATCATTCATACAGCGGCTATAATCAAGCTATCAAAGATGGTTCTCAATATATTGAACAAGACGTTTGGCTCAGTAAAGATAATAAACTCTACGTTTCACACGATGACAATCTAAAGAAATCTACTGATCATAATGTCACGATTTCAACGTCAAATTCAAATAAAATCAACAAAGTAAAACTCCACAATGGCGAAAGAATCCATCAGTTAAAAGATGTTTTCAAACGTTATGGCAAAAAGGTTCATTATATAATAGAAACAAAAAAGAATGCGGGTGACAATACGGCAACTGAAAAGGCCCTCATCAAAGAGTTAAAGCAATATAAAATGACTAATAACGTCATTATGCAAGACGAAAGTTTACCCGGTATCGAAGCTGTGCATAAGTCATTAAAAAACGTTCCCACACTCTGGCTATTAGATTCCGTTACCGAACGCCAATATCGTGAACAGATCGAAAACGCTCCCCGTTATATCAAATTCATCTCGATCAAACTAGACCAGTGGACACCAAAACTAATTAAAGTTGCTCACAAGAATGGTTTTAAGACTAATGGTTGGGTCTTGAATACTTACAATGACAATTATGATGCCTTAAATACTTTGAAGCTGGACAGTATCTTCACGAACAACACTAAAGAAACAGCTCATCTGATCGATAAGTGGAAATAAGTATGATTCCTGAACGTGAAGTATTTTCAAAAAATGTCTGCTATACCCCACTAGTTTTTGGACGCGTCAATAAAAAATTACAGATGCAGCTCTCAAACGCTGATATTGAGCAACTAGTTCAAAGAATAATTACTGATACCACAACAACCATTACTAAAGTTGGAAAAAATTATTATCTTCAAAATCAACAGATTGAATTGGTTATTAATTCATTCAATTATCGCCTAATCACGGCTAACAAAAAAACACCTCATTAGGTGTTTTTTTCGTTATATCCTAATTAATATCAAAAATTTCTAGCGTTTACTCTTTGAATGGACTTTTTTAACAACAAATAATTTAGCGGTTTTGAAATTATAATATTGTTTTGAAAATGCCAATAACTGTCCGGTATTGAGATAGGTTTCATCCTGTACAACTAAACTTGGCGAGCCAATCGGTAACTTCATAAAATCACTAGCTGTCTTAGGTAAGGGTTCACTCATAATCAGCTGGTCAATAAAACCAATTTGGGTCGATTTTTGCTCTTCAAAGTAATGAAACAGTGAACCGAACAACGCACTTTGGGGAATTTCTTCAATCACCGACTGGAGATAGTATGAATGCTCCATGACATATGGATCGCCATCTAAAGAGCGAAAACGAGTCACATCAATCAACATTTCATCTTTATCGAAATTGACGGTCTCTGGTATAAATTCAGCCTCCGAAGCAGGAATAATCTTTTCTGTGGCCTTATCTGTCGTCAAACTGCGTCCGACTCGGTCCGCTTCATCACTCAAACCACCATTATGCTCCAAGGCCATTGATTCATTAGTCTGCTGTTGACGGACAAAGGTACCAACGCCGTGAACTTGATAAATATATCCCATTGTATTCAATTGCTGTAAGGCACTTCGTAATGTATAACGGGTTACTTGATAATAATCCATCAAAACCGGTTCGGAAGGAAGTTTGCGTTGCTCATCCATCAATTTACCTGCTTGAATGGCCGAAATAATTTTTTGAACTAAAACATTAATATTCATTTTGGCTGTCATTTTAAAACATCCTTTCCGACAAAAAACGCACCTCTCATCTTATAATCTGATGATAGTGTACGTCTTGTCAATACATATAACGTTAACTCATTAGCTCAAATCATTACCATTAGTTTCAATTACTTTATGGAACCAATCAAATGAATCTTTCTTTTTACGCGCTAATGAACCAACTCCGGCATCGTTTTTATCAACATAAATCATTCCATAACGTTTATCCATTTGGCCAGTACCGGCGGAAACCAGATCAATGAATCCCCAAGGAGTATATCCCATCAGATCAACACCATCCAACTCAACCGCAAGTTTCATTTGTTCAATATGTTTTCTCAAATAATCGATACGATAATCATCATGGATTTTACCATCATCTGAAATTTTATCAAAAGCTCCCAAACCATTTTCGACAATAAACAATGGTAAATCATATCGTTCACTGAACCAATTTAACGCATATCTTAACCCAACCGGGTCAATTTCCCAACCCCAATCAGACCGAATCAGTGCTGAATTCTTAACTTCATGATTCTTTTTAGGAGTCATGAAATCATCGGGCTCGTTAACATCAGCTTTAATAACGTGTGAAGCATAGTAGGAGAATCCTATATAATCAACCGTTCCGGCCTTAATTACATCTAAGTCGGCCAAAGTGATATCCAAGTTAAAATTCTTTCTTTCAAAATAATTTGTTAACCACTTTGGATATCTTCCCTTACATTGAACATCCCCAAACCAGTAGTTAGCTTGCATCGCTCTTTGAGCTTTCATGACGTCTTTCGGGTCAGTAGTTGCTGGGTATGTTGGTCCCATAGCTAACATACATCCAATCTTAAAATCAGGATTGATCTGATGACCAATTTGAACTGCCATTGCACTAGCAACTACTTCATAATGACCTGCTTGATACATAACTTTTTCAGCATCTTCACCTGGTTTAACCAAAATACCTGAATTGGTGAATAGTCCCCATTCATTTAAACCAGTTTGATTATTAATCTCATTGAAAGTCATCCAGTACTTAACCTTATTACGATATCGTTTGAAAACAACTGTCGCAAATCTTACAAACAAATCAATCAAACGTCGATCACGCCAGCCACCATATTCAGTGACCAAATGATAAGGCATTTCGAAGTGTGACAAGGTGATCACTGGCTCAATATTATATTTATGCAATTCATCAAATAAATCATCATAAAATTTTAATCCAGCTTCATTCGGCTGTTCTTCATCACCATTCGGAAAAATTCTCGTCCAAGCAATGCTGGTTCGGAAACACTTTAATCCTAATTCAGCAAACATTTTGACGTCATCTTTATAATGATCATAAAAATCAATTGCCTCATGATTGGGATAATTCTTACCAGGAATAATACCATCAGTGATTTCCCGATCAGTCTTATTATCACCAGCGGTCATCACGTCAGCAATACTGATTCCTTTACCGTCTTTATCCCAGCCACCTTCAAATTGATGGGCGGCTACAGCACCGCCCCATAAAAATCCATCTTTAAATCCTGTAGTCATTATTTTCTCCTTTTATTGAGTCTAGTATGCAACTGCTTCATTACTTGGTTAGTAACCAATAATATCCTCTCATTATTGGTAATTTATTATTGTGTTTCCAATATTTTTTGACTTGTTTAACCATTACCGCACCGGCTCCAATTACTAAAATTCCTGGCATTAACCAATATAAATTAATAAAAAAATTGTTGTAAGATAACGAAAAACCAAATATCGATTGAAATGCATACTCGCTAAACTTAGTTTTTTCTGTCTTTTCTTTTGATGTTTTTTAAGCTTGCATATTTTTCTCTCTTCTTAGACTCATTCGAATGAGTCTATAGTACCAAACTAAAGATTTTTTGTAAACGTTTTCCAAAAAAGACATCAAATTACTCAAGTGCTAAAAAAGTTATACCCTATCTAACCACTAATTAACATTCAAAATGATGTCTATTTTTTATTCATTTTTTGAATAGTGAAAAATCGTTATAAAATATTGTTCAATTGATTATTCAACTAACAAACTTATTGAAAAGCCTTTCATAAATATATAAAATATTTTTATATCAAAGAGGAGGAACTATTATGAAAGAAAATTTTGATTTTTTAATGCCTAGTGTTAACTTCTTCGGTGCTGGTGTTATTAAGAAGATTGGCGAGCGTGCCAAAATGTTAAATATGAATAACCCCTTGATCGTGACTGATAAGTTTTTGGAAAGCGTCGCTAATGGACCTGTTGCACAAGCCACTGACTCGTTGACTGCTGCTGGCGTTAAATTCACAATCTACCACGGTGTTGAACCAAATCCTAAAGTTCATAATATTCAAGAAGCTAAAAAAATTTATTTAGATAATAACTGTGACGGTATCATCACGATTGGTGGTGGTTCAGCTCATGATACTGGTAAAGGAACTGGTATTATTTTGACAAACGGCGATGATATTACAAAACTCGCTGGTATCGAAACATTAGACAATGCCCTTCCTCCATTGATTGCTGTTAACACAACCGCTGGTACTGGTTCAGAACTTACTAGACACTGTGTTATCACAAATACGCAAACACATCTCAAATTCGTCGTTGTTTCTTGGAGAAATATTCCCCTTGTATCGTTCAATGATCCAATGTTGATGTTAGATGTTCCAAAAGGCCTAACTGCTGCAACTGGTATGGATACATTCGTTCAACTGATCGAACCATACGTTTCAACTCACCGTAACGAAATTACTGATGCCCAATGTCTTCAAGGTATCAAGCTAGTTGAAGAGAGCTTACGCGAAGCTTATGCTAATGGACATGATGTTGAAGCCCGCACTAAGATGGTAGAAGCCGAAATGCTTGGTGGTATGGCCTTTAACAACGCCGATCTTGGTTATGTTCATGCTATGGCTCATCAACTTGGCGGTCAATACGATGCCCCTCACGGTGTATGTTGCGCTATCTTGCTTCCAATCGTTGAAGAATACAATATCATCTCTAATCCAGAGAGATTTGCCCAGTTGGCTGTGGCTATGGGTGAAGACATTTCTGGTCTGTCAACTCGTGATGCCGCTAAATTGGCTATCAAAGCTATGAGACAGTTAGCCGATGACGTTGGTATCCCTCGTTCAATTAAAGCAATCGGAGCCAAACCTGAGGACTTTGAATTGATGGCTGAAAATGCTTTGAAGGATGGCAATGCCTTCTCTAACCCTCGCAAAGGTAACAAACAAGAGCTTGTAGAACTGTTCCAAAAATCATATGACGCTGAATAATCATCTGCTTTAAATTACAACACAATAAAGTAGCAAAAAAATAGGTAACTGGTCCAATTTGAGGACGAGTTACCTATTTTTTAATTGATATCTAAAACTTTTTGAGTCGTAATTTTAGGTAATCTAATAAAAATGATTAAACCAATCAAGAACAGTAAACTAATTGAGGCAGCTCCTATTGTTGATTTACCAGTCAATTGAGTGACAATTGCCACAATAAATGGTCCCATTACAGCTGAAAATTTGCCTAAAATATTTAAAAAGCCATAAAATTCACTGCCTGACTCCTTGGGGATAATTTTTCCAAAATACGAGCGGCTCAAAGCTTGTAAGCCACCTTGACTAGTACCGACTAATAAGGCCAGCACCCAGAAGTCAAAACTTGTTTTTAAGTTCAAAGCATACAAACAGATGATGAAGTAAACTACGATCCCCAAGAGAATTCCTTTACGAGTTGAGGTTTTGTCAGCTAACCATCCAAACAAAATCGAAAAAGGAAAGGCAACCAACTGAACGACTAACATTACGATCATCAATTCGTTCGTCTGGACACCAATATCCATCCCGATAGCGGTAGCCATCGTAAAAATCGTATCGACACCATCAATATAAAAGAAATAAGCCACTAGAAACCAAGCAACTTGCTTATATCGCTTGATATGGCGGACAGTTTGAATCACACGCTTGAAACTATCTTTCAATGGTGCCGCATTATCAGTTACAAAGTATCGCTGTTGAACGTTCTTTTGTAAAGGTAGATAAAAGATGATCCACCAAACTGCGGCGATCACAAAACTCCAACGAGCAATACCTGCGCCATCTAATCGGCCGAATCCATTCGTTAACTGCAAAATTAAGAAGAACAAAAAGGCAATTACCCCGCCTAGATATCCATAGGCATAACCATGGGTTGAGATTCGATTCATCTCTTGGTCATCTGCCACGTCGATCAAAAAACTATCATAATATAAGTTACTGGCCGAATAACCAATTGCGGAAAAAATATAAACTACTAGTAATAGTTGCCACTGCTGAGTTGGTACAGCTGCCAGGCCAAAGGTCATAATAATGCCTAGCCAGCAAAAAATATTCAACATTTTCTTTTTGAAATTAGGATAGTCAGCCAAAGCTCCTAAAAACGGTGCCAATAATGAGACCAATAAAGTACTAAAACTATTGGCATAGCCCCAAATTGCTGTCGATCCAGCTGCCGAAACATGTTGCGTCTGTGCGATGGATTTAAAGTAGACTGGCAAAACTGCCGTGGTCACAATAATCCCATACGCCGAATTAGCCCAATCATAAAAAATCCAACTCCATTGCTCTTTATTGATTCTCACGTAAACAACCCCTTGTTTGTAATGATATCTCAGAGCCTTCTCCCCATTATTCTTAGTATAGACCAGTTCAGCAGGGCTTTTTATGGCGAACTTCGAATAAAAGATAATAAAAAAATAAATAGTACTTATAAACATAATTCGATTACAAGTACTATTAGTTTTTATGTATTATTTACTTTCGATTCCTTTTCCGACATAAACATCTTGTAAGACTTGTTTCAATTCAGAAATCAAAGGTTCCTTAGGATTAGTGAATGAGAATTGATCGCCAAAAGTTGCTTCAGCTAAAGTATCAAGCTTACTATTAAAGTCTTTTTGATCAATAAAGTTATCTTTAAGACTTAGTTTGATCCCGACTGCATGGGCCAAATCAACAATTTTCTTGACTAGAGCGTCCTTTAATTCTCGCTCATCTTTACCTGTCAATCCAATATATCTAGCAATGGCAGCGTAATCTGAGTCAGCTCTAAAGCTTTCATAAGCAGGCCACATTGTCATCTTAGTTGGTTGTTCAAAATTGTAATTGATCACTTGTGGCAAGGCAATGATTGAAGCTAGGCCGTGCTTGATCCCGTATTCATTCGTTAGGACATCAGTAATTGAATGTGCAACACCTGCAAAGGCATTACCATATGATAAGCCAGCTAAGGTTGAAGCATTGTGCATTTCAGCTTGAGCATCCTTGTCGCCACTGATAGCTTTTTCTAAGTTGTCAAAAACTAATTTGACTGCTTGAAGTGCTGATGGTCGAGTATAATCTGAGGCCATATTAGCTACGTATGATTCAACGGCATTGGTCAATACGTCCATCCCTGATTCAGCCATGATATCTTGAGGCATCGTCTCGACAAATTGAGAATCAATGATCGCTACATCAGGAGTCAAAGCATAGTCAGCAATTGGATATTTAGTTCCGGTCTTTGTATCGATAATTGAACTAAATGGTGTCACTTGATCACCAGTGCCAAAGGTTGTTGGAATAGCAACAAATTGTGCTTTTTCAGGCTTAGGGAACTTATAAGTCCGTTTTCTAATATCAATGAAGCCTTGTTTTGCACCGAAGAGATCAACATCTGGATGCTCATAGAACAACCACATATCTTTGGCAGTTGCCATGGTCGTGCTTCCACCTAAAGCAATGATCGTATCAGGCTTGAACAAATTCATTTGGGTAACGCCACGTTTTACGACATCCGTTGTCACAATATTATCAACGTCTGAGAACATTGAATATTCAACGTTAACTTTGCTGCGCTTCAACTCGTCAGTAATCGTATCCACATAACCTAGTTGAACCATCACAGGGTCACAGACGATAAAGGCACGTTGCATTCCTTCAAGATCCTCTAAGTAACGGACAGAAGTCTTTTCATAATAAACTCTTGGTTGTTTGATCCATTGCATATTATTTCTCCGTTTTGCTATTGTCTTAATGTTAAGCAAATCAAATGAAGATACGTTATGAGAAATAGAATTCTTACCCCATGAACCAGTACCAAGTGTCAATGAAGGGATCATTTCGTTATAAAGATTACCGATACCACCGATGGTAGCAGGAGTATTAACTAGTACACGACTAGCTTTCATCTTAATACCAAATTCAGTTGCTAAATCTTCATCCATCGTATGAATTCCAACGGTGTGACCTAAGCCACCGAAGTGCAAAAGCTCATCGGCTTTTTGGAATCCCTCTTTGTGACCTGCAACCTTATAAACAGACAAAACTGGTGAAAGCTTTTCTGCAGAAAGTGGCTCATCAGGACCCACCTTGCTTAATTCTACTCCGAGTACTTTCGTATCAGCTGGAACCTTGATACCAGCAAGTTTGGCAATATTCAACGCTGATTGACCAGCGATAGGACCTTTGACTCCACCTTCGGGTCTAAACATTGCTTCAGCCAATTTCTTGTAATCAGCTTTCTTGAGGAAGAACACTTTATTCTTCTCAAATAATGATTTAACTTCAGCATAAATATCTGCATCAACAATAGCACTGTTTTCCGAAGCACAAACCATTCCGTTATCAAAAGTCTTCGAAATCATAATATCATTAACCGCACGCTTGATATTAGCGGTCTTTTCAATATATGCAGGGCCATTACCAGGACCAACACCTAAAGCAGGCTTCCCAGTTGAATAAGCAGCCTTAACCATACCAGGACCACCGGTGGCCAAGACACTAGCGACTCCGTCGTTATTCATCAAGTATGAAGTTGCTTCGATACTTGGTTTTTCGATCCATTGGATCACTCCTTCAGGAGCACCAGCATCAATAGCGGCTTTTAACATGACCTTTGCGGCCGCAACAGAACATTTTTGAGCTTGGGGGTGGAAACCAAAGATGATGGGATTACGTGTTTTCAAAGCAATCAATGACTTGAACATTGCTGTTGAAGTTGGATTGGTTACAGGCGTAACGCCAGCTAAAACACCCAATGGTTCAGCGACTTTGATCAAACGGTGTTCTTTATCATTTTCAATGATACCAACCGTCTTATCACGCTTAATTGAATGCCAGATCTCTTCTGTCGCATACATATTCTTAATAACTTTATCTTCAACTAGCCCACGGCCTGTTTCTTCATAAGCCAACTTGGCTAATTCAAAGCTGGCATTTAATCCAGCAATCGCCATTTGATGAACGATATGATCAACTTGTTCTTGAGTAAAACTATCCATAACTTTTAAAGCTTTTTGAGCTTTAGAAACCATGGCATCGATCACAGGTTTTACAGCTTCTTTTTCATCAACTTTTGTATCTTTGGAACCTTTCAACATCTGATTACCTCCAAGATTGAAACTATATTTGTTAACTAATTCACGTTTTATCTTATCACTGTGTAATCTTTGTTCAAGCGTTTTATTTCAAATAATCAATGAAAACGTATCCACGTTGATATATCAACACCCAATCAGCTATTTTGATTGGAATACATTTTTCACATCAAAAAAATCAGCCATTTTATTGTGAATGTTTCTTCACAAAGTGGCTGATTTCAAGCATTGTTCTTTCACAAAAAAGCGGAACTGAAAGTTGATTCAGCTCCGCTTGTGAAATATTTTTTTATCTAAACATGGTCTTAGTTGCACGAGCCATGACTTTTGGATCTTTTTCATAATGATGCATTGGTGTCATTTCTGAAAGCGGAATGTTGAGCAATGTGTAGACAGCTCTTTGAGCAGCACGGAATGAATACTGTTCAGTAAAGACCATATCGAATGGTTGTTCACAGAACTGACTGATGAAGGCCAAATTCTTACTGTGTTCTGGAACGACATCAGGACGATCGCCGACAGCTCTTTGATTGAACAAAGCACTGGCATATGGCATGTGAACTGGAATTACATTGACAATGCTGTCCATGATTTCTTCTTTATGGTTAGCAATGTTATCTTTACTTGGATCAACCGCTGCCAATTGACCAAGGAATTCTTCCAGCATTTCTTTACCAGTCATTTCAATGATTGGCTTTTGAACATAGTCACCATTTCTTCTTGGATACATGAAGTAGCCCCAGAAGACTGATTCGTTAGGTTTTTGAGCCTTAAAGTGTGGTTGATGGTGTACCACGATCGACATCAATGGTGTACTGTGAATCCAAGTATTCAAGGCATTACCTGGTTCTTGTTGAGTAATCCGAGCAATTTCGTTAACTAAATAATGATTATTCGTTGTAACGGTGAAACTCATCCACTCACTTTGAGTCCGGTCATTGAAGAACTTGTCTGGATTACCAAGTGAATAGAACTTCTCGGCTGCTTTCTTCCAAAGCATTGCACTAGGTGCGTACTCCATATTCTCTTTCACTGGGGTATTGAAATCACCGATTGATGAACTGTCAGTAATTGAACCATTAGTATCAAAGACTAGGTCATTTTCGGCAATGTCAATATGTCCCTCTTTGTTGTCGTTATCAACTTCTTCATACTTGATACCAGTAACGATAATGTCATCTTGGAGTGGTGTGTCCTTGAATTCCAAATCAGTAACTTTACGGTTATTGATAAAGGTTACGCCACGATCTTCCAAGTACTTGCGCATTGGCAAAATAATACTTTCATATTGGTTATAAGGTGTTCTTGTGACACCTTCCAAAGTATTGATACGGCTGAATTCCAAAATCATTCGATTCATGTAACGACGTAATTCCATAGCTGAACTAGCACGTTTGAAGGCAAAAGTTGTTTGCCACATGTACCAGAAATTAGTTGTGAAGAAGTGTGGTGTACTTTCGAACCATTCAGCAATACTGATGTTGTTCAAAGTCTCTTCGTCTTTTTCTGGCGTCAACATCAATTTACTTAACAAATAACGTTCTTTGTTCGTAAATTGCATATGTCTGTAGTTGTCTTTGTTAGGTTTATTACGAGGTCCGTCATCATCCATCAAACGTCCCACATCATGTGTTGGATGTGCATGATCAAAATTCAAAATATCGTCTGTTACTGTTTGTCCTGGATGATCCAAGGATGGTACCGAACGTAAAAGATCCCAAAGGTTCTCATATGTCTCTTCATTCAACATACGTCCACCTTTAGCCAAAAATCCTTTACTATTGCTCAAAGCTTCGTTGCTGTACTCTGTTTCATAGTCTTTAACAGGTGCACCATCGTTAGCTCCGTGTGTTTCTAGTCCCATCATCGTAATTTGATTTCCGGTAAAGCCACCATCACGAATTAAATAAATACCGGCCGCTAGATTACCAATACCAGTACCAATCATGTAGGCTTTTCTTGTCATAATAATTTACCTCCATTCAAATTCTTCTATCTGCTTTCTCGTCTATACACCCTAAATATAGCAGTTATATCAAAAAAGTAAAGGCTTTCATAAACGTTTTACTTAAAAATTTCAATCTAGTTTTTGGGAAAAAAAAAGGAATCAAAACAAATTAAATTTGTTTCGATTCCTTGATGATTAATTACTCAATTTAGTTAGTCGAACGACATCGCGAACAATCATTAACTCTTCATCAGTTGGAACAACCATCACCGTGACGGTTGAATCATCTGTACTGATTACACGTGTTCCAGTGCCATTTTCATTTTTATCTTTATCAATTTTTATACCCATATAGTTAAAACTATTGGCTATATCAGCGCGGATTTCGGCGTTGTTCGTTCCCGTACCAGCGGTGAAAATTAAGACATCTGTCCCACCAAGCAATGCAATGTAGGAACCAATGTATTTAACGATACGATTGATATAAATCTTAATTGCCAAATCCGAGCGATCATTTTCAGACCTTGTAGCTAGTAGATCTCTCATATCTGGAGAAACACCAGAAATTCCCAATAAGCCAGATTTAGTGTTAAGAATCTTTATCATTTCATCAGGATCAGTAATCTTCTTCTTTTGCATTAAGTAAGCGACTAATGATGGATCAATATCACCTGAACGGGTGCTCATTGTAATACCTGCTAGTGGAGTGAAGCCCATCGACGTGTCGACAGACTTGCCGTCAGCGATTGCATCAATCGAAGCTCCACTTCCTAAATGACAAGAAATGATCTTTAAATCATTAACTGGCTTTTGTAAATAATCAGCAGCGGCTTGGGAAACATAACGGTGACTTGTACCGTGTGCCCCAAATTTACGGACGCCGTACTTTTCGTAATATTCGTAAGGGATACTGTACAAATAATTAACTGGGTCCATAGTTTGATGGAACGATGTGTCAAAGACAGCCACTTGAGGCACATCAGGCAAGATTTTTTCAAATGCTTCAATTCCGGCTGCTTGTCCTGGATTATGGAGTGGCGCAAATTCAGACAGATTCTTGATCTGTTGAACAACTCGAGGTGTGACGACTGCAGAGTCTTTGAAAATACTGCCACCAGCAACAACTCGGTGGCCGACACCAGTAATTTCATCGTAACTATTGATTATTTTCAAATCAATTAATTTTTCAAGCATTTTATTGACTGCAGTTGTGTGATTGGCAATATCGCCCATTTCACTGATCTTTTTGCCATTAAACTCGACCTCAAAAACCGAGTCAGACAGACCCAAACGATCAACCATACCTTTAGCAATAACTTTTTCCTCAGGCACTGTATATAGTTTCCACTTCAGAGTAGAGCTACCAGAATTAACGGCCATGATTTTTGACATAAATCTCACCTAACCTTCAAAATTTTTCGCCCAGTCTTGTAACTGGTCTTTAAATCCCTCAAATAATTTTGGATTGTTGGCATCTGGTATTGTTCCCATCAAAACATTTCCGACTTGCTTAGCACCAGCACCGTGCTTTTGTAAAACCACGATTGCCTTTTGAGCCTCTTTGGAAGCAAAAAGCGTTGCAGGTAAATCAAGTACCGCTTGCAAGTAAACACTTGAAACCATCCATTCAGAAAGTTTCTTTGCTTGATCAGTTTGGAAAATTTGTGAAGGTACAATGAATATCCCGATTCCGCCATCGTTTAAATTATTCATCGTTTGTTCAATTAATAAATGGTGTGCATAAGAGTGACCTTTATCAGCCTTAGTTTGAAACTTAGCTGCGTTTTCGTCAATAGGGTAATAACCAACTGGTAAGTCAGCAATGGCCATATCAATATCCGTAATATCCCAATCAGCAACGCTATCTTGATGATAAGCATCTAAGTTGAGATTCATTACTTCACTAAACGACTTAGCTAAACCGACCAACGCATCATCATTATCTAAGGCCGCAGCATTGATCTTAAATTTATCAAGCATTTTTAACTGCTCGATAAATTCAATCAATAAATTACCTGTTCCGACTGTTGGGTCCACAATATTGACACTATTTTTCTTTTGAACAGTCAAGATCTCATAAGCAATGAGACTAGCAATCAATCCAATAGCATCAGGCGTCATTAGTTTATTTACTTCAGTATTGTCATCTTTTTGAGACTTAATGATTGCGACGGTGATAGCTTGTTTCAATTGAGCTGGCGTTAAACTCAATGCCTTTAATTCCTGATAAAGCTGTTCTAATTTGGCAACGGTCTCCTTATCGGGAACATCGTTTTCCACATAGACTTTTCCATCAGAAATATTAGTCAATGTTTCGGCAAGCGAATCAATGTTGCTAACTCGCAACGACTTTTTCAATAATCCATTGGCCTCGTTTAGCTTATCGAAATATGATTGCATATCTTTATCTGACATAGTTAACCTCTTTGCTTAATAATAAAATTTTAACGTTGGAACCGATTTTATTCAAGGATTCCTGAAATTCATATCAGTTTATTTTATTACTTTTATTAAATTCTTTGTTGATTTGTTGTTGATAATATTTATCTAACTGCCGGTAATCATCGATCTGTTGGCTAACGTACACCGTGCTATAACCGACAACCATAATTGAAACCGCTAGTACTAATATACTATTTAGCAGGACGGTTCCGCTATTTTTTTGATTGCCGAAAATTATTTTACGAATCATTAGTTAAACACATTTGGGAAATTTTACCGGCTTTATTCACTGTTGTAAT
This sequence comes from Companilactobacillus sp. FL22-1, assembly GCF_043951805.1. Taxonomy (NCBI): domain Bacteria; kingdom Bacillati; phylum Bacillota; class Bacilli; order Lactobacillales; family Lactobacillaceae; genus Companilactobacillus; species Companilactobacillus sp. FL22-1. The sequence goes on from NZ_JBINJY010000012.1 coordinate 53,862, forward strand.
AATAACTAAATTTTGATTTTTTTCAATCCTAATTTTCTTTAAATTAGTAATAATTGGCTCGTACCCGCCTTTTTCGGTCGTAATTATTAATTGTTGAAAGTTAAATACTTTGATAATTCTTTTCGGCATATTCGTTTGTTTATCTACCAACTCAATTTTGTCTTCACTTATTTCGCCAGCTTTGTAGTTTGATAACATCTGTTGCAACTTATCCTCGGTAATGTGCCAACGCAGTTGTTCCCTGTACGACGTTTGTTGAACCATCTGTAAGATCTTCAATGACTGCTGTAAGATACCTACAGTTAAAATCGTCACCATTAAAGCAATGATGGCTTCATACAAAACAAAGCCCCTGTGCTTACTTTTTAATTGAGTAGACATGATTATTCACTTTCACTTGATATAAGTTATTTTGCTGGTGGTAATAGTACTTTCGTCCCGCAACAATTAACGGGTCAGGAATATTATTCCTTTTTAAATGGAGCCAGATAACTTTATCTGCCGTGACTCTCTCTTCCCAGTGGTTTAAAAGCTTTAATTGCTCAGTGACGCAATAAGTCAGCGTAAAAATTATGATCAGTGAGATGAAAAAGGCTGTCAAAGACTCCAGCAATAAAAGCCCCTTACGTTTTAGATTCAAATATTTCACCCCATCCCATCTGCACTTTATAAATATACTTGTGATGAGTCAAACTCGATTCAAAAGTCCATGTGATTGGTCCTGATTGTCCAGAACTGTATACTTGATAGTTATTTTTTCCAATCAAGGTCAAAGTTTTCGGCAAAGTTCTTTCGTTATGACGTTCGAAACGGTTGTCACTAGCCGTGGTGTCAAAAATAATCCTGTTGTGATCAATGATGATTTTGGTAGCATGTTTTTTTAAGTAGCCTTGATTGTAAGCTGATTTGAGTGAGTTTTTGAACCATGCTAATGCGACTTGTTCTTCACATCTCGCTTGATAATCTTTCAAGTTATAGACAGCTAGACTAGTCAACGTGCAAAATATTCCTAAAGAAATGATGACTTCGAGTAAAGTGAAACCTGAATGTTTCAGACTTTTCATCAATTTTTCTCAGCCGCTGTTTCAGGAATTTTTAAGCTTTCAGCCTTTTCATATTGTTTATCAGAAATGTAGCCATCATCTTTTAATTGTTTTAAAGTTGGCACCGTTCCAGCATTATTACCCGCGTACATTTCTCGCTGGGTCTTAATCATGCTAACAAAAGCCTCATTGGATCGTTCGTCAGCCTTATTTTTTTCAGTCATTAGATTAGGAATCATAATTAACAGCAATAAAGAGATAATGAACAATACAATAACCATTTCGATCAATGTAAAAGCTTTATGAATTTTTTTCATTAAGACATTCCCCTCATCATTCCGTAAATTGGCAATAAAATCATCAAATAGGTGGCAATCACTACGATCGCAATCACACCAAATAAAACTGGTTGTATCATATTCAATATTTTCTTAAGTCCTTGGCTAGTTTCCTCAAACTTCAATTCTGCCAATAGTAATAAGTCGTCAGCCAATTGGGTGCCACTTTCACCAGCCTCTAATAAAACTCTCAATTGTTTGGGCAATAATATCTCCTCTTCAATCAAGTTCAAGAGTCCTTGACCATTCATGACATTATCGATGAAGCGGCTTGCTAAAAAGGCTTGAATCGAATCTTTTTGAAAGCGGTTATTAGATTCACAAATTTCATATAAATTCATCCCACTGGCCAATTGCATACCCAATCCTTGCAAAATAATAAACTGAAAAAAGTTCAGATAAATTTTGCCAACGAAAGGTAATTTCACAAGGATCTGGGCTCGCTGATATTCTGCTTTTTGATGCATTTTCCAACTAAAAATCACAAAGGCTATTCCTGTAAACAAAATAATGCCGAGCAGTAGTCCCAAAAATAAATCGATATTTTTTCCACCGCCAGCAACTTGTAATTGAGGAATTATAAATAACTTCATCCCCACTAGCATAGTTAGTAAAAAGGCTAGTATGAAACAAGGATAAATGAGTAATTCTTTCAACTTATTTTTCTGCTTGGTCTGCGTCTGCATCAACTGACCAGTCTGTTCAATCGCTAAGGCAATATTCCCATGCTCTTGTGCAATGATCAACTGATTGTAAATTACTGAAGGCAACTGTAAATGCTGCAAAGCTTGTGAAAGCATTTTTCCCGAATGCAGATCATTATTGATCCGTTCGAGGACTTTATTTTCCAAATCTAGTAAGCGCAAACAATTAATTGATTGACTTAGTGAAAAACCATTTCGAAGTAGTTTGCTAATTATCAGCAAATATTCAGCTTGTTGTGTTCTTTTGATTTTCTTAGCCGTAGAGAAATTATTGATAAGTTTCTTCATTTATTTGACCCATTTGATAAGAATTTTGTATCAAAGCTTTCCAGTTATCATCTTTCATATCATTGTCGATAAATGATTGTATCTGAGTGCTATTCATCGTATCGATAAATAACTTCAATTCATAATCAGTCGGTACTAATCTTTGATATGAAATACAGTTCACCGAATTAAGGATTTCCGTATCATTCACGCCAAATTGCCGCAATCTCTGCACAACGGAATACTTCGACTTACCATGAATAGTAGTCATGACTGTATAGCCACAAATGGCCGCCTGAATCGCTTGTTTAGCAGTCTGACTATCACGTATCTCACCAATGATCAAAACCTCCGGACGATGTCTTAAACTAGTTTTGATCAGTTCTTCATAAGTCATGCCAGCTTCATTATTAACTTGCAGCTGCAAAAAATTATCTTCAACGATTTCAATGGGATCTTCAATACACATTACCTTCTTAGTAAAACTAAGTTGTCGACCTAAAGCATACATTAAAGAAGTTTTTCCTGAACCCATCGGACCGGCAAAAATCATCATGCCCTTGCGTTGTGCCAGCGGCAGCAGTCCGGCAATAATATTTTCATCAATGGCGGAAGTCAACTCCGGGGGATAGATCAGTCGAACCACCATGGACTCACGATTCTTAAAATCACCTACTGAAGAAATCCGAATAAAAATACTGCGATTTTGAAAATTAAAATTAAACGCTCCCTTCTGCGCCCGTCGTCTTTCGGAAACATCCAAGCCCGAATTGAATTTCAAATAATTCATGATTGCTAAAGTTTCATCGATCGTTAAATCAGCTACGGTATAGTTTTGAATCGAATTGCGTGCCTCTAAATGATAAGAATTATTACGTGGAAAAAAATAAATATCAGAAATTTTATTAGTACAAGCTTCAGTTAATAAATTGTTAACCATTGTTTCTGCGGTCATATTTCAACCCCCTTTCAAAAAAAATTACGCAAAAAAAAAGACTATGGGCATCTGTCCATAGTCTTTTAAAAAAATTATTCTTCGTCATCATCTGCAGCAGCAGTATAAACTTCAGAAACATCTTCATCATCTTCCAATTGGTCGATCATGTGTTGGAATTGTTCCTTCTTTTCTTCTGGCACTGGAGTTGTGTTTTGAGGAATCATTGTTAATTCTGAATCAGCGAGTTCATAACCCTTTTCAATCAAACCATCACGTACAGCAGCAAATTCTTTTGCCTCTGTATAGATTTCATAAGCGTCATCAGATGTTTGAAGATCATCAGCACCTAAGTCCATGATGTCCATCAAAACTGTATCCTCATCTTGAGTGTTCTTTGTACGGTCGAGCACGATGTAACCTTTACGATCAAACATGTAAGCAACTGAACCACTTGAGCCCATGCTACCTCCGTTACGGGTAAATGCAACACGTACGGCAGAAGCAGTTCTGTTTTTGTTATCTGTTAAAGCCTCTACTAAGACTGCAACCCCACCTGGAGCGTAACCTTCGTATGTAACTTCATCATAATGTTCATCACTACCGCCATCAGCCTTGTCTAAGGCACGTTTAATGTTGTCCTTTGGCATATTGGCTGCACGAGCTTTATCTACTATTAAACGAAGGGCAGCATTATCGTTAGGATCGGAGCCACCCGCCTTAGCTGCCATGAATAACTCACGAGACAGCTTTTGGAAGATTTTACCACGCTTGGCATCTTGGGCACTTTTTCTACCTTGGATGTTATGCCATTTTGAATGTCCTGACATTTCTGTTTCCTTCTTTCATGAATATTGTAAACCGCATATTATTTTATCAAAGTAACCGTGTTATTTCAATATTTGTCGGGGAATTAACTTTTAAAAAAACGACATTTTTATGACTGTTGAAAAGATGGTCGCTGTTTTAATAATATTGTCTGGAATCAAGCTCTTTTCAATTTTTTATCGTGATACTTAAACACCAAAAATACAATCAAACTTACTAATAGTATCCCAGTCAATGCACCGGCACTATCCAAAATAACATCAATCACAGATGGAGTCCTTCCGCCAGTCAATCCTTGATGAAATTCATCAAATGCTGCCAAACCTGTAGTCACCATCCACGGAATAAAGATTCTCAAAAAGAGATTTTTCTTGAAGTACGTGAATAACGCCAAGCAGAGGCAAACACCCAATATTAAATAAATACCAAAATGAGCACCCTTGCGAATAAAGAATTCCACAAATTTATAATAACCGTCATTTTCAACCGATTGTACTTTGCCACCATAGGTAAAATGAATTCTGCTCAAACTATTATAAAACGGCTTGCCATGCATATATTTTTCTAAAAAAGGAACTGACGTCTGTTGTTTATAAGTCATTGATGAACTGTAAAACAAGATCAGTTCGATTAAAACAACTCCACCCCAAAACCATTTTTCTGTTCTTTTTAAATTAGTCATTATCATTCATCCCAATTAACTTTTGAATTAAGTTGTTTTGCGTCATCAAAATATCCAGAATAATAAGCTGAATTAATGGCCCAATAATACATCAAAGTTGAAAAAATAATTATTACCAAGAAATCAAACGGATAATGAATCAAATTGATTCCGCCAAAATCGTTGCTACCAACCCATGAAATCAAAGCTAATCCAAAAAGATGGACGATCAGCCATAAGCTAGCATAAAATTTTTCCTTAAATTCTTTGAATCCACGTCGAAAATCATACACAAAATAGATTGGTAAACCAACGATAATGATAATAATCACTTCAACTGTTGTCGGAAACATTGACCAATAAATTGCTAAGCTAATCAAATCAAATACAACTGGTGCTAAAAACTTCATTCCACGAATTTTGGTAGGACGTTTAAAATCAGGACCCATTCTCCGCAAACTTCCCGCTACGACTGGACCGGATAATAATGAGATCAAAGTTGAAGCTGCCACCACACGTGATAATAAAGCCCAATTTTTAAATAATACAATCAGTAAAAAACTAACCATAAAATCAACCATTAAAGCCACCCGAGGTGTGTTGTAACTATTATCAATCTTGCTCAATATTTTAGGTAAATGCTTATTCTTAGGCATGGAAGACAATGATTTGCTAGCTGAAGCTGAAAAAGCAATTCCACTACCGATCGGTGAAATGAAGGCTGCAAAATAAATCAGCGTTGATAACCAATAAATATTCAACAAAACTGCCAGATCAGCAAATGGAGAATTAAAACTAATTGCCGACCAACCATGGCTGATTATCGACTGAGGTAGCGAGCCAATAAAGACTACTTGTAAGGCAATATAGATCAAAGCACTGATTAATAGTGAATAGATGATTCCACGAGCAATATTTACTGCTGGCTTTAGAATATCATTACCTAAATTAATTACCGTCTGAAACGCCACATATGAGTAAATAATCCCCGCACTACCGATTGCTACGAAGATAGATGAGGTTCCATAAGGCATAAATTGTTGAAGATTCCCACCCAGATTGTGAATATCAAAATGAGCTGAAATCAATAATAACATCGTAATAACAGGAACTAATAATTTAAAAACCGAGATAAAGTTGTTAAATTTGGCCATAATTGTTACTGACCAATAATTAATAATGGTAAATATGAATATTAAGACCGTTGCCATGGCGATTCCACTGACGGTTAATTGACCATTTTCCATGAAACCATGAGTCCACTGGGCCCATTTCCAAGGCCAACTACTCATATATTGGGTCGAAGCAACGGCTTCTATGGGTAAAATAGCTAGTAAAGAGAGCCAATTAGCCCAAGAAAAGATATGTCCCAGGAGCGAACCATGGGTATACATCGTAAAACGACTCATCGCCCCGTCTTCTGGAAACATTGTTCCAATCTCAACGTAGACCATTGCAATCAAAGCCACCAAAATTGCGCCCAAGATCCAAGCAATAATGGCTGCCGGACCGGCAATTTTAGCAGCTTGACTGGAACCAAACATCCAACCAGAACCGATGATTGCACTCAATCCGAACATGATAGTTGAGAATAAATTCAATTTTTTAGAACGCATAAAAAACTCACCAATCTATATTTTTTACTAATAAAAAAAGCCTCTATTCAATATAGAGACTAATTAAAACACATTAAAATAGGTTACTCTACCGTAACACTTTTGGCAAGATTACGAGGTTTGTCGACATCATTGCCTCGAGCCAAACTTGCGTAATAAGCAATCAATTGAGCTGGCACTACACTGATGATTGGAGAAATCAATTCATCGATTTCAGGAATAATAATTTGATCGCCAGCTTCAGAGTATTTTTGACTAGCAATGACTAAAACATGTGCGCCACGAGCTTCAACTTCTTGAATATTACCACGTGTATGACTAGCACCCACACCATCATTTACATATGCAATAACTGGTGTATTGTGTTCGATCAAAGCAATCGTACCATGCTTCAATTCACCAGCGGCGAAGCCTTCAGCATGAATATACGAAATTTCCTTCAACTTCAAAGCAGCTTCAAGTGATAATGCATAGTCAATTCCACGGCCGATATAAAAGGCATCTTTTTGACCAGTGAGGAATTCATCAGTTAATTTTTTGATTTTATCTTTTTCATCAACAATCGTTTGAATACCGTTGGCAGCTAGAGCTAATTGTTTCTTAACATCAAATTCTTTAGCAGCTTCAACTCCTTTAGCCATACCTAAAGCCTTGGCAAGTACTGCTTCAACTGCAATCTGTGCCGTATAAGCTTTAGTTGAGGCTACAGCAATTTCTGGACCAGCTAACAATTCCATCGTGAAAGTGGCTTCTCTTGAAAGAGTCGAATTGGCAACATTAGTCATCGTTAAACTAGGCAATTTCTTTTCATTGACCTTAACTAAAACCTGACGACTATCAGCGGTTTCACCACTTTGGGATAGGAAAATAAAGAATGGTTTCTTAGAAAGTTTTGGCATATGGTAACCAAATTCGCTTCCCAATTCTACATCTACCGGGATATCAGCAACTTGTTCAAAAATATTTTTACCAACAAGGCCAGCATGATAACTCGTCCCAGCTGCTACAATATAAAGTCGGTCGGCTTCTTTCAAAGCTTCTAAGAGTTTTGGATCGACATCAATCGTTCCGTCGGCCTTTAAATAATGTTGGGAAATCTTTCTCATCACATTAGGTTGTTCGTCAACTTCTTTTAACATGTAGTGTTCGTAGGTACCTTTAGAAATATCGCTGGCATCAAGATCTACCGTGTATGGATCTCTTTGGACTGGTGTACCGTCAATTTTACTGATCTTGACAGCACCCTTTTCCAAAATGACAACTTCACCATCATGAATTTCTAAAAATTGATGAGTTTGATCAAGCATCGCCATAGCATCGGAACAAATAACATTGAAGCCTTTGCCAACACCAATCAACAGTGGGCTCTTGTTCTTTGCAACAAAAATTCGATCTGGTTGTTGCTTGTCGATCATAGCAAAAGCGTATGAACCTTCGATTAGACTCAAAGCCTTCCGGAAAGCTGCTTCGCCATCAAGTCCTTCTTTAGCAAAGTGATCAACCAATTGAACTGCAACTTCGGTATCAGTTTGACTATGGAATTTGACATCTGATAAATACTTTTCTTTAAGTTCTTCAAAGTTAGTTAAAACTCCATTGTGAACTAAGTAGAAACGATGATCTTCTGAAAAATGAGGATGAGCGTTGTCAACGGTTGGCTTACCATGTGTTGCCCATCTTGTATGACCAATACCAACTAAGCCTTGGACATCCTCTGAAACAGCGTTTTCTAATTTACTGATTTTACCAACTTCTTTAACCAAGAAGTCTTGACCAGCTTGATCATTGACATAAATCCCGGCTGAATCATAGCCACGATATTCCAATTTCTCTAATCCGTTTAATAAAATATCAGTAGTTTTATTATTTCCAATAACTCCAACAATTCCACACATATTAATCAATGCCTTTCTTAAATTGGTATAGTTCATTATTTTTAAAATGGTATAGTTCTTTTAGAACCATTTATCATCTTGCGACAATGACTAGAATACTAATATATCAGTTCTTTGTCAAGAAAAGATTAACATTTTCCAAAATTGGTACAGTTGGTATGTACCGATATAGACGATATGGTATATATACCATTAGAAAAAATAAATAAAAAAAAGAGATTGGGGCCTATTTTTCCCTCAATCTCTTTTAATTTATTCAATTGTATCTTTTCACTAGTTTTTTAACTAGTTTTTTGATTATTAATTTAATTCCTTTTTGACTACTTCAACAATTTGGTCACAGTAGGCATTGACTTTTTCCTCAGTTGAAGCTTCACACATGACACGTAATAGCGCTTGTGTACCACTAGGACGTACTAAGACACGACCATCGCCAGCCATTTCGTCTTCAACCGTCTTGATGACATCAAGAATAGGTTGGTGTTGATCCCATGAATTCTTATCAGCAACTGGAACATTGACAAGCTTTTGTGGATAAACTTTGACTGGAGCACCTAATTCTGCCAATGTCTTGCCAGTCTCTTTCATAACATGCAACAAATGGATTCCTGTTAGCATCCCGTCTCCAGTATTCATGTATTCATACAAGACGACGTGACCAGATTGTTCTCCACCGATGTTATAGTTATTCTCACGAATTTCTTCTACCACGTGACGATCACCCACAGCAGTTTGAACAGACTTCATTCCATTGGCTTCAATGGCCTTGTAAAGACCTAGGTTACTCATAACGGTAGTAACGATCGTATCTTTCTTCAAACGGCCACCATCGTGCAAATACTTACCGAGAATGAACATAATTTTATCGCCATCAACAATATTACCGTCTGCATCGACCGCAATACAACGATCACCGTCACCATCAAAGGCCAAACCAGCAATGGCATCAGATTCTTTAACTCGTTTAGCTAATTCTTCAGGATGTGTTGAACCGACATTCTTATTGATATTGATTCCATCAGGGTGTGAAGCCATGATTTCAAAGTCAACTCCAAGGTCGGCAAAGAGTGTACTTGCTAAACGACTAGTTGAACCATTTGCAGTATCCAAGACGATCTTCATACCACTTAAATCGTCAGACAAAGTTTGTTTCAAAAATTGAAGATACTTTTGAGCACCTTCTGGATAGTCAGAAACGCTACCTAATCCTTCAGCTGAAGGTCTTGGCAAAGTATCTTCTTTTGCATCAAGCAACTCCTCAATTTCATCTTCAACGTCATCAGGCAACTTGTAGCCATCTGAACCGAAGAACTTAATTCCGTTGTCTTCAGCGGGATTGTGTGAAGCTGAAATCATAATTCCTGCATCTGCAGAGACTGCTCTAATCAAGTATGCAACAGCTGGAGTTGTAATCACATCAAGGTTCAAAACCTCGATACCTACTGAAAGAAGTCCAGAAATTAAACTTGATTGTAACATTTGACCAGAAATTCTCGTATCTCTGGCAACTAGTACTCGTGGACGAGAGTCACTATTTTCGGAATGTTGTGTTAAGACATAACCACCAAAACGGCCTAACTTGAATGCTAACTCAGGACTCAACTCCTTATTAGCAATACCTCTTACTCCGTCAGTACCAAAATATTTTGTCATGAAAAACTACCCCCAGCGTATTATTGTTCGCTATTATTATCTTCAGTCGAGTTGTTATTCGACGAATTATTATTGTCTGTACTACTACTATTATCAGTATTAGTACTATTATTGCTTGAACTACTGCCGGATGAACTAGCAGTAATCGTCACAGTGATAGTTTCTGGATCCGTAAAGGCAACCTTACTTCCCAAAGCATTACCTAAATCAATTGACTTCTTGGTATTTCCGGTGACATCACTCACGTCGATTGGAATATCAACTGAATCATTGATTGCATCTATCTGATCCTGCGTCCCGAAAATTCTAATGCTTTTCACATCAGATTCAAGCGAGAAACTCGAATTATTAGAATTCCCCTGTTGTTTTAGGTTGATGGATACTTGTTTGCTTTGAATTGAAATTGGAATTTTAACGTGTACCGTTTGTGGATCCAATGTCACATTTACTGTTTTACCATTTTTATCGAGTGCTTGCACTAAAACTTCTTGATCAAAGGTCGATTTTATTCCTTTTGGCAAAATTGGTTTTACAATTACCTTATCAATTTTACTAATTTCTGACGAAGCACCAGTAACTGTCACAGTTTCAGGAGAAATATCAGTCTTTCCAGCCTCATAGCCGGTTGCTAATGACTCCTTATTGTAGTCCACTTGAACAGCAAATTTCTTAGTGACCCGATGTTGGATATTAACATCCACATACTTAGGTTTTATACTGTAGGTCAATTCGCTGTTTAAGCCTGATTCTTTGACTTGAACTCGGTGTTGACCGATTGATAAGTCTTTCAGATTTAAATACAAATTAAAGTTCTGGGTATTTTTGGTTGCGGTAACTAAAGCTGATGGTCCCTCGATGGTAATCTTTACGTTCTCAGGATAACCGGTAATGTAATACTTATTAACATCAGCCTGTAACTGTAAAGGTACGGTTAACGTAACTTTTTTCGTTACAGTTGAAATATTGGATTGATTAGTATCTCGAGTGGATCCTACACCGGGTGTGCTGACATAGAAGAATAACCACAGGGCGCAACCTAATGCGATGAGTGCAAAGAAATAATTACTATTGATTATTTTCTTTATCATCTTGCCCCTCCTTCTTCTTGCGACCGATCTTAAAGAAATCTAGCAAGGAATGATTTTCAGTTTCATTCGGATCCTTTAATTGTGCGTGAAGATATTTCAAGTAGTCTTCGCGTGAAAGATCAAGCATCATATGACCGTTTCTTGTGATCATTACGCCACCTGTCTCCTCAGAAACGACGATCGTAATTGCATCTGTCACTTCACTGATACCAACCGCAGCTCGATGTCTTGTCCCTAATTTCTTAGGAATCGTATTGCTTTCTGACAAAGGCAAGTATGCGGCCGCAACTGAAATCCGGTTATTCCGAATAATGACGGCTCCATCATGCAAAGGTGTATTAGGGATAAAAATATTAATCAACAAAGCGCCTGTAACTTCAGCATCTAGATCAATACCAGTCTCGACATATTCTTCCAAACCAGTATTCATCTCTAAAGTTATCAAAGCACCAATTCTACGCTTACTCATGTATTGAATCGCCTGATCTAAACTTTCAATCAGATGATTCTTTGTTTTGCCTTCTTCATTACTCGTTGAACTGAATAATGGCAGTCGTCCTAAATGTTCCAATCCACGACGAATTTCGGGCTGGAAAATTATCACGATCACAATAATTCCCCAATTGATCAACTGATCCATTAAGAAAGAAACTGTATGCAGGTTTAATGCCCAACTAACCATCTTGATTACAAAGATGATCACAATTCCTTTCAGAAGCTGGACCGCTTTTGTTCCTCGTAACATCGACAGAACTTTATACAGAAAATACCAGACTACTAGGATATCAACCAAGTTAGCCAAGTTCTGCCACGTAAATATATTGCTTGGTATAAAATTCATTTCTCTAGCTCCTTAGCAGTTCGAACTAATTATAACAAACAATAAAAATTATAAAAGTTCACCAAATTTGATATATCAATCAGTATCTATATTCAAAACTTCTTCACTATAATTAATATTTTGACGCAATTCATTCGCAGTATTCTTGCTAATTTTACCTTGCTCCAACATGTCCTGAACAAAAGCTCGCTGATAACTTAGAGCTTTCACTTCCAAAGCAACGCGTTCGCTATTGAATTGCGGTGATTGACCACGATATTTGCCTTGCAGTAACTCTAAACGATCCTCGTAATGACGTTGGAAAATGTACAACAGATTATCTGAAAAGCCAGCATTATCGGCTTGACTCAATTCTTTCAACTTAGCTAACGCTCTTTGCGCACCGCTTTTTGAAATCTTGATCATTTCTTGATTGATCTGACGTAAATTCTCATGCTTAACAGAGCGATAGACCCAGCGCCTGATTGTTAAGTAAGTTCTGCGAAAATATCCGATAAAGAACTCGACTGTCGCATTATAATTACGATGAACAATTTCCTTTTTATATTTAGAAATCTTGCGGCTGGCTTGATTATAGGCTTCAGTTGAAATCTCATGATTGGTATAGAGATCATCTAGTGCTTCTAATTCACAGTTGAAACAAATGTCCCACAGCTCAGCATCCTTTTTACCTTTAACATGGCGTTTGCTAATTTGGGTCACCGTTCCAAAGTTGCTACCGTTCATACTCAAATTACGAATATCAGATAAATATTCACCTATCACGGCTGAATATACCGAAACATCGCCATCGTCCATTTCCGAACGTAACTTTTTGACCGTTTTGTCTAAAACCACTCGGTTAGCTTCAGTTTGTGTCAACTCAACCGTATTGCCATCTGTCTGTTCATCATTATTTGATTCATCAGAAACAAAGGTATTCCCACGATAAGCAACCGGAGCGGTATTTTTAGTCATCAGTGGAATCAGAATCGTAGCACCTAACAAACTGTAAATAATCACTGCGCTTGCTAAGAACAACAATAAGGTTCTAGCGGGAAATGGTGCACCACCCTTAATCGTTAATGGCAGCGATAAAACACCAACCATCGTAACCGCTCCACGAACTCCAGAAATACCTGACATTAAGCAATCATCTAGCCGGGATTTCGACCATAGAACAATCTTTTCCCCTGCTGAGTTATTCCAAAAGGTTGCATACAAATAACTCCAACTGGCTCTGATCACGACTAGCATGATCCAAATAACCAACGCTAAAAAGGCCGCTCCGATGGTGTTGATATTATCGTTATGAACTAATTCTTCCATTGCAAAAGGAATTTCAATTCCCAACAAGACAAAGACAAAGCCGTTCAACACATACACCACCAGATTCCAAGTCCGAGAAGTGATCAGTTGAATTTCCGGAGTAAAACTACTGAAACTTCGGTTAGAAGAGATGTTCAATATTCCTGCAATCACAACCGCTACAACACCTGAGACTTTGAACAGATCTTCGGCAGCATAATAAATTATAAAAGGAATAATAATTTGAATAATGGCATGTAAAATTGAGTCGTCAACGCCTTGGTTCATCAAGTACAATCTGATTCCATTAAAAATCCAAATCATCACTGCACCAACTAAAGCACCTACGATTGAGATATAGAAAAAGTCCATTGTGGCATCTTTTAAGGAGAACATTCCTGTCACCGTAGCCGCGACTCCATATTTAAAGCAGATCAATCCCGAAGCGTCGTTGATCAAACTTTCGCCACTGATCAAATGCATCAATTTATCAGGAATGTGAGCTTTTTGGGCAATTGATTGAACCGCGATAGGATCAGTTGGCGACAATACTGCCACCAAAGTAAACGCAGTTGCCCAAGGTAGAGTCGGTAACAACCATTTTACAAAAACGCCACCCAAAAGCGTCGAAACAATTACTAAGACGATTGCATTTCCTAAGATAGGGCCCTTTAATTTCCACAATTCATTTTTAGGAAAATTATTTCCATCATTGAATAGGATCGGTGCAATAAAGGCAAGCAAAAACCACTCAGTGTTGACATATATCTTGACGTGAATAATTAATGCCGCCAAAACACCTGCCGATATCTGCAGCAGACTGGGTGGAATTGATACAAAGTAATGGCTAATTATATTGGCAACAATCAAAAGTGAAAGAATCAAAAGAATTGATTCAATTATTTCCACAGACATCACCTACCATTTCGTTATTTTTTTTCTTCACCAATAATACGAACTTCGGTTTGAAGTTCAACATCAAATTTCTCTTTGATCGTTTTCTGGATCAAATGAATTAAGTCTAAATAATCAGTTGCGGTGGCATGTTTAATATTAACGATAAAACCAGCATGCTTCATTGAAACTTGCGCTCCACCAATTATTTTACCTTGTAAACCAGCTTTAATGATCAATGGTCCCGTAAAGTGGCCTTTAGGACGCTTGAAGACACTTCCACAAGATGGATATTCAAGTGGTTGCTTGGAACGTCTCAACTCATTTAAACGATCCATTTCCTCTTGAATCGTAACTTTGTTGCCACGTTTCAAGGCGAACGTAGCGCTTATAACGATACCACCGTCGTCTTGAACGGTACTGTGACGGTAACTAAAATTCATATCCTCATGCGTCAAAGTAGTGATATGTCCATCCGGCAATAAGACTTCAGCTGACTCAAACACATCTTTAATCTCGCCACCATAGGCTCCGGCGTTCATGAAGACCGCTCCACCGACACTACCAGGAATACCAGCCGCAAACTCGATTCCGGTCAGACCAGCTTTTTGAGCAGCGATAGTAGTATTAATAATTGTTGCTCCAGCTTCGGCAGTCACTTTTGTCTCAGAAACCTCGATTCGATGGAAGTTAGGTAAAATAATCACGATTCCACGAATTCCACCATCTTTTATGATCAAATTACTGGCATTGCCAATTACCGTGATGGGAACTTGATTAGTTCTTGCAGTATCAACAATCTCAACCAATTCCTCACGTGTTTTTGGAAAGGCTAATACGTCAGCGGGTCCCCCAGTTTTCGTAAAGGTATACTTGCTGAGTGGTTCATCTAACTTAAATTCAATATTTGGTAATTTTTCAACTGGAAACTTCAATATTCATCATCCTTTTAACTACTTAGACTTACGTTTAATTTTATCACATAGTTAAGCCCATAACGAACTAACTGGTATCACAATAATGCTATAATTATGGCGAGGTGATGTTATGAAACTTATATCTTGGAACGTCAACGGCTTGAGAGCTGTAGTCAAAAAAGATTTTATGGAAACTTTTCAAAGTTTAGATGCTGATATCTTCAGTATTCAAGAGACTAAACTACAAGAAGGTCAGATTGATTTAGACTTACCCGGTTATCATCAATACTTCTTTTATGCTCAAAAAAAGGGTTACTCTGGTACAGCAATTTTCACTAAACAAGAACCTCTGAACGTTACAACGGGATTGGATATTTCAGAATTTGATGACGAAGGCCGAACGATAACTTTAGAATTTCCAGATTTTTATTTGATCAACAGTTACACGCCTAACTCACAACCAAAACTTAAAAGAATCGATTATCGGATGCGTTATGACGATGCTCTGAGAGATTATATGTTAAAATTATCCGCTGATAAGCCAGTTGTTCTCTGCGGCGATTTAAACGTTGCCCATGAGGAAATCGACTTAAAAAATCCCCAATCAAATCACAAGAATCCGGGCTTCTCTGACCAGGAACGGGAAAAATTCACCGAATTACTCAAGAGTGGATTTACCGACAGTTTCAGATTTCTACATCCCGAAACAATCAAGTATTCTTGGTGGAGCTACCGTTTCAATGCTCGGAAAAATAATGCTGGTTGGCGAATCGATTATTTCGTAGTTTCAAACAATGGACAGAACCTGATCAAAAGCGCCGATATTTTGAATGATATTTACGGTTCTGATCATTGTCCGATTGAATTAGATCTAAATATTAAGGAGAACTAATTAATGAATTTTGTCTCAATGGATTTTGAAACGGCTAATGGCAGTCGCAGCAGTGCTTGTTCTTTAGCCTTGGTCCTTGTTCGTGACAGTAAAATTGTCGACAGCTTTTACACCTTGATCAATCCGCAAGAATATTTCAGTCCCCGCAATATCCAAATTCATCATATTAGACCAGAAGATGTGGCGGACGCTCCAACTTTTGACCAAGTTTGGCCGCACATTAACACACTCTTTGATAATGGACACTTAGTGGCTGCTCATAATGCTAGTTTCGACAATAGTGTGCTAAAAAATACCTTATCAAATTACGGAATCATGGTTCCCAAGTATCTGACGATCGATACTTTACGAACAAGTCGCAAATTTTATCCACAATTTCCAAATCACAAATTAAATACCGTTTCTGATGCCTTGAACATCGACTTGAGAAATCACCACAATGCGCTTGCTGATAGCGTTGCTTGTGCGGAAATCCTCTTGAGAACTGAACAAGAATTTGGAACCGAACAAATAAAAAAGATGGTTAAGCTAACAAGCTAAACCATCTTTTTCATTTGATAAGTTTTTTCTGTTTCCGATTCAATCGTAAAACCAAATTTTTGATACAAATGAATTGCTACTGAATTGTCTTTATATACTTCTAAAATAATTGTTTGTAGTTCCGATTCTGCAGCCCAATCCAAGGCATCTTCTAACAAATACGTTGCGATACCGTTATGCCAAAATTCTTTGTCAACTACCACACCGAATTCGGCCTCTTGAGCACTGACTTTCTCTAAGCGGCAAAAACCAATAATTTGCTCATCTAATTGTGCCACAATCAATTCATCAGTCACAGAGTCAAAAATCTCTGCCAATGAATCAGCCTCTGCTTGAACTGAAACATCCTTAATATCATCAAATATAATGAAATCACTCTGCTGACTAGCTTTTTTGAGAAAATCCAATAATGATTTGGCATCTGCCGGAATTGCTTCTCGTAATTTTAATTGATCACTCATTTTAAATCACCAAAGCCACGATCATTGAAGGCTTCACCATGAAGCTTGAAAACAATCTCTCGTTTAGTGTCGGACAGACGTTTGATATTGATCGACAAATGGTCATCAGGAATCTCATCTTTAATAAACTGAGGCCATTCAACGATGGTTACACCGTTGCCATGGAAGTATTCATCAAAACCTAAATCTTCATCAGGACTACTTTCTAGACGATACGCATCCATATGGTAAAGTGGCATTTTGCCATCGTTGTATTCACGAATCAAGGTAAATGTGGGACTCTTAACATTACGTTTGATGCCCAAACCACGTGCTAATCCACGCGTCAATGTCGTTTTGCCAACACCTAAGTCGCCATTTAAAACAATGACATCCCCTGGCTGCAACAAAGCGGCAATCTTTTCGCCCAATTTTTCAGTTTCTTCATATGAGTTCGTTGTTAATTGATATTCAGGCATGGTTCCTCCTTAATTCTAAAGTGCTAAAGCAGCAGTTAGAATTGCTGACTTATAGACATCTTCTTCAACACAGCCACGTGATAAGTCAGAAATTGGCTTAGCAAGTCCTTGTAAAACAGGTCCGATGGCTTCAAAGCCACCGAATCTTTGGGCAATTTTAACCCCGATATTACCAGATTGAAGTTCTGGGAAGACAAAAACATTTGCATGTCCGGCAACATTTGAGCCCGGAGCTTTTTGAGCAGCAACAGTTGGTACAAAGGCCGCATCAAATTGAAGTTCACCATCTAATGGCAAATCTGGTGCTAATTCTTGAGCAATCTTTGTAGCTTGAGCTACTTTAGTTACTTCATCGCTCTTAGCGCTACCCTTAGTTGAAAAGCTTAACATAGCAACTTTAGGGTCGATATCGAATAGTTGAGCATTATTAGCCGTTTGCACAGCAATTTCAGCTAATTCTTGAGCATTAGGGTTAATATTGATTGCACAATCGGCAAATAGATATCTTTCGTCGCCTTTTTGCACAATGAAAGAACCACTGATACGAGAATTGCCTGGTGCAGTCTTAACAATTTGCAAAGCAGGTCTAACAGTATCACCAGTTGAATGAATTGCTCCAGATACCATTCCATCAGCTTTATCAAGATAAACTAACATGGTACCAAAGTAATTGCTGTCTAGTAACATTGTTTCAGCTTGTTCTTTGGTGTTTTTACCTTTACGACGTTCAACAAATTTATCCACCATCGTGTCAAAATCGGCATAATTCTTAGGATCAATAATTTCAATACCAGTTAAATCAAATGACTTTTCGTCTGCAATTTTGTTAATTTCAGTTTCATTCCCAATTAAAATTGGTTGGAGAATGTTTTCTTTCTTTAGTCGAGTTGCGGCCCCCAAGATTCTAGGTTCTTCACCTTCTGGGAAAACAATTGTTAAATTTTTCCCGTCAATTTTACTTTTTAGGCTTTCAAATAAATCCATTACTTTTCCTCCGTTTCATCGGCACGTTCTGGTAATTGCCAATTAATTACTTCTTCATTATAGTTTAAAAGCGCTTTATTTGCTCTAGAAAATGGCTTAGAACCGAAGAATCCATAGCGAGCCGCGAAGGGACTGGGATGGGTCGAGGAAATAATCGTATTTTTTGATTCATCAATTAAAGGAATTTTGCTTTTTGCAGCATTGCCCCACAATAAGAAGACCACGCCACCACGTTCTGATAAGGCTTGAATCGCATAGTCAGTCAACTTTTCCCAACCGTGTCCTTTATGCGAATTGGCTTGACCTCTTCTAACTGTCAAAACCGAGTTCAACAATAATACACCCTGTTGAGCCCAAGCTTTTAGATAACCGTGATTGACAGGAGTACAGCCCTCATCATCTTGTAATTCTTTGTAGATATTGCGCAGAGATGGTGGTATTGTCACACCAGGTGCAACTGCAAAACTACAACCGATGGCTTGATTAGGTTCGTGATAAGGATCTTGTCCCAAGATAACTACCTTAGTATCCGAAAATGGTGTCCAGTCAAATGCTTGATATATCTTATGCATCTCTGGATATATCGTTTGGGTATTATATTCATTAACCAAAAATTCTCGTAATTCTTCATAATATGGCTTGTCGAATTCTCCATTCAACACTTCTTGCCAATCATTTTTTATTAAGGTTTTCAAATTTACACCTGCCTGTTTTAAAATAAATCACCTAAAATATGGTAACATTCACTTATAGCATAACGCACTCGGAGGGAACTTTATGATTAAATTGATTGCATCCGATATGGATGGCACATTGTTAAATGAAAAAATGGAAGTTTCAGATCGCAATATTCAAGCAATTAAAGATGCCGAAAAAAATGGCATTGAATTTCTAATTGCTACTGGCCGCGGGTTAAGTGAAGCCAAACCTTTCTTACAAAATCATGTTCACCCTGGTTTCATAACCTTAAACGGAGCCGAAGTTTTCGATACCAAAGGTCAGATGATCTCAAGTAATCCCTTGTCTAAATCATCTCAAAAAGCCGTTACCGAAATTTTTAATAAATATCATGTCTACTTTGAAATCGTTACTGATAAAGGTATTTTTTCAAACGACCGTGAAGCACGAGTAACTAATTTAGCCAATTTGCTAGTTAAACTTAATCCTGGCACCACTTACAAACAAGCCTTAAAAGATACCCAGGAACGGGTTAAAATGATGCCAATGAATTTTGTTGATAGCTTTGACAATATTCTTAATAATGATTCTTACAAGATCATGAAGCTAATTGGTTTCAATGAACACCAATATAAAGTCCTCGCCCCATTAAAAAAAGAAATTACTAAGAAGGTTAAAGACGTCGTCGTCACATCTTCTTCACCAAATAACGTAGAAGTTAATAGTATTGATGCTCAAAAGGGAATTGCCCTTTTACAATACGCCGACAACAAGAATATTTTACCAGAAGAAATTATGGCTATCGGTGATAATCTCAATGATTATTCGATGATTCGCGATGCTGGAACTGGTGTTGCTATGGCTAATGCCATCCCTGCCATTAAAGAACTTGCTCAAGTTGAAACTGACAGTAATATCAACGATGGTGTCGCTAAAATTATCGAGAAAACTATCGCTGATAATCAGAAACAGGGTCAATAATGGAACTCTACATTCGAAAAGCAGATCTAGCTGTTGGTAATATTCTGGTTATCGCAAATCAAAATAAGGAAACCACTTTTATTGCTTCTCGTGACAAAGACAATCCTTTTTTGATCAAATTGTACAATCGCTTAAATACGTTAATTGGTGAAATCAAATTAAAAAATAATTTTTTGAAGATTTACTCCATTGAAATAAATGGCGAAGAAAAAGCTACCATCAACGCCCTACCGATGATTGATTTGAAGTACGTTTACCTCAGCAAGGCCAATTGGAATGTGGTTGGTGATTTAGTCAATTCAGATTACCACGTGACCAAAGGTGGTCAAGAGATCTTGAAGGTACAACCAACTATTTTAAGTCAGGGCCATCCTGGGTTAGAATTGATCTTCGAAAATATGGACGATGGACCGATGGGAACTCTTCTTGCAATTTTCTTGGATAAATACATCAAACTACCGATATTGGCGCCAAAAACTGACTTGGATAAATTGGAAATGAAATCAAAAATGTCCTATTTGAATAATTTTAAAAATAAATGCGAATAAAACTTAACCTATACCTCCAAAGTTATCACGACTTTGGAGGTATTTTTGTGACTAAAATTATCAAAAAAAATCGTGCCAGTAGAATTAATCTACTAACACGATCAAGTATAAAACTATCAGAAACTAAACTAAGCAATCCCAAAAATTTGAGGATCATTTGCCGACAATTCAACTGTTTTTCCCATCACCTTAACTAAAGTTGATTGATCAGCTTCAATCGTCAACTTATCCTTTTGCAAAGTAAAATGATACTTTACACCTTGATAGGTCTGTTTGAAAGCTAAATTAGTCACTTCGTCTGGTAGCTTTGGTTCAACTGTCAACATCTTATCTGACCAATAAACTCCGGCAAGGTCACGCGTTATAACGGTTAGAATTGCTCCCATAACGCCAGTATGAATGCCCTCAGCCGTGGTCCCACCTTGAATATCATCATAATCTGACTTGATGGCCACTTTTAACTTTTCCCAAGCAGCATTACATTCATTAATCGCCATATCGACACTAGCATAAACTGGACGTGAAACTGTTGAACCATGAACAGTCTTGGCCAAATAGTAATCACGATTCTGTAATAACCATTCAGTTGGAAGATGATAACCTAACTTTTCAATCGTTTGCGCCATGGTCTTAATACCAAGGTTATATACCATCATCAAAGTATCAGCTTGTTTATCGACTTGATAATCATCAGCCACTTTTCCTTCGGAAATTAAGATACGGTCGATCCGATGAATATCACCATATTTTTTGGCGTATGCCGGTAAATCTAACTCTTTCAAAGCAAAATAATGATTGTATTGTTCAATTACTCCATCTTCAGTTATATAAAGTGCCAGTTTATGGCTGACTTCAACAGCTTTTTCAAGCAGATTGTCAGTAAAATCAGTCTTTTTAGCAATTTTGACAAAATCTTTAGCCATAGTATCACGTAGTTTTAAAAGCCACGACAAAGACCATGCTAACATCAAATTAGTATATGCATTATCCGACAAACCGCCAGTCTTGGCATTTGGATAAGCTTCATGGAATTCATCTGGACCCATAACTCCCGACAAATGATACTTTTCGCCATCGTATTGCACTTTGTTGAGCCAAAACTTGCTTGTTTCCAGTAGCATCTCCAAGCCACCGTTCAAAAGCAAATCATTATTACCAGTTATTTGAGTATAGCTCCACAAATCGTAGATAATCGCCAAAGACACATGCCGTTGCAGACGTGAATTATCTGGATACCACGTGTTAGACAAGAGGTTGAAGTGAATAAACTGAGCTTGTTCATCTCCAACTGATGCAGATTGCCAAGGATACATTGCGCCAGCTTCTCTTTGCAACTCGGCATTTTTCTGAGCTGCTTTCAAACGCTTAATTCGGTACTTGATTATAGCTTTGGCAGCTTCTGGATCATTAGCCGCATAATAAGGAACCAAGAACAATTCATCCCAAAAGATATGTCCTCTGTAACCTTCACCAGTGAGACCACGCGAACCCACTGAGGCGTCAAAGTCTGGATTAGATTCCTTTTGAGCGGCCTGATGCAGCTGAAAAATATTCAAACGAACTAATTTTTGAATATCCGATTCAGTCGACTTTAAGAAAACATCTGAATCTTGCCAAAATTCTTGCCAATGATTGACACTCGTTTGATAAATATCTGTATAACTGCCCTCTTGCAAATCATTTTGTACTATTGCTAGAAAGTCAGCTGACTCATGACTAGTAGCCACGGACATGATCCGTTCGATCGTAATTGGTTCATTTTTGGATAAATTGACCTGTGCTTGATCGATAACTTTATCTGGCAAATGTAATGTCTTAAAGTCAGCTTTGCTACTAGTTGTCTTTGCCCCAATTGCAAAACTTATTTGGGATTGTAAAGTTTGCCCTTGTAAAATATTGCCATTACCAGCAATTAATTGAAATTCTTGACTATTGAATTTACGATACCGAGCAACGTTTTGATTCTGAATCGCCCCATCAATAATCAATTCGATTTTTACTTGTGCAGAAAAATCTAAGCTTAATTCAATCTTTAGACCAAGTTGATGATATGACACCGGATTACATACTTTCGTCGTCTTCAAAAACAAGTGTCCTTCACCGAGTGAAAATGTTGTTTCTTCAATCAGACAACCATGTTTCATATCCAACTGAGCATGTCTCTGTTGATAAGGCATGATTACCGATTCATTATTAACCGTTAATTTCAATAACTGAGGATTGGGAAAATTAACTAGATCTTCATTGATAACTTGATGACCATTGACGGTTGTACTGGTTTGATTAAATACACCCGCAATATAAAGACCTGGATAATGATCTTCACTATAACGACTAGTCACCGAAGCACCACGCCAACCAAGATAGCCATTGCCTAATGTCAAGAGTGCTTCTTGTCCATATGACTTAGTGCCTGTTGGTACATCTTGATAATCAATTTGCCAATCTTCTGTCATGATATTAGTCTCCTTTTACTTAGTTGCGTCTTTGAAAACATTCTTCTTTTGAGCAGCCTTAACCTTTGCTAAGTCAGCATCACTGTAACCCCAAAAGTAAACACAGATAAAGGAAACAACAATTGTGGCCGCACTAGCAATCACGAAAGCCCAAATATTGTTAGGATTTGTCTTTGAGAAGAATGATGGGAAACCGATCAATGAACCTGTGAAACCAAACATATCAATCTTCATCAATCCGGCGATTAAACCACCGACAGCACCACCGATATTAGCCATCCAGAAGACGTGACCATATTTCAAATTAATACCATACATTGCAGGTTCAGTAACACCGGCATAACCTGATAGAGCACCAGCTAAAGACAAACCTTTGATATCAGCACGTTTTGACTTAACCCAGACGGCTAAAGCACCAGTACCTTGAGCAATCATTGTAAAGTTGATCAAAGCATTCAAAACTGAATGTCCGGTCATTGCGATATCGTTTGAAACAATTGGCACGACCATCCAGTGTAAACCAAAGATAACCAGCACTTGATATAAACCACCGATTACTAATCCAGCAATGGCTTCATTAGTTGTAACTAAGGCATTGATTAGAGTTGCCAAGGCACTTGAAATCAAGGAAATAACTGGTCCCATAACTACTAAAACCGCTGTAGCAACGATAAAGAGTGTAAATAAAGGTTGTAAAATGGAACGAAGACTCAAAGGTAAAACTTTCTTGAGCCAATTACCTACTGGTCTTGCCAACCAAGCAGCGAAGATAATTGGGAAAATTGAGTATGTATACTGTGGGATATGAATTGGTAAACCAAAGAATTCAGCATTCATTGGAATACCTAAGAATGTGGCCATCCCTTTAGTAGGAGCAGCCCAGAGTGCAGCAATAGTTGGATGTACCAAGACACCTGCTATTGCTCCAACAACGATTGGATCTGAACGCAATTGTTTCGCAGCAGAGAATCCAACCAAAATTGGTAAGAAATAAAAGGCCGAATCGCCCATGGCATTAATAATGATATAAGTTGTCGACTTAGTGTTGATCAAATTTAAGTTGAATGTAAATAAAGTTAAGAATCCTTTCAAAATACCAGATGCAGCTAACAATCCAATGATTGGAATCATGGAGCCAGTAATTGTTCCAATTAAAACTTGGAATCCTCTTGCAATCCAACCCCAAAGGTTCTTAGGACGTTCAGCTTTTTGTTCTGTTCCCTCAGTTTCAGCAACAGCTGATTTAGTTGCATCATCGTCCGCAAAACCTGCACCTAATTGTTTGATAACTTCATCGTAAACATCAGTAACGGCTGGTCCAATTACAACTTGATACTGTCCCAAACCCGCATTATATAAAGCACCGGCAACACCATCTAAAGCTGTAATCTTTTCTGTTTGGGCCTTTTTTTCATCTTTTAGATAAAATCTCAAACGAGAAATACAGTGGATAACTTTGTTAATATTTTCGACTCCCCCAACACCAGCAATAATTTCTGATGCTAGAGCGGCGTAATCCTTCTTTTTCGACATATTATTCAACCCCCTTATGTAGTTGACACTAATGGTGTCTTCGTGCAAATTCGACACTGCTAAACTTATCAGCACGATGTCGTGATTCGGTATATGACAATATTCGACTGTCAGTTAAATGAGTTTCACTACGAACGACCACTATCGGAATCGACTGCTCAATTTTCAGATTTTCACAGTCATCGTAATCAGCACTTTCAACCGTAAGATGCTTGACCGCGTAGTCAATCGTCAACCCTAGCTCATCCTCAAAATATTTAAAAAGTGAATCTTGAGCTGCTGTCAACGGAATTTCCTTAACTACCTCTTCACTAACATAATCATAGTCAAGAATCGTGGGCAGTCCGTTAACGATTCGTTCACGGACAACTAAATTGGCATAAATGGCCGGTGATCCAAAAAGCAATCGTTCTGGAACTAAGACATGGTTTTGAATTCTTAAAATACGATTGACTGAACTTAAACCACTATCATTGACAATTTCTTTATAACTTTTAATTGAGGAAACGGGGAACAAGTATCTTTTCTTACTTAATACCAAACTTCCTTTTCCCCGAATAGTCTGAATATAACCTTCGTCAGCTAACAGTTGCATAGCCTTGCGTACCGTTTCCCGGGATACTCGATAACGCATCACTAGTTGTTGATTACTGGGAAGAATCTCTCCAGAACGATATTTTTTGATTTGAATATCATTTAATAAGTCGTGATATATTGTCAGATATTTCTTCATATGCCCTCCAACAATTCCTAGATTACCACAGTTAGTAACCGCTTACACATGCTTGACGAAGCGATAATCGTAAAAACCTAGACAAGTTAGTTGCCAACAGCGCCATAGCCTACAGCTAAACCTAGACAAGTTTTTAAAATATTTTTTTATTATGGCATGAATTGCTAAATATATTATCAGCATAAAGATTCATAGACTTAATTTCAATCAATTATTTAAAAGTCTATTTCAAATTTTTTATATTATTTGACTAATAAAAAAGCATTACCTAGTGATCTTTTAAGATCATCAGATAATGCTTCAAAAGTTACGTTTTGTTTTTAACTTTCCAAGAGTATTTTGGGAAGTATTTAGTCTTTCACAGTTAAGTCATATTGCATATGATCATACAAGTGACTACCAATATACAATTGACCAACTTTCTTAAAGCCAGTCTTTTCATAGACATGTTTGGCTGGATCATTATTTACATCAACGTTCAAGCTTAGAATCTTCTCACCACGTTCACGCACAACTTCAATAAAATGTTGCATCGTTCTAGTTCCGATTCCTTTGCCTTGATAGTCAGGAGCGACCGCGAATGAATCTAAATACCATTCGCCTGGCCAAGCTTCCTTATCGTTGAAGAGATTTTTCTCTTTGATTCCATGCTTATGCATAATTTTAATCAGCGGCTTGTCAATACCATCTTCTTGATCCTCAGGGTAACCGACCATTATGGCAACGATTTTTCCCTCTTGCTCGTTGACTAAGATATTTTCCATCCCGTAACGATAACCTGGTTGGAAAAATCCTTCTTTGATGACTTCTGCCATTTTCTCATCGCCGACTTCTTGAAAAACATCTAATTCCATTTCATCGAAGATTTGAAATAATATCGGTAATATCTGATCGGCATCGTCTTCTTTTGCGTATCTAAACATTTTTTCACCTCGATATATATAATACATGAATTATAATTTTTCTCAAATTTGATTGATATAGACGTAAAAAAGGCAATGATTTGTCCAGAATCATTGCCGAATATTTAAGGCTGTTATCCGTAAATCTCCTTATTTTAATTTTAGAAATAGTTAGATCCATGAAATATTTCATAGTGACCTGACTACTTCTTTATAATAACGAGCCTTCTTTCATTTTTATATAAACAATTTTCTGAAAATGTTCAAATTTGAACATATTCTAAAAACTGTTCAAAATCACTCACTAGTCCCAACATGATACTTCAATAATTGCTTCTGGATAATGTAACTGTCAATCAATAATTCCGTGTTAAACCAGCCCTCGATAATTCCAATATAACCAGTTATCAATTCTGTCTTTACGATTGCCTCTTGCTCATCAGTATATTTCACCAATAAGTCATTCAATAAATCAATTACATTAGCATGTCGCAATGTAAATGCCGTTTGATAATACAAATTTAAACAAAAGATTTTATTATTATTTACATATTCGATGAAATGTTTGATCAAATCCTCAAAACTATTACTGTTAGTCGTTATTTCTTTTAAGATAATCTTTTCAAAAACTTCCTGATAAATATTTTCAATTGTTTCAAAATTATAATAAATCGTTCCCCGATTAACCCCTGCACATTTTGCTAATTCTACGATCGTAAAATTGTCTACTCGACCTTTGGATAGCTCTTTATAAACTGTCTGAATCAGTAAGGTAGCAGTCTGTTTCATCAAATAATCTCCTTTGTAATTTTTATGTCGTAATAATAACAAAGTGAAATTTTTTTAGAAACAAGTTTTTGACGATTTTTAATTTAATTTATTATGGTAATTTGACCACACTATAAATAAAAAGTTAAAAGTTATCAAATTATAATTGTTCATTTTTCTTCTATAGACATCATAGTTAGATTTATACTTTGGCAAAAGAGATCTTAGGAGGGAGATTATGAATCGCAAACAAATTGCTCTATTAACCGGTATATTGCTTTTATCAAACATTTCCATCAGTAATACTAACCAAGCCGAAAACATCGTTAGCACGGCTGTTAGAGCCTCTAAAACAAAAAGAAAAAAGACTTCTGATAAGTATCCTGACATATCAAATAAATTAGACTTAACTTCCATGGAACAGTATGAAAGTGTTGATTTATTTATGAATGTGACCTTAAAGAACTTTTATATTAGAGACCTCGCCTTAACTAATACTGACGAATACACTCTCCTATTGGCTCCAATCAAGAGTAGTGATCAGTACTTTTTGGTTACCGGACAAACAAATTATCACTTAA
Organism: Companilactobacillus sp. FL22-1; assembly: GCF_043951805.1. Classification (NCBI taxonomy): domain Bacteria; kingdom Bacillati; phylum Bacillota; class Bacilli; order Lactobacillales; family Lactobacillaceae; genus Companilactobacillus; species Companilactobacillus sp. FL22-1. Next base: position 81,343 of record NZ_JBINJY010000012.1, read on the forward strand.
AAAAAGGTCAAAAAATATCGGTAGAAGGTTTTCTCAATGGTAAAACATCAATCACTGCTGACCAAGTTAAACTTGGACTCAATCAAAAATACTTAAATCGAGAAGTCGTCTCGATGATGGCTGACAAAATTCTTTTATCCAAGATAAATAATTAGCTTGATTTGAAAGTCTAAAGTAAAGTTTTTGATTTTCAGTTTTGAAGTAAAAAGGTGTGCAGAAAATGTGCAAAATTATAAAAAAGCATGCAAATACCCAGACCACTTGGTAATTGGTTTTGAGACAGAAAAAAAGCTCTAATCGCTGATATAACAACGATTAGAGCTAACTGATATTTGATTTTGCAAAGGCTTGAAAAACCAATTAATACCGGTGATCGGGGTCGAACCGATACTCCCTAGTGGGAACAGGATTTTGAATCCTGCGCGTCTGCCAATTCCGCCACACCGGCATATTAATACCGTGATTACTTAAGCATAACCAAAGGCGGTAACCGGATTTGAACCGGTGATGAAGGTTTTGCAGACCTCTGCCTTACCACTTGGCTATACCGCCATATTCAATTTTAAAACAATTGGGTTAGCTGGATTCGAACCAGCGCATGATGGAGTCAAAGTCCACTGCCTTACCGCTTGGCTATAACCCAATAATAAGGGCGGTATGTGGGAGTCGAACCCACGTGTGCCGGTGCCACAAACCGGTGTGTTAACCACTTCACCAATACCGCCATGATAAAAGGTAGAAACAGGGATAGTAGGAATTGAACCCACACCGACGGTTTTGGAGACCGTAGTTCTACCTTTAAACTATATCCCTAATATGGAGGGGAGTGGATTCGAACCACCGAACCCGAAGGAGCGGATTTACAGTCCGCCGCGTTTAGCCAGACTTCGCTACCCCTCCAAAATGGCGCGGGACGGAATCGAACCGCCGACACATGGAGCTTCAATCCATTGCTCTACCAACTGAGCTACCGAGCCATTTAACGGTCCCTGCGGGAATCGAACCCGCGATCTCCTGCGTGACAGGCAGGCGTCCTAACCAACTAGACCAAGGAACCAAATTTAATTCTTAATGAAGCTAATTGCGGGAGCAGGATTTGAACCTACGACCTTCGGGTTATGAGCCCGACGAGCTACCAGACTGCTCCATCCCGCGATAATAAAAAGTAAATCAACTGTTACCCACTAAGGAGGATGTGGGATTCGAACCCACGCGCCGCTTTCGCGACCTGACGGTTTTCAAGACCGTTCCCTTAAGCCGGACTTGGGTAATCCTCCATTGCTTAAATAGTAAATCTATATAACTAAATGATGCTTTCACATCAATGACCCCTACGGGATTTGAACCCATGTTACCGCCGTGAAAGGGCGGTGTCTTAACCACTTGACCAAGGGGTCATATCTACGGAGAAGGAGGGATTTGAACCCTCGCGCCGCTTACGCGACCTACACCCTTAGCAGGGGCGCCTCTTCAGCCACTTGAGTACTTCTCCAGATATAGTGGGCCTAAATGGACTTGAACCATCGACCTCACGCTTATCAGGCGTGCGCTCTAAACCAGCTGAGCTATAGGCCCATAAAAGTGGCAAAGCGGGTGACGAGAATCGAACTCGCGACAACAGCTTGGAAGGCTGTGGTTTTACCACTAAACTACACCCGCATAATACCTGACGACTACTTCTACCTAGCAAACATATCGATTTGCTAACGGTCCCTGCGGGAATCGAACCCGCGATCTCCTGCGTGACAGGCAGGCGTCCTAACCAACTAGACCAAGGAACCAAATTTTAATTCTTAATAAAACTAATTGCGGGAGCAGGATTTGAACCTACGACCTTCGGGTTATGAGCCCGACGAGCTACCAGACTGCTCCATCCCGCGATAACATTAATAAAATGCAAGGTCCGTGCAATGATGGACCTTGTAGGACTCGAACCTACGACCGAACGGTTATGAGCCGTTTGCTCTAACCAACTGAGCTAAAGGTCCGGAATGAATAGCGGCGGAGGGGATCGAACCCCCGACCTCCCGGGTATGAACCGGACGCTCTAGCCAGCTGAGCTACACCGCCAAAAAATGGGTTTTTTTAAAGCTGGCAATCAATATTGCCTATCGGGAAGACAGGATTCGAACCTGCGACCCCCTGGTCCCAAACCAGGTGCTCTACCAAGCTGAGCCACTTCCCGAAAAAACTAATGCACCTAGTAGGAGTCGAACCTACAACCTTCTGATTCGTAGTCAGACACTCTATCCAATTGCGCTATAGGTGCATATTCATTATAGTGCCGAGGACCGGAATCGAACCGGTACGGTAATTACTTACCGCAGGATTTTAAGTCCTGTGCGTCTGCCAGTTCCGCCACCCCGGCGTTACTATAATGAAAGCGGAAGACGGGATTCGAACCCGCGACCCCCACCATGGCAAGGTGATGTTCTACCACTGAACTACTTCCGCATTATGCCGACTAGAGGATTCGAACCTCCGACCCCCTGTTTACAAGACAGGTGCTCTGCCAACTGAGCTAAGTCGGCATAAAACGATACTTTCATATTTTACTAAATGAAAATCAATATTGCAACAACAATATTGAATACGGGTGAAAGGACTTGAACCTTCATGTCCAATGGACACTAGAACCTAAATCTAGCGCGTCTGCCAATTCCGCCACACCCGCATGGTGTGTATATATGTTGCAAATGAGCCGTGACAGGTTCGAACTGTCGACCCTCTGATTAAAAGTCAGATGCTCTACCAACTGAGCTAACGGCTCATGATATGGAGGATACAGGGATCGAACCTGTGACCTCCTGCTTGTAAGGCAGATGCTCTCCCAGCTGAGCTAATCCTCCATCATGAGACAGCGTAGCGACTCTCTATCCTCGCGGGTAGTTTCCCACCAACTACTTTCGACGCGGAGAAGCTTAACTTCTGTGTTCGGCATGGGAACAGGTGTATCCTTCTCACTATCGTCACTACACTGTATGATACTCGTACCTTCAAAACTAGATATTAAGTTAATGAATTATT